>DASXTG010000238.1:0-22402 GCA_036505515.1 Candidatus Dormiibacterota bacterium | reverse complement strand
GCGTTGACGTCTTCGACGGGATCATGGATTTCGAGGTCTACTACGACTACCACTGTCCATTCGTCTATCGCGCATCAATGCTGCTGGACAGCGTGCGGGAAAGCGGCCAGAGATCGCTGGGGGTTCGTTGGCGCTATTTCTCACTGACGCAGGTCAACTCTCGCCACAACGGCTGGACCGTCTGGGGAGCCCCCGAATCCGAACTGGTACGCGGCCGGCTCGCGTTCAAAGCGGCTGAGGCTGCGCGGAGGCAGGACCGTTTTGACGTGTTTCATCAGGCCCTCCTGAAGGCGCGCCATCTGGACCGCCTCGACATCGACGACATCGCTGTCGTCGAGCAGGTCGCCGTGGAGTCCGGCGTCGACCTTGAGAGGTTTCGTGCTGACATCGCAAGCCCTTCGATCACCGAAGCGCTTGCGAGCGATCACCAGCATGCCGTCGCCACCCATGGTGTGTTCGGCACACCCACCTTCGTGTTTTCCAACGGGTCCATCGCCTACGTGCGGCTGTCGGAAGCCCCCACGGGCGCGGACGCCGTGCGCGTGTTCGACAGCCTTCTCGCAGTGGCCGCGCACGAGCCTGGAATCCTGGAGATCAAGCGTCCGGCCAAGCCGCCGGCGGCCTGAGCCGCAGCGCCGGGTAAAGACGCCGATTTGGGAGTTTCTCTTAGACAGGGGTACTGGGCAAATGGAGGGTGACTGGCCAGGCGCGTACCGGCTTCTCGACCAGTCTTCGGCCACCGATACCAACGGCTCGGCTTCCGCGGGCGAGCCGCAGGCTTCCAGCTCCGCAACCGCGAGCGAATCGTGGAGGGCCTGGATAAGAACCGGCACGCCCCCCGCCCCCGTCGATCGCCGCCGAGTGCGGGGCGGTCACCGCGGTCTCAAGAAGATGCTGATCGACGGGTTGAACGGCGGGAAAGACCCGCAGCCCTGGAAGGACTTTTCCAGCGCCATGGTCCGCCAGGCGGTCGGTGAGGCGATGAGCGCCCTCCCATCTGAGCACCGCCAGGTGGTCAAGCTCGCCTATTTCGGTGGCCTGACCAACCGCGAGATCGCCGCGCAGCTTGGACTGACGCTCAGTGGGGTGCGCCGGCGGCTGCGGCAGGCGTTGGCAACAGTCAGCGAGTACGTCGAGCACGGACGCGAGTTCGGCCGCCGGGCCGCTTATGCCTTTGTCCTGTGGCTTGCCGGGCGATCCCTGGCCCGCAGCGGCCATCGGCCTTCGGAGCCGCTGGGGGAGCACCTGGTGCGGGCGGCGGCCGTGGTCGCCGCCGGCGCCACTGCGGCGGCCGTGATCGCATCCCATCCGGCCTCGCCGGCACAGCTGACTCAGGTCGATCGAGGGGGCGGTGCTTCCCCTGCCGCGACAGCGCAGCCCAGCCTGGTCCACGAGGTGGAGGCGCCGGCCACCACGGCGGCCCTACCCACACCATCGTCGGTTGGCGACTTGTCCTCAACTGTGAGCGTGGTCACTTCAGCTGCTCCGTGGCTTCCCGTACAGGTGCCTGCGCCGCCCCAGATCGTCGTCCCGCCGATACCCACACCGCCACCGCCGCCCCTGCCTAAGCTCACCCCCTAGAGGGGCTTTTCCGGCCGAGCCTCTAGTTCACTAGGGACCGTTGCGCCTGTAGATGACCACGTGGTCGATCACCGCCACCTGCCGGTATTTGGCTTCGACGAGGTTTGCGACCACGGGATAGTTCCGCATCGGATACCGCCTGAAGTCGCTCCAGCCGGCGGGCGCGGTGTCGACGATGAGGGCCGGCGGATGGCGCGTGAGATCTGACTGCAGATCGGTCCAGACGTCAGCCGTCGTGTCCCAGTTGCGGGGCGGCCGGGCGGACCCTCTCGCGAACCCGCGCAAGAAACCAGGAAATCGGCTCGCCATCAGGCGATCCGACTCCACGTAGAGCGCCGGCCAGTCGCCCCACACGAAGACTCGATCTTGCGGGTGCGTGTGATCCCGCACATATGAGGCCACGAGCTGGTGCTCGATCGGCGTTCTGACGTCGTAAGTGAGCGGATCGGCGACGACGTTGAAGGCAGTCCACCCGACCAGCGGCAGGGCGAGGCCGGCGCCGGCGAGCGCGGCCACATTCAGCCTGATCGAGCTCTCAAGCGCGCGGTCGATGGCGAGTGCGGCCACCAGGGCCAGCGGCGCCATCACCTGAACGAAGTAGTGCCAGAAGAGATGGCCTCCGGCAAGCGAACCCACAACCGAGAGGGCAAGCCACACCACGATGACCCGCCTGGACGCGTCCAGCCGGTTCCACCGTAACGCCAGCGGGATCGCAGCGATCCACATCGCTGCCGTGCTGACGATGAACAGGGGCAGGCTGGATTGAGCGCGATACCAGAGCATGTCGGGAGCCCAGTTCGCGCTGGCATAGCCGTACAGGCTGGCGACGGACCAATGCCAGAAGCCGGCCAGCGAGCCCGTGAGCTGAAGCATCGCCGTGCCGATGACCAGACCAGACGCAAGGCCGCCGGCGAACGTCGCTGATGCGCGGAGGCGGGTCTCGCGGGGCTCGAGGAGAGCGATCGCGGCGGGAAACAGCAGCAGGTTGACGGCCGCGACCTGTTTGAATGCCACCGCCGCGACCAGCAGAACCCCCGACCAAAGCCATCGCCTGCGCAACATGAGAAGGACGGAAGCGGTAAGCGGCACCATCATCAACAGCTCTGTGTTGGTGCCGAGGAGCTGCGGGTTGCCCGCGGCGGTGGAAGCGGCGTAGAAGATGGCCGCGAGGACACCGGCCCGGGGGCTTGCAAGCTGGCGGCCGGCCAGGAAGACGAGCAGGCATGTGGCCCCGACGGCCAGCAACGCGACCGCATGGATCGCGGTCATCTGGTACATCCCGAAAAGCCGGAAAGTCGTCGCGTAAACCCAGAAGATCCCCGGCGGCTTGTTGTCTACGCCGCCGTCGGAGTAAAGGTCGCCGCCAACGTTCATCAGCGCGGCGATGGATCCGTAGATGGCTTCGTCGCTGTCCTGCAGTCGGTGGATGAACGACGGTGCATGTCCGAACACCACCAGCGCGGCAACGATGACCGCCCAGACAGGACCTCGGGCGGGCCTGGTCGCAGTCAAAAAACTCGGGGCCACGGCGTCCGACTATATGCGAGTCGATGGCACACGCCCGGTGCAGCTTGCTGTCACCGGCTGTGCTGTAACGTCGAAAGGTGGTCGCGGCCAGGCGCGCAGGCGCGCTGCTGTTTCTCGCGCTGATCGTCCTCGCCCTGGCCATCGACGTGTTGAACAGCGGGGTCCCGACCGGCGTCGACTTCCACACCTACGAAGCCGCGGCCCAGGTGGGCCTCCAGCGGGGATGGGGTCACATCTACGACCAGGCGCTTGTCGCCGACCAGCAGAAACGCCTGGTCCCGGACCAGCTGACGCAGGCCTTCCTCAGCCCGCCGACCGTCGCGTGGGCCGCCGCCGCCCTGACGCCGCTGCCGTACTGGTGGTCGTACTACCTGTGGGCGGCGATATGCCTGGCTGCCTATACCGCGTCTGTCGCGTGGTCGGCCAGCAGCAGAGGGTTTGCACGGTGGGTCGCAATCGCGGCTGCGGTCGCCCCCGCGTGGATCCTGTACGCCGTCCACCTCGGCCAGGTCGTGCCGTTGGTCGCGGCCGCGGTGATCGTGGCCTGGCGACTCGTTCGGGAGGAGCGCCATGTCGCCGCGGGGCTGGTGCTGGCGCTCATCCTCTTGAAGCCGAACACCGCATTCCTGGTTCCGTTCGCGCTGCTGGCGGCCGGGCGCTATCGCACCTTTGCAGCATGGATTGCCGCGACCGCCGGACTGACCGGGATCGCCCTGGTGACTCTTGGCACCCACGGCACGTCCGCGTACGTAAGCCAGCTGACGGGTCAGCTGCCATCGGGCGCGGCGTGGCTGACCCTGGAGGGCGCGCTGGGGTTGAGCGGGGCGATCGCGTTGAGCGTGCGCCTGGCGATCGCCGCGGGCGCGCTCGCTGCGGCGTTCTGGTGGCGCGACTCGCCGGGCGTCGTGATCGGGGCCGGCATCCTGGGCTCCCTTCTGGTCACGCCGTACCTGCACGCGGCCGACCTCTGCCTGCTCGTGGCGGCGGCGTGGATGATCTGGGGGGAGCGGCCGGCGCTCGCCTGGCGGATCCCGATGGGAGCCGGCTGGCTTGCCGCCAGCCCGATCGCAGCCGTGACAGGCCTTGCGCCGACTTTGAGCCGGTGGACGCTGGTGGAGCTTGGGACCCTGGTGGCGTTGCTCGTGACGGGATGCAGGCGCTGGCTGGAGAACAGGCGGACTCGACCCCACAGCCGTCAACCCTTAACAGGCGAGGCTGACCTGAGGACGCAAGGGCCCGCATAATCATTCGGCCCGCCCCATTCAGGGGAACTCTTGCCACTCGACATCCACGACATCGACGGACCTCTGCGGGTTCTCGCCGGGCCTGGTACCGGCAAGACACACGCCCTGGTCGACCTGTATGAGCAGGCCGTGCGCGAGACAGTCGCCAGGCGCGACCAGATCCTGGTGCTCACATTTTCGAAGAGCGCCGCGGATGAGATCGCGCGGCGCATCGACGCGCGGCTGAACGATGACTACGGCGAGGCGTGGATCTCGACGTTTCACAGCTTCTGTTGGCGCCTGCTGCGGGACCACGCGCCCGATCCGCGCCGGCTTCTCCTCAGCGGCTTTCAGGAATGGATCGTCATGCGTCAGGTCCTGGCCGAGATCGACCCCGGCATGCTCGGCGAGCTGGCTGCAGTCCGCACCTCCGATGCGTTTGCGCGGGATCTAGTTGGCTTTGTGACCCTGATGAAGCAGAACCTGGTCCATCCGTCGGCGCTGCGCCTGGCAACGGAGGCCGGCGCAAGCGAGCGCCTGCGAATCCTCGCGTCGGTGTTCCACGCCTACCAGGACCGGCTGCAGCGCGGTGGCATGGTGGATTTTCGCGACCTCATCATCGGCGCGATCGAGCTCCTGCAGTCGAACCACGCGCTGCGCGCGCAGCTGCGGGCGCGATTCGGGTTGATCCTCATTGACGAGTTCCAGGACGTCGACCCTGCCCAGTTCGAGCTGCTGCAGCTGGTAGCCCCTCCCGAATCCAGGCCGAACCTGGTCGTAGTCGGGGATCCCGAGCAGTCCATATACGGCTTTCGCGGCACGGTTCCGCGCCTCCTCAGCCAGGACTTCGTAACCGCTTACAGCGCTGCAACGGAGAGCCTGGAGGACTGTCGCCGCTGCTCGCAGGCGGCCCTCGATGCAGGGGAACGGCTGCTGGCCGCGACCCAGGCCGGACGCGCTGTGCGGCGCTTACGGTCGGTTGTCGAGCCTCCGGCTCCAGCCGTGGTCGTGGCGCACGAGGCGGATCCGGTCGACGAAGCCTTCTTCTGCGCGCGTGAGATCATGCGACTTCGCGCCGCCGCACCGGAGCTCCGATTTCGCGACTTCGCAATCCTGCTGCGCAGCACCACCACGCTTGGTGCGCCTTTCGAGGAAGCCCTTCGCGCGCTGGGCCTTCCGTACGAGGTGCGTGGGTCCGGCGCCACTGCGCGCAACGAGGTGGTTCGTTTCCTGATCGGCTACCTCGAATCGCTGCGGCGACCGGACGATCCGGAAGCATTCGAAGGTGCGCTCGCGTCCAGCCTCGGCGGCGTGGGCACGCGCACCCTGAGCCGCCTCCGCGCTCATGCCGCGGAGGACAACCGGCCGATGACGCGGGTGATGCGCCGTTTGATGTACGTGCTCGAGGCCAGGGACCCGGCGCGCTACCCGCTCCCCTGGGGAGCTCCCTCCGCCTCTCAGGGAGGGGGCACCGAGCAAGCGCCATCTCCGCCCGATTACGTCGAGTATCTGACCGATCCCGAGCTCGACGCGCTCCACGCGGCGATGGTCGCGCGGTATCGCCTCCTGGGTCGCGCGAAGCATCTCCCCCTGGCCGCTCTCGCCTACTCGGTTCTCATCGAGGATGGCGCTCTGCGGCGGCTCCTCGACCTTGAGCTCGCGGCCGAGGACCGCGACGAGGCCATGGCCGACCTCAGGTCCACCATCGAAGGGCTCGAGGCGCTGGAGGAGGTGCATGAGCGGCTGCACGGAGGACGGCCTCTCCTGGCCGACCTCGACGGATCCCTCGACTCCCTGCTCATGGGAGCTGCGGATGACACAGAGGCGGCAGCCTCGCGCGCCGACGCCGTGCAGGTGATGACGATCCATCAGGCCAAAGGCCTGGAGTTCCAGTTTGTCTTCTGCTCGGGCCTCGCGCACGGGATCTTTCCCTCGAGCGCGCGGCCACATCCACTCCTCGATGCCGAGGACCGAACCTGGCTGGAGGGCTTCAAGGTCGGATTCATGCCCTCGTGGCCATCGGATCCCGACGGCCACCTCGCCGAGGAGGCACGTCTTGCGTTCGTGGCCATGACCCGGGCCTCGCGGCGGCTCTATCTGACGTACGCCGACGCCTACCTTCGACAGGCGGGCCCGTCCGCCTTTCTCGAGCTGGCCGCGCCCGAAGCCGACCACAGCGACCTCACCCGCATGTCATCGCGCCTGGCACCGGGGGACGTCCTCCTTGCCCGTGAAGCCGAGGTCCTCATCGCGGCACAGCGCGAAAGCCTCACCGATGCGGCCGCCGCTCGCGCCGCGGCGCTCGGCCTGGACGTCGGCTTCATCCTCGATCGGGAGGCCGGCGAGCCCTTCGAGCCATACGGCGGCGATCGGAATCCCGATCGCGTCGAGATCGATCATTTCAGCCCGACGACCCTCAACGACTACCTGAAGTGCCCACGGCTCTACTGGTACAACCATCACCCCGGCCTGGCCCGGGAGCCGCGGTCGGTGGCGATGGAGCGCGGCGGATTCCTGCACGAGGTGCTCGAGGACTTTCACGTTCACGAGCCTGAGTGGCGGCCACTCGAGTCCGAGCGCCAACGCGAGTGGCTGGAGTCGGCGCTGCAGCGACACCTTGAAGGCTACCTGTCGCGAATGGAGGGGATGCTCGACCGCAAGCGCGAAGAGGGCCAGGTCCGCGCCGTGCTCGGAAACTACATTCGCTTCGTAACCGGTCTCCAGCCCATTCGGAGGCTGGGCACGCTCGCGCTCGAGCGTCGATTCCACCTGCGCCTCGCCACAGATGGCGAGGGTCTCGACGGCGTCGAGATCGTCGGCAAGATCGACCGCGTCAACGACGTAGGCGACGGAGAGGTGGAGGTCGTCGACTACAAGACAGGGTCGGGCAAGCCGATGAGGTACGCATACGACGCTTACTTCGGGCCTGAGCTGTACGACGTCCAGCTTGCCCTCTACTACATGGCCTGCAAGTACGGGTTCGATGACGAAGGCAATCCGCTCGGCTACCAGCCGAGATTCCTATCGCTCTGGTACCCGAAAGACTGGGTGTGGGGATCCATGCGCCAGGACATCTTCAGCGTGGGCAAGCCCGCGGGCCTCAAGGAATACCGCGAGAAGCCGCTGGCGGCCGAGGACCTCGACCGCAGCCGCGAGGTCGTGCTGAACGCCGTCAACCGCATCAAGGCTGGACATTTCGAGCCCGCGCCACGCGACCTCCCAGGCACCTGCATCACGCGCTTCGGCTCCTGCCCGCATTCTTCGATCTGCCCATTCGGCGGAGCACCACCGGAGTGAGCACGACAGAAGGCGTTGCGCTCAGCCGCGAGCAGGAGGCTGCCGCTCACGCGGGACCGGACGGCGCTTTCTTGATTGCGGCGGGGCCCGGCACTGGGAAGACCGCAACAGCGACTGAGCGCTTCTGCTGGCTGGTCGAAAGAGGTGTCCCGCCCGACCAGATCCTCGCGGTGACGTTCACCGATCGGGCAGCTGATGAGCTGCGAAAACGAATCAACGAAGAGCTCGCCAGGCGGAGACCGCAGATCGGGCCTCAGGAGCTCGATGGGGCGTGGATAGGTACCTTCCACGGCATCTGCGCTCGCCTGCTGGACGAGTTCGCGTACCTGGTGGGTGCACCCAGGGAGCTACGCGTCCTCGACGAGACAGGCCAGCGGCTCTTCGAACAGGAGCTGGTTGCCAGGCTGCGGAGCGGCGCTGCCGCCCCGCTCGACCCGGACGCATTCACAGCGCTTTCGGTGGACGATCTCGATGATCTGCTGCGCTCTGGCCTGCGCTTCCTGCTCAAGCTCAAGGGCCGCGGCATCAACCCGGACTGGTTCCACAAGCGTGCGATCGAGCTGCATGCAGCGCATTGGGGTGTCCAGGCAGGCGGCAACGGCCAAGAGCATGCCGAGGTGACGCTCCAGCCGGCCGCGCGGGCCGAGCTCGAGGCGATCGATGTCCTGTTCGTCGTCTACCGCGCTTACGAAGAGGCGCTCGCCGCCGGCGGGTTGCGTGACTTCGACGACTTGATCCTGGAGGTCATCGACGCGCTCGAGCGCGTGCCAGATTTCCAGCGTTTGTGCCGCCAACGCTTCCGGTACCTGCTCGTCGACGAGTTCCAGGACTCCAACAAGATTCAGCTGGAGCTGATCCGCCTTTTGGCGGCCGACGGTTTCGGCAACGTATCCGTCGTCGGCGATGCCAAGCAATCGATCTACGGCTGGCGCGATGCCGAGATCGACAACATCCGCACACGGTTTCCCGGCATGCGCCTGCCCTTGACGCACAACCGCCGGTCGTTCCAGGAGATCCTGGATTGCGCCACCGACTTCATCCGAAGAGACCCGGATTTCGCCGCCGAGCCCGAGCTGGTGGCGACGCGTGGCCGGGGAACGTGGCCGGTGACCGCGGTGATGGCGCCTGACTCGCGCACCGAGGCGCGTTCTGTGGCCCAAACGATCCGCAAGCTGCACGTCGGCGGGCGCCGATTCTCGGAGATCGCGATTCTCTCCCATTCCATACGCATGCTTCCACGCGACTTCGAGGACGAGCTGCGCCGGCAGGGAATCCCTTACCTGACGAGCGGCGGTTCAGGCTTCTTCGACCGCCAGGAGATCAAGGACGTGCTGGCGATGCTTCGCCTGACCGAGAACCCTATGGATGACGGAGCCGTGGTCAGGGTGCTGCAGGGACCGGTCGTACGTCTGTCCGACCGAGGGCTGTACATGATGGCGTCGAGGCGTTTTGGACGCCGGGGCATGCGCTTGCGCGACTGCTTCGACGAAGCGCAGCGGGACGGGTTTCCCGAGATGGACGCCAAGGTTGCGGCCCATGCTGTCGCCGTCCTCGAGCTCACGGAGCGCCTCGGTCGTATGCGAGACGCGCTGACTGTCGCCGACATCCTGAACCGGCTGCTCGAAGAGACCGGATATCTGCGCTGGGCAGAGCTGCGCGCGCAGCGCGATGGAAGCCCCCGGGCCTTGCTCAACCTGCGCAAGGTCTTCCAGCTTGCTGCCCGCTTCGAGCGGGAGCTCTCGCTGGCGGGTGTTGGTGACTTCGTCCGCCACCTCGATCAGCTCATCGATGCGGAGCTGCCGGTTGGTGAAGCTGCTGAGGAGGCGGCGGCCGCCGACGCGGTCTCGCTGCTGACGATTCACGCCGCCAAAGGACTCGAGTTTCCGGTCGTTTTCCTGGTCAACCTGCGCCCGACGCGCCCGCGGGACACTGAGCGGCTGTTCTTCGATCCCGACGGCCTTGGTTTTGTGATGAAGAACTGGCGGGGCGAAAAGCATCCGCGCTACCAGAACACATCGCCGGGCGAGCCGGCGGTGAGGCTCGCCATCGGGGAACGCCGTCGCATCGTCTACGTCGGCCTCACGCGAACGATGGACGCGCTCTACGTCACGGCGACGCGCGAAGAGCAATCGGCATCGCAGGTCGAGCTCGACGACCAGGACCACTTCGCCCAGATCCTCAGCTGGGCCCTGGCGCATCCGGAGTCGGCGACCGTGGTCGAGGCGGAGCAGCTCGAGCTGCCGGTGGCTCGAGTCGCCGATGCGAAAGGTGCGAATGGCTCGGCGGCGGTCTCAGCGGTTCTGGAGCGAATGGAGGTCATCCGACCGCAAGGGCCGTCATCGCGCACGGTGACCCCGACTCGGGGTGTCGAGCTGAGCTTCTCCCAGCTGCATGATTTCGAGCTCTGCCCGGTGCGGTACCGGTTCAGCCAGGTGTGGGGCGTGCCTGCGCCGCCCGACGACCTCCTTCCGCGCTTTGCCCGGGCATCGAGCTCGACCGAGCTTGGCGCGGCCGTGCACGCGGCACTGGCCGCGTGGCACTCGCGAGGAGGGGACCTCCTCTCGCTCTATGCCGGTCCGGAGGCCGGGATTGACATGCTGCGTGGATACCTTGCGCACCCTCTGGCCTCAGCGGCGACGCTCGGTGTGGAGGTGGAGTTCAACCTGCGGCTGGGAGACGCGAGACTGCGCGGGCTGGTCGACAGGGTTTGCCTGCTTGACGGACGGACTGTCCTCCTCGACTACAAGACCAACGCCAACCTCGACGCCACGCTCATCGAGGCGTACTCGACGCAGCTGCGGCTCTACGGGCTGGCTGCGCGTCGCGGCCTCCTGCCGGGAGGGGACGATCCGCGACTCATCCTCTTTGACATCCGCCGCTCACGGATGATCGAGGTCGCTCCCGATGAGGCGGCGGTTAAGGGTCGGGTGGCGGCCGCCGCGGCGCGCATCGCAGCCGCAGACTTCCGCCTCGGCCCGGAGCATGCGGAGCGCCCATGCGCGATGTGCGCATACCGGCCGATCTGTCCGGACGCAAGAAGTGCACCCCCGCGTTCGTGAACGACGAACCGTCACGGGAGAGGTACTTCGAACGCCGGCAGATCAAACAAGCCATTGCTTTCGCTGAGGCGGGCGGGATTGCGATCCACCGCAACTTCGACTACTACCACGGCTCGACCATCCGCGGCCTCAGGCGCGAGCGTCCATTCCTCCACGTGATCGGTTTGCGCCCCAGGCTGGAGGAGTGGGGGCGGCAGCACGGTCTTCGGCCTGAATGGATACAGCCGGAGAAGCGGCGCAACGTTGCGCACTACGACGTCTTCGGGCCCTTCGCGCAGGAGCTCATCGACCGCCTGACCCCGTCCTGACCAGGCCCCTTGACCCGACTTGACGCGATGCGTTATGATGCATTGCGTCAAACCACCAAGGAGGAGAAGACGATGAGCACGATGAGCACGGATACCAACCAGATAGCGGAAAGGGCCTCGACTGTTGAAGAGGTCGCCTTCGGGGCCGCCAAGACGGCAGCGGAGGTGGCGTCGGACCCCATCGGTTCGGCGCGCAAGCAGGTCAAGGGTCTGGAGCGCAAAGGCACTCCGACCGCACGCAGGGTCAACCGCCGGTTCACGGCCAGGCTGAACGCCGCGACGGCGCCGGCCAAAGAGGCGGTCAAGGACCTCAACGCGCGGCTTAACGATGCCGCCAAGGCCGCGGAGAAGGTCGCCGGTGACCTCCTTCCGGAGCGGATCGCGATGCGCGGACTGCACCTCGTCAAGGCCCAGGCCCGCCGGCAGGATGCCTTCGGTGACGCCGCCAAGCGCACGCTGAAGGTCTTCAACAGCTCGTTCAAGACGGTGGCCATGGTTGCCAACCGGCTCGAGCGTGCAAGCGAGCTCCCGGCGCGGCCGGCCGCGGCGGCCAGGCGCAGTCGGCGCTCCACGCGACGCACGGCTTCGCGCAGAAGCGCAGCCGCTTAGTCAGCGATCATCAGGGGGCGCCCCAACCAGGGGCGCCCCTTTTGTTTAGCCTTGCTCGAGTGTGAGCGTGGTCTGCACGGGCTCGATCGCCTACGACTACATCCTGACCTTCAAGGGCCGGTTCAGAGACCACATCCTGCCCGACAAGACTCACATCCTCAACCTCAGCTTCCTGGTCGATGAGCTCCGCAAGCGGCGTGGGGGCGTCGCCGGCAACTACGCCTACAACCTCCACCTCCTTGGATATCCGGCGGCTGTTCTCGCGACAGCCGGAAGCGACGCGGCCGAGTATCGCGCCTGGCTCGAGGGGCATGGCATCGACTGCCGCGGGCTGCGTCTTCTCGACGATGAGATGACGGCAACCGGCTTCACCACCACAGACATGGACGACAACCAGCTGACCGGCTACTACGGGGGGGCCATGCGCAAGGCCGCGATGCTAGGCCTGGATGACGGCCCACCCGAGCCTGAGGCGGTGATCATCGGACCCAACGACCCGGCCGCGATGATGCGGCTCGCCGGCGAGGCACGCGACCGAGCGGTGAGATTCGTGTTCGATCCCGCCCACCAGCTACCGCATTTGTCGGGCGACGACCTCACCGGCAGCTCGCGGGGAGCCTGGATCCTGATCGGGAACGATTACGAGCTCGAGATGATCAGCCAGCGCACGGGCCGCGACGTGGCGGGCCTGCTCGAGCTGTCAGAGATGGTGGTGACGACACTGGGCCGTCACGGCTCGAGGATCGCGACGCGGTCGGAGACCATCGACGTTCCTCCGGCGCCCGCGACCCGTGAGGTCGACCCGACCGGCGCAGGGGACGCTTATCGCTCCGGCTTGGTGGCTGGACTTCTGCGCGGCCTCGAGCTCCCGGCTGCGGGTCGCGTGGCATCGCTGGCGGCGACCTTCGCCATCGAGCAGGTGGGCACGATCGAGCACAGCTACACACTCGAAGAGTTCGCCGGTCGCTACCGCGAAGCGTTCGGGACGTCGCTGCCGGACCGCTTCCTGATCAGCTGAACTTCCTCGCTTCTTCCTGCCGGTAGGCCCACAACGCGATCGCGAAGAAAACAACGCCATAGATCGCCAGGTATAGGAAGCACTGCGCGACCGAGTTGTCCGTCTTGACCCCGACCGCGTTCCAGCCCAGCTGGCCGTAGTAGCGAAGCGGCAGGTAGGGCGAGATGTTGCGCACGAACTCTGGCAGCAGCTGGAGTGGGAAGAACAAGCCTGACGCAAAAGCGATCGGCAGGTAGATGAAGTTGACGACGACCACCGCCGAGTTGGGGCCGGCCAGATATCCCACGGCGAAGCCCATCGCGATGAAGACAAGAGCCCCCAACCCCAGCCGCCAGGTCATTGTCAGCCAGGTACCCAGGTCCAGGCTGGCGGCGCCCACCAGAGACGCGAACCCGAACAGGACGACCAGGGACAGGATGCCGAAGACGAACGCGGTGATCACCTTCGCCAGCAGATAGATCACGGGCGGCAGCGGAGTTGCTCGCATCAGGAGGTCCATCTTCATGCCCCGCTCGTTGGCTACGGAGACGCCGAACGAGAACACCATCACGTTGCTGACCGCGTAAGCCCCCATGGAGGCGACGAAGTAGGCGCCGAAGGTCACGCCCGGCTGGATCAGCTCGTGCGCTTGGCCGAGCCCGATCAGGGCAAAGAACATGACCGGGAACACAAGGCTGAAGAAACTGAAGACGGGGACCCGCCAGAGCTTCAGGAACTCGGCGCGGGTCTGCAGCCGGAGCATCCGCAGCAGCGAGGGCGAAGTCACGGTTTGGGCTTCGTCGTGAGTGCGACGAACGCCTCTTCAAGGTCGGCGCCCGCGACTTCCAGGTCGGCGACCTCGACGTCTCGCCGGAAGAGCTCGCGCAGGACGGCCTCCGGCTCGTTGGTCAGCAGCCGGACCCGGTGGTCGCGCAGCTCCACGTTGTGAGCGCCGAGCGCTTCCAGCTCGGCGGCGGGTGGCGGATTACGACTGGCGAAGGTAACCCGCTTGCCGGGCACCCGGGCCTTGATCTCGGCCGGCGGCGCGTCTGCGATCACCAGGCCGCGGTCGATGACGAGGATGCGCTCGGCCAGCTGGTCGGCCTCGACAAGATAGTGGGTCGTCATGAGGATGGTTTTGCCACTGGCGGCGAAGTCCCGGATGGCCTGCACGAAACCGCGCCGGCCCTCGACGTCCAGGCCTGCGGTCGGCTCGTCCAGGAAGAGGAGCTCCGGGTCGCCGGCGATGGCGAGGGCGAAGTACAGCCGCTGGCGCTGTCCGCCGGAGAGGTCTTTGACCTTTTTGTGGGCCACCTCGTCGAGGCCGGCCATCTGAATAGCTCTGGCCTGCGGCAATGGCGAGGCGTAGTAGGCGGCGAAGAGCTCAACGAGCTCACGCACCTTCAGCGCCTCCGGTACGCCCGACTCCTGCAGCATGACCCCGCAGCGCCGGCGCGCCCGACGATCTTCGGGGTCAAGGCCGAACAGGCGGACCTTGCCGCCTGTCGGTTTCCTCAGGCCCAACATCAGATTGATCGAGGTGGTCTTGCCAGCGCCATTGGGGCCCAGCATCGCCACCACCTCCCCGGAGTCGATGTGAAAGGTGACGCCTTTCAGCGCTTCGACATCGCCGTATTTCTTAGTCGCCTCGACGAGCTCGATGGCTGGAGTCTGCGCTCGCACGTGCCAAGGCTAGCCGCTTAGGCTTTTGGGGTGACCAGCGTCTTCAGCCGGATCATCGCCGGCGAGCTGCCGGCGCGGTTCGTGTGGAAGGACGACACGTGCGTGGCATTCCTGTCCAACCGCCCGCTGCGTCCTGGGCACACGCTCGTCGTCTCGCGGCTCGAGGTGGACCACTGGATCGATCTGCAAAGCGACCTGCTCGCGCACCTCACCGAGGTCGCGCAGGCGATTGGCAAAGCGCAGATGGCGGGCTTCAAACCGACGCGGATCGGGCTGATGCTCGCCGGACTCGAGGTGCCTCATGTCCACTTCCACGTCGTGCCGATCCGGACAATGGGCGACCTTGACTTCGGAAACCAGGACCCCAATCCGGACGAGGGCATGATGGAACGTGCGGCGGACACGATCCGCACCGAGCTCCGGCGGCTGGGCTACTCGGAGGTCGCCGGCTAGCCCAGCGAGCGCTCCAGCTGTTCGATGTGCTGCTCGAGGTGATTGATCAGAGGGAAGCGCGCCAGGAATTCGGCCGTCACAGTCCCGCCGCTCTCGACTCTGGCCTCGCGCCGGAGGGACGTCGCGTCCACGGTCCGCAGGAGCTTCACCGTGCGCGTGTGGTCCGCCAGCACCATCTGCAGCAGCTCTGCGGGCTCGAGCGCTGCCATCTGCTCCCCTGCCACGTCGCGCAGATTGGTGTTGCCGAGCAGGTCGACCTCGGTCAGCTGCCCGCTCGAGATCCGGTGCACCATGACGCCGTAGAACTTGGACAGGACGGCAATGTGAGCTAGAACCTCGTGATCGCTCCACGAGTCGGTGCCGTGGCCAGTCTGAATCCGGGAGCCGATCCGCTCGAGACGAGCTGACGCGCTCTCGAGTCGATCGGCCAGCACAATCCGCTCGTGATCGAGGAGCTCGTCATAGAACTGCTGGAGATCAGCCTGCGTGAACTCGGTGCTTTCGATTTTCATGGCGCCACCAAATTTAGTCGTTCACAATCGAGCTATGTGCTACTCAGACGATGCTCACCCGCCCCCACCTCCAATCAGTGGAGCCGCAGCCGACCACGGCGACATGGTCCTCACCTCCGCCGACGGCACAAAGCTGATGGCTTATTTCGCGCGCGCTTCCAAACCGACGGGCGCGGGCATGGTCGTGATGCCGGACGTCCGCGGGCTGCACAACTTCTACAAGGAGCTCGCGCAAAGGTTTGCAGAGGCGGGCATTGACGCGGTCGCGATCGACTACTTCGGGCGCACCGCGGGCATCGGCGATCGCAGCGAGAGCTTCGAGTACATGCCGCACGTCGAGAAGACCGGGCAGGAAACAATCAGGGACGACGTCGCCGCTGGTATCGCGTACCTCAAGTCGAATGATGGCGGCGCGGTGACGTCGGTTTTCACCGTTGGCTTCTGCTTCGGCGGCTCCAGCTCGTGGAACCAGTCCGCCGGCGGGCATCACCTCAACGGTGCGATCGGTTTCTACGGCAGGCCGGAGAGATCCCTGCCGTTTCTATCGAAGATGAAGGACCCGCTCTTACTGCTGATCGCCGGCGCCGACTCCACCCCTCAGGAGGCGTTCCACGACTTCGACCGCCGGCTCACCGAGGCCAAGGTCGAGCACGAGATGCACATCTATCCTGGAGCGCCGCACAGCTTTTTCGACCGCACTTTCGACCAGTGGAAGGACGCATGCGACGACGCCTGGCGGCGCATCCTCGCCTTCATCGAAAAGCACGGCTCCTCATCAAGCGCTTCTACCTGACGGCCAACCAGGATTCGCGCCGTATAGTCAGCCCAATGGCCAAGGTGGCCGCGAAGTCCAAACCGGCGCCCCAGCTCCCGGCCACACTGCTCGCCGAGCTGGAGCGGCGACGGGCCGGCATGGCACGCCACATGGCCCGGGCGGTGGTCACCGTCGTGCACTGGGACGACTCGACAGGAGTGCCGCCGCAGCGCTCGGCCATCGAGCGGGCGTGCGAGGCGGGCCTCGACCTCTTCCTGGCCGCCGCGCGTGAGGCGCGCCCCGCGACGCCGGAGGAGCTTCGCCGCGTGGCGCAGCTCGGCATCCTCCAGGCGCGCAGCAGCCAGTCCGTCGAGCCCATCCTGGCCGCCTACCGCATCGCCGCACGCGTCGCCTGGGACGCGATCCTGCGCGCCTGGCGCGGCCATCGCGAAGCCACGCCCGAGGCGATCATGGTCACCGCCAACTACGTTTTTGCCGCCCTGGACCAGGTCGCTGCTGAGGTCACCAAGACCTACCTGCACGCGCGCGAGCAGCACATGCAGCGTGGCACCCGAGCCCGGGCGCGCCTCTTCCATGCCCTGATCAGCGACAACTTCGACTCGGAGCTCGAGCTGCAGAAGCAGGCGCTGGCGCTCAACATGCCCATCGCGGCCACCGGCTACGTCGCGGCGGTCTCCAAGCTCGTCGTCGGCAACCGCGATGGGGCCCGTGGTGGCGAGGCTCTTGGCGAGGTGGCATCCTCGCTCGACGTGCCGCGCGGCGCCATCCATCACGTCACCGACCCGAGCACCCTGGTCACGCTGTGGCCCGCCGAGGCCGCGGCCGGCGTCGAAGGCGCCCGCCAGTTCGTAAACCAGCTGCAGAAGGAGGCGGTCAGCCGCTCAGGCGCCGCACGGGCCCGTGTGCGCGCCGGGATCGGTGGATACCACGCCGGGCTGCGCGGCATATCGCGTTCCTACCTCGAGGCGCAGCAGGCGCTGGAAGCCGGCCGCAAGCTGCGCCCGGACGCGGTCGTCCACAGCCACGACGAGGTCATCCCACACCTGGTCCTCGCTCAGAGCCCGGTCCTTGCGGAACGCTTCGTGATCCACACCCTCGGCCCCCTGCTCGATCCGAAGACCCGCAACCGCGAGCAGCTGCTGGAGACGCTCGAGGCCTACCTGGCGCGAGGGTCGGTCAAGGACGCCGCGGCCGGGCTCAACCTCCACCGGCACACCGTCCTCTACCGCCTCGACAAGATCCGCGACCTTCTCGGCGGCGATCTCGACACGCCATCCACCCGTCTTCGCCTGCAGCTGGCGCTGGACCTTCGGAAGCTCCTCTAGAGGCTCGGCCGGAAACCCCCTCGACGGATCTTCGGCGCCTATGCGGCCCATCTCCGGGTTCAGCTCCTGTGCTGCTCGCTTACGAATCGATTTGATGCGCTCGCTGTGCTGCTCGTCGCTTCACCCGGATCTGGACCACCTGGATCACCGAATCTCTCGCCGAGGGTTTTCGGCCGCGCCTCGCGCCGTTCTTTCGACACCGCGTCCAAAGCTGAGCACCTGTTTTCCCACCCGATGACGATGCGGGTAGGCCCTGGGGTCCGTATCCTGGTCTCCATGCCTGCCAACTCCAACGGTCGACGCGTGGCTGTCACCGGCATGGGCTTCATCACCCCGATCGGCAACGACGTGGAGACCGTGTGGTCAAACATGATCGAGGGCGTCTCGGGCGTGGGCCGCATCACCCGCTTCGACATCACCAACTTCGACACCAAGATCGCGGCTGAGGTCAAAGGCTTCAACGCTGAGGAATACATGGACCGCAAGACCGCGCGCCACATCGGGCGGTACTGCCAGTTCGCGCTTGCGGCCTCGAAACAGGCGCTTGCCCAGTCAGGCCTGGAGCCCGGCGAGATGGACCCCGATGACGTCGGCGTCATCGTCAGCTCGGGCATCGGCGGCATGGAGGAGATCGAGAAGAGTCACACGGCACTCATGGAACGCGGGCCGAAGCGCATCAGCCCGTTCACCGTGCCGATGATGATCGCGGACATGGCGGCCGGCATCGTCGCCATCCACACCAAAGCCGGCGGTCCCAACTACGCGATCGTCAGCGCCTGCGCGTCCGGCTCGCACGGAATCGGCGAAGCGTCCGAGATCATCAAGCGAGGCGACGCGGTCGCGATGCTGGCGGGCGGCTCGGAGGCGACCATCACCCCTCTGACGATGGGCGCTTTCTGCCAGATCAAGGCCACCAGCGAGCGCAACGACGAGCCGGAGAGGGCGTGCCGGCCATTCGACATCGACCGCGACGGTTTCGTCATGGGCGAGGGCTCGGTGATGCTCGTGCTCGAAGATTTGGAGCACGCCCGGAAGCGAGGCGCCCGGATCCTGGCCGAAATTTCCGGCTACGGCGCGAGCGCCGACATGTACCACTTCACCGCTCCGCATCCCGAGGGGAAGGGCGCGATCCGGGCCATGAAGAGCGCATTGGACATGAGTGGGGTGGAGCTCACCGACGTGGGCTACGTCAACGCTCACGGCACGTCGACCAAGCTGGGCGACGTGGCCGAGACCAAAGCGATCAAGGCCGTCTTCGGCGACCATGCCCACTCGCTGGCTGTCAGCTCCACCAAGTCGGTGCACGGCCACCTGCTGGGGGCGGCTGGTGCCATCGAGGCCGCGGCCTGCATCCTGGCCATCGAGCGCGGCCAGTTGCCGCCGACGATCAACCTCGAGCACCAGGACCCCGACTGCGACCTCGATTACGTCCCCAACAAGGCGCGCAAAGCCGACGTCAAGGTCGCCCTGTCCAACTCATTCGGCTTTGGCGGCCACAACGCATCGCTCGTGATCAAGGCCCCAGAGGCCAACTAGGAGACTAGGAGAACAGATGGCAAGTCAGCTCGATTTCAAAGAGCTCCAGGCGGTCGCGGCTGAGATTCTCGGCATCGAGCCCGCCGACGTCCAGATGGACAAGAGCTTCCAGCGCGACCTCGCGGCGGACTCGCTCGACCTGGTGGAGCTGATCGCCGCCATCGAGGACAAGTACGACGTCGAGCTGCCGGAGGAGGAGCTCGAGAGGATGCATGTCATCGGCGACCTCTGGAAGTTCCTGGAGCAGAAAACCGCCGAGCGGCTCGAGGCCTAACACGATGGCGATCACGAACGCGTACCGGACCCGGTCTGACGCCCTCCCGCTGCGCTCGTTCAGGGCCAAGGGCCGGCCGAGCGCCATCGCCGGGATGGGCGTGTACGCGCCCGACAGGGTCCTGACGAACTTCGACCTTGAGAAAATGATGGACACGTCCGACAAGTGGATCACCGAGCGCACCGGGATCCACCGGCGCCACATCGCCGAGCCTGGAACGACCACATTCGAGATCGCCACGAAGGCGGCGCGCGGTGCCCTCGATGCCGCCGGCATCACGCCGAACGACCTGGACATGATCCTGGTCGGCACCTCCTCTCCAGACGGGCCGTTCCCGTCGGTTGCCTGCCGGCTGCAGGACGAGCTGGGCGTGCCGGGCGCGGTGGCCTGGGACACGCTCGCCGCCTGCACGAGCTTCGTCTATGCGCTCTCCATCGCCGATGCCTACATCGCGACCGAGCGCGCAGACACTGTCCTCGTCGTCGGCGCGGAGGTGCTTTCGCGGATGCTCAACTACTCGAACCGCGGCACCGCTGTGATCTTCGGCGATGGCGCGGGCGCTGCCGTTGTGCGCCCGGCTCCGACCGGTGCGGGATTCCAGAGCTGGTGTCTTGGCTCCGACGGCCGCGGTTATGCGCAGGTCACTTGCGGAAACATCGAGAAGGGGGCGTACGCGGCAAAGGATGCGGCTCCGTACATCGACATGGTCGGCCCGGACGTGTTCAAGTTCGCCGTCGACATCTTCATCCGCCAGGCCAACGAGGTCTGCAGCGTCGCCGGCATCGCCCTCGACGAGATCGACCTGTGGGTTCCCCACCAGGCGAACTTCCGCATCATCGACGCCGCGGCCAGGCGCATCGGGTTGCCGCTTGACCGCGTCGCCATCAACATCGACGAGTACGGCAACACGTCCAGCGCCTCAATACCGCTGGCTTTGGAAGAAGCAATACGTAAGGGGCGGGTCAAGCGTGGCGACCATGTCCTTTTGGCCGGCTTCGGTTCCGGCCTGACATGGGGAGCCTGCCTGATGACCTGGGCTTAACTGCTTGGCATGGGCGTAAAGCTCACCGGCCCGATTGCACTGCTGTTCCCCGGGCAGGGCGTGCAGAAGCCCGGCATGGGGCGCAACCTTCATGACCGCTACCCGGCCGCCCGCCGCGCGTTCGAGCGGGCCGAGGAGGTCCTGCAGATGCCGGTGCGCCGGCTCTGCTTCGAAGGACCGGTCGAGGAGCTGAACCGCACCGAGGTCATCCAGCCCTGCGTGATGGCGGTGTGCTGGGCCGCCTACGAGGTGTGGCGCGCGAGCTACGGCTTCGAGAACGTCACGGTGACCGCGGGTCATAGCCTGGGTGAGATCGCGTCGCTGGCCGCGGCGGGTGCCATCCCATGGGAGACCGCGCTGCTGCTCGTCAAAGAGCGCGGGCGGATCATGGCCCAGGCCGCAGATGAGCAGCCCGGCGGCATGGTCGCGATCGTCGGTCTGGACGAGGGTCAGGTGGAGTCGATCCGCGTGCAGTCGTCGGCTTTCGGCAAGCTCTGGGTCGCAAATCGCAACGCGGACGTGCAGTTCGTCCTGTCCGGCGAAACGCCCGCGGTTCAGGAGGCCGAGCGCCTCGCCCTGGCCGCGGGTGCGCGGCGCGCGCTGATCCTCACCATCCCGCTGCCGGCGCATTCGCCGCTGATGGCGGGCGCGGCGGCGGCCTTCCGCAAGGTCGTCGACCGGCTGCAGCTGACCGCGCCGTCGATCCCAGTCCTCGCCAACGCCTCGGGCGAGGCGATGCGCACCGTGGCAGCGCTCCAGGATGAGCTGCGGCAGCAGATGCTCCGCCAGGTCGACTGGGCGAAGACCATGGTTTCGATGCGAGCGATGAAGGTGCGAACCGTGGTCGAGCTCGGTCCGGGCAGGGTCCTCGCCAGCCTCGCGGCCAAGCACATCCCGGACGTCGACACCTGGAACGCGGAAGAGCTGTTCATCGACTTCGCGGACCCTGTCACAGCCTGATGAATGACCTCGAGGGCAAGACCGCCCTCGTCACGGGCGGTGGCAAGGGCATCGGGCGCGCCATCAGCCAGGCGCTGGCCGGCATGGGCGCGCGCGTGGTCGTGAACTATCGCTCGGACAAAGCCGCGGCCGAAGCGACAGCGGGTTCCCTTCCGGGGGCTGAGTCTCACCAGGCGGACGTCGGAGACCCTGCCCAGGTCGAGGCGATGGTCAAAGCGATCGGTCGCGTCGACGTTCTGGTCAACAACGCGGGCGCCGTGCGCGACAAGCTGCTCATCCAGATGTCGCCGGCGGATTGGGAAGATTTGATCCGCACGGACCTCCTGTCCGCCTTTGCGACCACGAAGGCGGCGATCATGTCGGGCATGATGCGCGCACGATGGGGGCGCATCGTGAACATCTCCTCGATCGTGGGCCTGACCGGGAACGCGGGCCAGACCAACTACTCGGCGGCCAAGGCGGGGCTGATCGGCTTCACCAAGTCGGTGGCGCGCGAGTATGGCTCGCGCAACATCACCTGCAACGCTGTCGCGCCCGGCTACGTTCGTACCGAGCTGACGACCGGCTCGCTGACGGACGACATGGTCGGTGAGCTGGTCAAGATGACCCCCATCAAGCGCGAGGGAACAGCCGAAGATGTGGCCGCCACCGTGGCCTTTCTATGTTCGGAGCGGGCGGGCTTCATCACCGGGCAGGTGATCGCCGTGGACGGAGGTCTTTCGCTCTAGTGTTCAGCCCCGGAAGCTCCTTGCATCTTCGCGCCCTGGGCGGCCGGGCGCCTGCCCACCCCACGAAATCTGCGATTTCGCGGGGACCCCGGGCGGCGCTGAAGCCAGCGTCAAGGGGCCCGGCGCTGCGCAGTCACGCATCTACGCGATGCGCTCCTGCTTGCGCCACCCTTTCCTTGGCTCCGGCCGCCAATGTCGCGAATCTGCGGCGCAGCTCCGGGTCCGAACACTTGTGATGGAGCTGGAAAAGACCCGGACCGACGTGCGCGTCGTCGGCGGCAAGCTGCCGCCGATCGCGCTGCCGACCAACTGTCCAGGCTGCGGCGTCGCCCTCGACCCAGAGGAGCTGCGCAAGCACGCATACGTGTGCGAGTGCGGCCACCATTTCCGCCTGGGTGCCGATGCGTGGATCGCGCTCATGGCCGACCGCGGATCCTGGAAGGAACGGTGGGGCGACGTGCGCTCGCACGACCTGCTCAACTGGAAGGTGCCCAAGCCTTACCAGGCGACGAT
>DASXTG010000237.1:0-1546 GCA_036505515.1 Candidatus Dormiibacterota bacterium | reverse complement strand
CCTACCGCCGTAGACAACAAACTACCGTTAACTTCGGCACCTACGGTTGAGCGCGACCTGGGGAAACGGCGGTCCGCACAGCGGTTCGCCACCGTTTGCTGACACGGAAGAGGCCGGAGGTTCAACTCCTCCCGCGCCCACTACACCTTCTTGACCAGCGCAAACCCGGACCATCAGGGCTCATTGACCGGTTTGCTGGATCACAGACCCAATAGCATGAACCCGCATAGCGGTCAAGAGCACTTTACTTGTTAACCAGTTGTATTCTCACGAGGTGATGGGCTGGGTCGGCATGGAGAGGATCTTGCGGATGAGCCGTGTCCCGACCCGCGAAATCTCGACGCACCGGATGATGCTCTCGGTGTCCTCGAGCGCCGAGGTTATGGTCACTGGCGTGTGCCGGAGCTTGGGGTCACTCCTGATGTGCTCCAGCACCTGGTAGCCGTCCAGCTCAGGCATCAGTACGTCCAACGGCACGCAGTCGAACAGCTCGTCGCGAAGCGCCTTGAGTGCCTGCAGCCCGTTCGCCACCGCCCGCACGCGATGCCCGTCTCGCTCGAGGCCTCGGGACAGCAGCAAGGCGATTCACCGTATCGTGGTCGACCACCGGCACGAACCCAGGACCTGCGGTCATGGTCGGCCCCGCTCCCGCACCGTTTCCAGAGCGATCCTGACCCGCTCGTACTCCGCGTCGATCCGTGCGATGAGCTCGTCCGCTCCTTCCAGGGTTCCCGACCTGGCCTGAGCCTCGAGCTGGCGACTCAGCTCCGAGAAGCTCGTTGCGCCGAAGGTAGCCCCGTTGGACTTCAGCGTATGCGCCGCTCGTCGGACTTCGTCCGTCTGGCCGTGCTCTAGCCCTCGCCTCGCGGCCTCGACCAGCCGGGGCACGTCGCTCAAGAACGTGTCGATGAGCGCCGTGAGAAGACTACGGTCGTCTCCGATGGTCTCCATGAGGCGCTCCAGCGCCGGCGGATGGAGCACCCCAGCGGTAGCAGGCTGCCCTTGCCGTTCGCGCTGTGGTGGCGGCTGAGCGCCCACGCCGGATTCGCCTGCTGGAGCCGGGGGCTGTGGGGCGATGCGCGGGTGGCAGCGGCGCAGCGCGGCGGCCAGTTGGTCCACGCGGATCGGCTTGCTGAGGTAGTCGTCCATCCCCGCGGCCAGACAGGCCTCGCGCTCCTCCGGCATGGCGTTGGCGGTCGCCGCGATGACGTGCGGCCGTCGCCCTTGGGGCCATCGTTGGTGGATGCGGCGCGTGGCCTCCAGCCCGTCCATCCTCGGCATCTGCACGTCCATGAGCACGACGTCGTAGGGCTCACGCTCGAGCGCTTGGAGCGCCTCCAGCCCGTTCGCGGTCACCTCGGCCCGGTAGCCGATCTTCTTCAGCACAAGCAATGCAAGCTGCTGGTTGACGACGTTGTCCTCCGCCACCAGGATCCGCAGGGGCACACGCTCGGCCAGTCGCTCGACCGGCCCTTCTCGGGACGCCGCACCCTGCACACCGGCTGAGGCTGCATCGAAGACGTTCATCAGCGTGTCATAGAGCTCC
>DASXTG010000236.1:0-4889 GCA_036505515.1 Candidatus Dormiibacterota bacterium | reverse complement strand
TCGATCTCGCCGGTGGCGGTGTTCACGCTCACAGTCTTGCCGCTCTGTGTGGCCACCGCATCCTTGATGGCCTGCGCGGTGCGTGGCCCGATGCCCGGGACCACCCCGATCTCCTCGACCGTGGCGGCGCGCAGCTTCTTCAGGGATCCGAAGTGCTTGATCAGCGTCTTCCGTCGCACCTCGCCGAGTCCCGGGACGTCGTCGAGCAGGCTCTCGACCATGGACTTCGACCGGCGGTTGCGGTGGTGGGTGATCGCGAACCGGTGCGCCTCGTCGCGGATCCGCTGCACCAGGAACATCCCGGGCGAATTCTTTTCCTGCACGATCGGCTCGGCGCGTCCTGGCGCGAAGATCTCCTCGCGCTCTTTGGCCAGCGCGAAGGTCGGGATGTCCGCGTAGCCGGACGACTCGAGAACCTCCAGGGCCGCGCTGAGCTGGCCCTTGCCGCCGTCGATGAGGATGAGGTCGGGGCGGCTCGTGAAGGACCGGTCACCGACCGCATCGGTATCCTCGCGGCGCTGCGCCGACTCCAGCCGCTCCAGCCTCCGCCGCAAAACTTCCTGCAGCATCGCGAAGTCATTGGGGCCAGGGACGAACTTGATCCTGAAATGGCGGTAGTGATCGTTACGCGGCCGCCCGTCCTCGAAGACCACCATCGCCCCCACAGCGGAGTCGCCCTGGATGTTGGAGATGTCGTAGCACTCGATCCGCTTCGGCGGCGTCTCGAGGTCCAGGGCCTCGGCCAGCGCGGCCAGCATCGGCTCGGTGCGGCTGCGGTCGTAGTCGGCCTGGATGCGGAGCTGCTCCAGCTCCTGCGCAGCAGTCTCGGCGAGCTGGGTGACAAGCGCGCGCTTGCGGCCGCGTTGGGGCACCTCGATGGTCACGGGCCCGCCGCGCTTCTGCGTCAGCCAGCTGGTCAAAAGCTCCGGTTCGTCTACAGCGCCCGGCACGATGACGGCGCGTGGCACATGTGTGGCGCTCTCGTAATACTGCAGCAAGAAGCCACGCAGAAGCTCCGACTCCACCGCGTCGCCTGCTCCGTCGAGTGCATGACCGTCGTGGCCGACCATCTTCCCCTGCCGCACGTATGCCACCTCCACGAACACCTCGCCACCGCGCCGGGCATATGCGATCAGGTCCTGGTCGTCGCGCCCCTGCACCAGCACCTTTTGGCGATCTGCGATGCGTTCGATCGACTGCAGCTGGTCTCTGTACCGCGCGGCGTTTTCGAAGTCGAGGCGGTTGGCTGCGGTTTCCATCCGGTCCTTCAGCTGGCCGACAAGCAGGTCTGAGCGACCCTCCATGAACAGTGCGACCTCGTTGATGCGGGCCTTGTAGTCCTCGGCGCTGATTCGCCGTTCGCACGGACCTGGGCACCGCTTGATGTGGAAGTCGAGGCAAACCTTCCCCTGCTTGAAGATCTCGTCCGAGCATGTCCGAAACGGCAGCAGCTGGCGGATCGATTTCACGGTGCCGCGCAGCGATTGCGCCGACGTATATGGACCGAAGTAGAGCGCTCCGTCCTTCAGCACCCGCCGCGAGTAGTGGACGCGCGGGAACTCCTCGGTAACCGGCAGCTTCAGGTAGAGGTAGTTCTTGTCGTCCTTGAGGCGGATGTTGAAACGCGGCCGGTAGTTCTTGATGAAGTCGTTCTCCAGGACCAGGGCTTCGACTTCGTTGGCGGTGGTGACGAACTCGAAGTCGTGGATCTTCCGCACCAGCTCGGAGACGCGAGCCGTCTCCCCGTAGCCGGGTGTGAAATACGAGCGCAGACGGTCGCGCAGACGCAGTGCTTTGCCGACGTAGATGACCTGGGTGCGCTGGTCCCTGAACAGGTACACGCCGGGACCATCAGGCACCGCGCGAAGCCGCCGCTTGACCGCTTCCTCCTGGGAAATCGCCACTCGATCAAGGTTAGACTGGCGGCCGTGGGCACACCGCCGAGCGAGCTACCGCCGCAGCCGCCGCCGGCTTCAACCCAGATCGCTGGTCAGCAGACCGCCCCGTCGACGCCGGTTCCGACCGGCATGGCTGTCACACCCAGCATGCAGACCAACACGCTGGCCGTGGTGAGCCTCGTGACGGCCATCGGCTCGTTTCTCGCTCACATCATCCCGTTCGTCGGCGGATTCACCCTGTCCGTGGTCGCCATCATCACCGGCCATATGGCGCGGGGCCAGATCAAGAAGACCGGCGAGCAGGGCAGCGGACTGGCCCTCGCCGGCCTGATCATCGGCTACGCGCACCTCGCGCTCATCGCGCTGATCTTCATCTTCTTTTTCGGCTTCGTCGTCGCCGTGCTCGGCGCGATCATCGCCTCCGGCGGGTCACGCGGCTAGTCGGACACCGCCGCGGGGCTCAGAAATGAATCCCGCGCATCAGGTAGGCCATCGCCGCGGCCTCGACCGACATCTCCTGCTCCTGCTCGCGGGGTGGCTGTCCGTCTTTGCCCGCGGTCTCGGGGAACACGTGATAAGCGCCGGTCATCACGAACTGCAGCAGCCCCGGCGCGATTGTGTTGACGGTCTCGCCAACCTTGCCAAGGCGCGTAGAGATCTCCGGCTGGCGCGTGAGGATCGCCGAAGCCACCAGCTCAGCCGCCTCTTCGGGCGAGCTGGTTGGGAAGTTCTTGTAGATCCCGGTCGGCGCGATCATGGGCGTCCGCACCAACGGCATGTGGATGTTGGTGATCGCGACGCCGTCGTCCGCGACCTCGGGGCCGATGCAGCGGCTCAGCGCGGCCAGCGCGGACTTCGAGGCGACGTACGCGCCGAATCGGGGTGGGAATGCCTGCGTGCCGATGCTCGAGATGTTGATGATGTGGCCGCGGCGGCGGCTGCGCATCCCAGGCAGCACCGCGAGCATCAGCTTGACGGCGCCGAAGTAGTTGAGCTGCATCGTGCGCTGGAAGTCGTGGAAGCGATCGTATGACGCCTCCACCGACCGCCGGATCGAACGGCCGGCGTTGTTGATCAGGATGTCCACCTGTCCGTGGTCGGCCAGGACGTGCTGGATCATCGCCTCGCACTGGTCCAGGTCCGAGAGGTCTGTCGGATAGACGAACGCCCTCCCGCCTGACGCTTGGATCTCGTCATGCAGTGTGTCGAGCTTGTCCTTCGTGCGCGAAACCAGCGCCACCTTCGCGCCGTGGCGGCCCATGAGCTGCGCCGTGGCACGGCCGATCCCGCTCGAGGCGCCGGTGACGACGACCACACGGTCATGCAGCACCACGCGCAGGTTCCGCTCGGTTAGCGCCTCGGGGTCGAGGTGCCGCTCCCAGTGGTCCCAGATCTTCCAGGCATAGCTGTGCAGCGGAGGGCACTCGACGCCGGTGCCCTCTAGCGCGGCCTGCGCCCGTTCGCTGGTGAAGCGCGCGCGGTTCGTGATGTAGTGGAGCGCCGGCTCCGGGATACGGACCCCCTCCAGCAGGCGACGCTTCAATGTCTGCGCCACCCTCCAGTGCTGGAGCATGGCTGTCATCTCCTTCGGGAACATCGATGACGCTCGGCTGTCCACTCGCAGCGTGAACTGGGGCGCATGTGCAGCGCGGCAGAACTCGTTCGTGACGTCGCCGAGGCTGCGAGCAGCCGGGTCGGTGAGGTGGAACGTCTCGCCGTCCAGGCCGTCTTTGTGCCCGATGGCGTCGAGCGCGCGGGCCACGAAGTCGACAGGGACGATGTTGATCTCCCCTCCCTCGAGCCCGATCAGCGGCACCCATGGAGGAATCGCGTTGCGCAGCCGCTGGATGATCTTGAACGCGTAATAAGGTCCGTCGATGCGGTCGGCCGCGCCAGTCTGGGACGAGCCGATGACCAGGCCCGGCCGGTAGATCCGAAACCTGAGCCCCGATGCGCGGACGATGCGCTCGGCCTCGTATTTGGTCCGGTAGTACGGATGATCGAGGGGCTGGCCTTCATCGAACATCGCCTCGGTGAACTTGCCTTTCCACTTCGCGCCTGCGACCGCGATCGAGCTGACGTGGTGGAATCGCGCACCGACCCGCGAAGCGAGGTCGACCGCGCTTTGCGTGCCGATGACGTTGGCGCGCTCGTTGGCCTCCTCGGATGCTTCCAGGTCGTAAACGGCCGCGAGGTGGTAGACGTCGGCGCCGCTTAGGTTCTCCTGGTCGGACGGCGAGACGCCGAGCACTGGTGATGTGATGTCGCCGACCAGCGGGTGCATACGGTCGTTCGCGCCCAGGGCGTCGATGATGTGCTCGAGGCGGTCGCGCGAGCCTTGCCGAACCAGGACATATGTGGTGCCGTCGCGCTTCGCGAGCTCGCGCAGCAGCTGCCGGCCGATGAACCCGGTGCCCCCCGTGACCAGCCTGACCACGTAGGTACGTTAGCTATTTCCCGGATCTCGTCGGTTGGCAGCCGGTCTCCGAGGTGTCGGTAACGGGGATGAGATCGCGATTCTCACGGCTAACATTTCGGCCGATGACAGATTCACGCGACCAGCCCACCTTGCCGCAAGGACCCCCGCCCCCACCGCCTGGGTATCCGCCGCCCCCACCGCCTGCCGTGGATCCTGGCGCGTCGCCCGTGCCTCCCCCGCCAGCCTATCCCGTCCCGGCCCAGGTCGCGCAGGGACCCGGAAGCGCCGGGCTCATGTACCAGTTCGGCGGCTACGCGGCCTGGGGCATCTTGCTCGGGCTGGCCACGATCATCGTGCCGTTCGTCTTCAACCGCGTTTTCTTCTTCATCCCGATCATCGGCCTCATCGGCGGTGTGCAGGCCATCCGCGGCGGCCGCTTGATCGGCGGAATCGTCGCGATCGTTCTCAACCTCATCGGCGGCGTGATCACGCTGATCGCCCTCTTCGCCTAGGCAATTCGCGCTTCTGGCGCCAAACACGCGGAATTCGGAGCCCAAATCGCACTTTTGGCG
>DASXTG010000235.1:0-1799 GCA_036505515.1 Candidatus Dormiibacterota bacterium | reverse complement strand
GGTCGTCAACTCCGTCTACGACGGCCTGAACCTCGTGGCGAAGGAGGGCGCCCTCGTCAACCGATCGGACGGCGTGATCGTGCTCTCCGAGAACGTCGGTGCTCATGAAGAGCTGCACTCGCACGTGCTCACGGTGAACCCCTTCGACATCGAGGCCACGGCCAACGCCATGCACCAGGGGATCGTCATGGGGATCGAGGAGAAGCGCCGGCGGAATGAGGGAGCGCGCGAGGTCGTGCGGACCAACGATATCGCGCGCTGGATCACCCGGCAGGTGCAGGACATCCGCGACCTGGCGGCGGCGCCGGGCCTCAGGGCCGGCTAAAGGGCTCGACTGTGCGTCCTGTCGCCCTACAACCACCTGCGTAGGGCGACACAGCGCACACTCGCGGGGATTTACAGGCTGCATTGCGCCACCGGCTAGCCCATGGGCACGCTCAATTGCGTGCCTCGGAAGCCGGTGATACCAAGCGAGCTCCGATCGCGTGCATTTCGCCTGGAGGAGGCTCAGCTGCACGGCCTGAGCAAAGATCACCTTAACGGACGTGCCTGGACCCGTCTTGGTCGACGTGTTTATGCTCCGAGCGAAGTAGCCCAGGCGCCACTGGTCAAGCTGACGGCCGCGATGCAACGTCTGCAGGGCGCGACGCGGTTTTCTCTGGTCGAACCGCTGCTTGGCTTCACGGTCTCGAAATGCGGCTAACCATGCCGATCGAAGTCACGCTGCCTCGGACGAGTGGCACGTCCCGCCGACTGGGGTTGACCGTTCGCCGCTGCGCACTTGTGCCGAGCGAGATTGTGCTGAGGAAAGGTTTCCGCACCACCTCATCCCTGAGGACGGCGGTCGACCTTGGATCTCGCATGCCCCTGGTCGACGCTGTCGCGGCGCTGGATGTCGCTCTGCATCGGCGGCTTGTTTCCCTGCGACAAATCCAAGAGTGGGCCGCTTTGCGCGCTGGACATCGTGGCGTGGCACGTCTGAGGCGGGCACTCGAATTGGCAGATCGCGCCAGCGAGAGCGTCATGGAGACGCAGCTTCGGTTGCTGCTTGTCCTTTCGGGACTGCCCAGGCCGCGCGTGCAGGTATCACTGTTCGACGAAACCGGTGCGTTCATCGCCCGGCCCGATCTCTACTTCCCAGACCAACGACTTGCGATCGAGTACGACGGGTCGACCCATCGGAACACTCTCGCCGCCGGCAACCGCCGGCAGAACCGACTGCTCGAGTCCGGGTACAGGCTCTTGCGCTTCACCGCGGCGGATGTGTTGCATACACCCGCCGCGGTGGTTGATCTGGTACGAAGCGCCCTGGCCTAGAAGAACCCTCTCCGCGCCACGGTGACGTCGCGGAAGAAGATGATCGCCATCAAGCGGGCCATGGCCCAGGCGATCAGCGCATAGATAAGGATCGCCACCACGACCGACATCTCGAGCTGCGAATGCTCGTTGCCGATCGTCGGAAGCAGGTTGCGGAATGGCGCCAGCAGCACGTCGGTGACGCCATATATCCACTGTGTGAAGCCGGCTGTCGTGTTGGCGCCGAGGAGCTTGAACACGACCCGGATCAGCAGCAGGCCGTCGATGACCCCGAAGATGAGGTAGATCAGGTCCATCGCCCGGCGGCCTGGGTTGACTCTGCTCACGACCTCCGACGACCCTGTGGGCGCCACCGGCTCATCGGAGACCACGCGCCGGTGCTCGTGCTCGCGCCCGGTCACGGGATCGCGCTCGATGTCGGTGTCCTTTCGTTCCATTGGTTCACCCCTTGCCTTGGTTAAGAGAGATGAATTGGGCCATGC
>DASXTG010000234.1:0-3309 GCA_036505515.1 Candidatus Dormiibacterota bacterium | reverse complement strand
GTGGCGAAAGGCGGCTACGACGCGGTGCTCATGGACGTGTTGATGCCCGAGATGGACGGGCTCGCCGCCGCGGAGGCGATCTGCAGGCGCTGGCCTCGTGGCACGCGACCTCGTCTCATCGCCTTGACCGCGCTTGCCGCGCCTGGTGACCAGGAGCGCTGCATGAGGGCGGGCTTCGACGACTACATGAGCAAGCCGATCCACCTCGATGAGCTATCAGAGGCGCTCACCGCGGCCGCCGGCTGGCGCACCACGCCGTAGGGATGTAGTCCTAGCGACTGCCGAGGCGTTTGTCAACACGCGCAGACAGGTCAAGGCGGGCAGACTGACGTGAGGCCCGGGTCTCGAGTAACACGACGACGATGACGATCATGCCGCCGAGGACCATCAAGCCACCGAGCATCACCGCTTCCAGGCCACGCGGCTGCAGGATGATCTGGACCATCGCCGACCCGAAGACCAGGATATAGCTCACACCCAGCAGCCGGACCCGCGGCGCCACTCCCTCGCTCTCGTTGCCCTTCCACGGCCGCTTGCCGATGATGAGGAGATATGCCCCCATCACGAGCGCCAGCGCGGCCAGGATCAGCGAGATCAGCTGGACGAGGGCAAGATTCACCGGCCAGATACTAATCGCGCGGCCCGGCCCTGCGACCCATTTCCTTACTCCTCCATACAATCGTCAGCCATGCCCCGATCTGAGCCGATCAAGGCCGTCCGCGGCGTGCGCGACATCCTTCCGCGAGACCGCGCGCTCTGGCGGGCCGCGGAGCGGACGGCTGCAGAGGTAGCGGCTCGATTCGGCTACCAGGAGATCGTGACGCCCATCATCGAGGCCCTCGAGCTGATCGAACGCGTCGGCGAAGACACCGATGCCGTGGCGAAGGAGCTCTATCGCTTCAAGGACCGTGGCGGCCGCGACCTCGCACTGCGGCCGGAGGCGACGGCGGGGATCGTGCGCGCCTATTTCGAGGGTGGACTCAATCAAGGCCCGCAGCCTTCCCGGCTCTATCTAATGGGCCCGATGTTTCGTTACGACCGCCCCCAGAAGGGCCGCTACAGGCAGTTCTTCCAGCTCGACATCGAAGCCATCGGTTCGCCCAGCCCGGCGCTGGATGCGGAGGTGATCGAGATCGCCGGCGGCTGGCTCGGGGGTGTCGGGCTCAATGAGTTGGTCCTCGAGCTGAACTCGATCGGCGATGGCAAGTGCCGGCCCGCCTACCTGGAGCTGCTGCGCGACTACTACCGGCCGCTCAAGGACAAGCTGCACGGCGACTGCCAGCGCAGGCTCGAGACTAACCCGTTGCGCCTGCTCGACTGCAAGGTGCCGCAGTGCCAACCCTTCAAGTCGGATGCGCCGCGCATAACGGATCACCTGTGTGACGAGTGTTCCGAGGCCTGGGCAGCGGTGCGCCGCCTGCTCGACGCGGCCTCCATTCAGTACCGGCTCAATCCATACCTCGTGCGTGGCCTCGATTACTACACCCGAACCGTCTTCGAGTTCTACCCGGCGGGCGCGACGGGACAGCAGGACGCGCTGGCGGCCGGGGGCCGGTATGACGGCCTGGCAGAGGCCGAAGGCTGGCCGCCAACCCCCGCGGTCGGGTTTGCAGGCGGGTTCGACCGTGTCATCGAGTTGATGGCTGCCAGTGGGGAGGAGGTGATCCCGGCGCCCGCGGCCGACGTGGTCGTGCTCGCAGACGCCGGTCTCGAGGCGGCGGCGGCAGAGGTCGCCCGCATCTGCAGGCAGGTACGCTCCGCCTCAGTGGATTACGAGCCGAAGAGCCTGCGCGCCAAAATGCGGTCCGCCAACAAGCTGGGTGCCCTGTTTGTGGTGTTGTTGGGCGCGGATGACGCCACGCGCCGCGTGTGTCAGCTGAAGCAGATGGCCAGCGGCGATCAGCAAGAGGTCGCCTGGAACGATTTGCCGGCCCGCCTTTCATGAGCGGGTTTGGCGCCCCGCACTGCGGTTCGCTGCGTGCGTCCGATGACGGCCGCGAGGTTGAGCTTTACGGCTGGGTCGCACGCCGGCGAGACCATGGCGGTCTGATCTTCATCGACCTGCGTGATCGATGGGGGGCGGTGCAGGTGGTCTTCAACCCCACGAACGCGCCGGAGGCTCATTCGAGTGCATCCCAGCTCCGCGCAGAGTTCGTGGTCCGGGTCAAGGGAGTGGTCGGGCGCCGCCCGCAGGGATCTGAGAACCCACGCATGGCGACCGGAGAGGTCGAGGTGGCTTCCTCAGAGCTCGAGATCCTATCGACCGCCAAGACGCCGCCGTTTCAGATCGAAGACGAAGTCGACGCCGACGAAGCGACGCGGCTCAAGTACCGCTACCTGGACCTGCGGCGCCCGCGTATGCAGCAGATGCTGGAGCTACGCCACCGGGTCGTCCAGGCGATGCACCGATACATGGACGCCAACGAGTTCGTGGAAGTCGAGACGCCAATGCTCCTGAAGGGAACGCCTGAAGGCTCACGCGACTTCCTGGTGCCATCGCGCCTCCACCCAGGCAGCTTCTTTGCCCTACCCCAATCCCCGCAGCAGCTGAAGCAGCTGCTGATGGTGGCGGGAACGGGTCGCTATTACCAGATCGCGCGATGCCTTCGTGACGAGGACCTGCGCGCCGATCGGGTGGTCGAGATCACGCAGCTCGACGTGGAGATGTCCTTCTGCAGCGAGGAGGACGTCTTCGGGCTCGTCGAAGGGCTGTGGGTGAAGGTCTGGAAGGAGGTCCTCGGGGTCGACATCCAGACCCCGCTGCCGCGCCTTGACATGCAGGAGTCGCTGCTCAGGTACGGCACCGACAAGCCAGACCTACGTTACGGGCTCGAGATCGCGGACGTCAGCGATGCCCTCAGCCAGACGCAGGCGAGCGTCCTGCGCTCGGTGCTCGCCGAGGGCGGCGTGGTGCGCTGCCTTGCCGTCCCTGGTGGCCGCAATCTGTCGCGACGCGAGCTCGACGAGCTGGCATTGCTTGCAAGGGGTGCGGGGGCGAAAGGGTTGACCTGGGTGTCCGGGCCACTCGACAAGCACCTAACTGAGGGCGAGCTGGCTGCGATCAGGTCGGCCACCGCCGCCGGCCCCGACGACCTCGTGCTGGTGGTGGCGGATCGGCGGCGCAAGGCGGAAACGGTCATGGGCCTCTTGCGTCGCGAGATCGCGCGACGGCGCGAGCTCATTCCTGAGGGGGAGTGGAAGTTCACGTGGATCTACCCGATGTACCTCTTTGAAGAGGATGACCAGGGCAAGCTCACTTACGGCCATCACCCCTTTACGTCACCGTGGCCGGAAGACATGGACCTGATC
>DASXTG010000233.1:0-22339 GCA_036505515.1 Candidatus Dormiibacterota bacterium | reverse complement strand
GGCCATGTCCGACCCCGCGATGATGAGCGCGCGGGACGCGCCCATCACGACATCGGCGCGCGCCTACGAGTGGGCCGCCGCAGAGGAGTTCGTGGCCAGCCGCCGGGAGAGCTTCGAGCTGCTCCGCCGCGGTGGCGTGCTAGGGCTCGACGTCGTCGCCGGCAACCTGAGCCCAGCGCTCGTGGAGCGCTACCTCGAGCTCAAGGAGCGGGCGCTTTTATGAGAGGGACCCGTGCCCGGCTCCCTCTCACCGGCTCCCGCGACTGCGTCGCGGGGACCCCAGTGGACGCTTCGCCTTTCAGTGACAAAGAGGAACGCCTGAAGTAGAAGCAGGAGTCGCGGCCGGGAGCAACCCGGCCGCCCCTGCCACGCTATGCGGGCGGCCCGGTCAGTGCAGTACGAGCTCCGCGTCCGGTGAGCAGCAGATACGAGTAGAAGAGGAGCCCTGTCGTCAGCCCGATCGTGAGCTTGACCGTGAAGGGCGCGCTCGATGGGGAGATGTTACCTTCGATCGTGCCCGCGATCACCAGCAGCGGCGCAAGGCCGAGGAGCAATGTGAATGCGCGCTTGGCGGCGATGACGAGAGCATCGGAACGCTTCCGATTGCCAGGCGACACGAGGGCCCAACCCATCAACAGCCCTCCCGCGCCCTGCGCGACCACGATCGACAGCTCGAGCACGCCATGACCGATCACGAAATCCAACAGCCCGCCGCTCACGCCGTAAACCTGCGTCAACCCGAACAGCCCGCCCAGGCTGATGCCGTTTGAGATCATCACCCACACGACGGGCAGTCCGAAGACCACGCCAAACCCGAACGCGAGCATCGAGACGTAGATGTTGTTGGTCATGATCAGCCCCGCAACCTGGACACGTTCTTCGGGCGGAATGTTGGTCCACAGCTGATGGTGGCGGACTTTGTCGATGAGCTCGGGTGGGGCGATGCCGTACGCGGCGTCGGGATGTGCGACGACGACGAAGAATGAGATGAGGGCAGGGACGAAGAGCATCGCTCCCGCGGCCACCACGTAGGGCCACGCTTCGCGGTACGTGCGCGGCAGGGTTTCCAAGTAGAAGGTGCGGATCCTCTTCCAGACGTGGCCGCCGCGCCGGTAGACCACGCCGTGACCCCTCGCCACCAGGCCGTTGAGGTAGCGCTGCACCGGTTCGTCGGGCCAGTCGCGCTGGGCTCGGGCCAGGTCCGCGGTGGCGCGACGATACAGCGCGGCCATCGTCAGCACCTGGGCGGGTGTGAGCCCGTTCAGCCGACCGCCGCCGGCGCGTGCGATCAGGTCTTCGAGACGATTCCAGTCGTCCTTTCGCCGCGAAACGAACTCTTCTGCTCTCACTCCTGGCCAAAATAACCCAATGGAGGGCCCGCTTCCCGACTCAGACCTGGTGGTCGCAACCCCGGAACGGGTTTCGTTCGACTATCAAGTGGCGGGCCTGGGCACGCGTGGCATCGCGCAGCTTCTTGATCTCCTGATCGTGTTCGGCATCATGATCGCGGTGCTGTTCTTCGCCGCCGCCGCCGGCGCGGTGCTGCAATCCGACGGGATCGCGAGCCTTATCGACATCATCGGCATCTTCGTCGTCGTCTTTGGCTACTTCTGGGTCAGCGAGGCGCTGTGGTCGGGCCAAACGCTCGGCAAGCGGGCCTTCCGCCTACGGGTGGTGGGCGATCGAGGCGAGCCCATGACCTTCGCGCAGGCGGGGATCCGAAACGTGATCCGGATCGTCGACTTCCTTCCCTACGGGTACGGGGTGGGGCTCGCCGTGCTTTTCATCAACGGGAAGGGCAAGCGGCTTGGCGACCTTGCTGCCGGGACCATCGTGGTCAAGGACTCGGACCACGTGTGGCTGTGGCAGCTGCCGGGCGCGCGGCTCGCAGGCCCGCCGGGATATCCACCTCCACCGCCCGCGCCGCCACCGAATCCATCCGCAGGTGGCGTTCAATACGCTGTGGCGCCGCCCCCGCCCCCGCCACCGCCGGCCAGCCCGTACCTTGGGGCCTCTCAGGCGGAGCTCACCCTGAGGCGGTTGGACCCGGAGCTGCGCCGATTCGTCGCCTCCTACGCTCGGCGGCGGCCGCAGCTGGCTCTCGGGCTGCGCGCGCAGCTGGCTTCGACCATTCAGCCCAGCCTACGGGCGGCTGCTCCGGCCGTGTTCGATGAGAGCGGGCCGCTGGCAGCGCTCGACCACCTGGCCGATCTGGAGCTTTCGTAGGCAGGGCGCTCCGGGGTCAGAGCCACCGCCGGATCTGGTCTGCGGTGAGGTTGCCGCCGGTGATGACGACGGCGACGCGCTGGCCGGCCAGCTCTTCACGCCGTGCAGCCACAGCCGCGAGCCCTGCCGCGCCCGCCGGCTCGACCACCAGGCCTGCGTCGACGTGCACGTCTTTCATCGCCGCGAGCAGCTCCTCGTCGGTGACCAGCATCACATCGTCGACCACCGCGCGCATCATCTCCAGCGCTTCCGGCACCGGTACGCGGACTGCGATGCCGTCAGCGATGGTGTCGATCGACTCCGTGCTCATCGGTTTGCCGGTCCGCCAGGAGATCTCCATCGCGGGCGCTCCTGTCGGGCAAACAGCGATCACCCGCGTGCCGCGGGATGCATGGCGAAACCAGGTCCCGATGCCGTTGACCAGCGAGCCGTTGCCAAGTGGGACCATCACGGCGTCGAGGGGCGCGTTCAAGCTTGTGAGCTCCACCGCCATCGTCCCTGCCCCTTCTGCGATGGGCGCCGGCAGCCCGTCCTCGACGTAGAGCGCGTCGTTCTCCACGGCGTGGCGCACCGCCCCTTCCTTTGCAGCGTCGAAGTCGTCACCGTGCAAGCGCACGTCCGCGCCCAGCGCGCGCATACGCTCGACCTTGAACGCGTTTGCGCTCACGGCGGCGAACACGGTGATCGGAATTCCCCGCTTACGAGCGGCGAAGGCCATGCCCTGCCCGAAGTTTCCAGCTGAGGCGCAAACAATTCCCCTCAGCTGCGGCCCGAGCCGGTGGAGGAGATAGTCGGCGCCGCGACCCTTGAAGGAGCGGATGGGGTTGGCGCATTCGACCTTGAGGATGGTGGAGACGCCGAGCCTGTCGCTGATCGGCTCGCATTCGAACTGAGGCGAATCGACGAACACCGGGTCGATCACCCCGACCGCCTCGCTGATGCGGTCGATGGAGATCGCCGAATCCACTGGGTGAGACTAATGGTTGGCGGTGCCGCGGAGCGCCAGGTTCCCTCTCATAACAACCACGACGCCGCCCTGGGGGTAGTCAGGGCGGCGCCATTACGCCTCAAGGCCCGGAAGTCTTCCGTTCCTCTAATACTGATAACGGCTGAGCCCGCCAAAGGCTACATGCCCACTTGTAAAAAGACGACCAGGGGCGGAGAGTGACACCGATGCCGAAAGCCACGATTACGTTCGTCTGCACGGACTGCGGCAGCGAGAGCCTGCGCTGGGCCGGCCAGTGCCCGCACTGCCACGCGTGGAACACGCTGCAGGAGTTCCAGGTCCGCAAGGCGAAAGGCGGCGGGCGGGCACGCAAGGCCGGCGGGGCGGGCACTGCGCGGCCGATTCCACTCACCGAGGTGCCGACTGAAGCGGTTCCGCGCCGCGCCCTCGCTTGGGGCGAGCTCAATCGGGTCCTGGGCGGCGGGATCGTTCCCGGCAGCCTGGTCCTGGTCGGCGGCGAGCCAGGCGTCGGCAAGTCCACCCTCCTCATGCACGCGGCGCATCAACTGGCTGCCGGCGGCGGTCGGGTCCTTTACATCTCAGGGGAGGAATCGGCCCAGCAGGTGCGAATGCGCGCCCAGCGGCTGGATGCGCTCGAGCCTGGCATCCTACTCCTGGCCGAGAACGACCTGGACTCCATCTGCGAGGCGATTCAGGCGGAATCGCCCAACCTGGCGATCATCGACTCCATCCAGACCGTCACCGACGCGGGCCTGGAAGGAAGCGCCGGCAGCGTGACGCAGGTCCGCGAGTCCGCGGCGCGCTTGATGCGGTTGGCCAAGGAGATCGGGATCCCGATCTTTCTGGTCGGCCACGTCACCAAAGAAGGCGCGATCGCCGGACCGAGGGTCCTCGAGCATATCGTTGACACCGTGCTGTATATGGAAGGCGACCGCGGGCAGGAGCTCCGGATCCTGCGCGCCATGAAGAACAGGTTCGGGTCGTCCGAGGAGATCGGGGTCTTCGCCATGGGCGAGGCCGGGCTGGAAGAGGTCGCGGACCCCAGCGCAGCGCTGCTCAGCAACGCAGGGGTCGCCTCCCCGGGCACGGTCGTCGTCGCCGCGCTGGAGGGCACCCGTCCCCTGCTCGTCGAGATCCAGAGCCTCGTCAACAAAGCCAACAACAACTACCCGCCGCGACGGATCGCGAGCGGGATCGACATCAATCGGCTGCACATGATCATCGCTGTGCTCGAAAAGCGAGCCCAGGTCGCGCTTGGGCAGACCGATGTCTACGTCAGTGTCGCCGGCGGCATCCGCATCACGGAACCGGCCGCCGACCTCGGTCTCGCGCTGTCGATCCGCAGCAACTCGGGCAACAGGCCACTGCCGGACGGCCTGGTTGTCATCGGGGAGCTCGGGTTGTCGGGCGAGGTGCGCCGCGTGGGCCAGATCGAACGCCGCCTCCAGGAGGCGGCGCGCCACGGCCTGACGCGCGCGTTGATTCCGGCCGGCACCAAAGCCGGCCGGCATGCCGGCCTCGAGGTCATCGAGGTCCGGACGCTGGCGGATGCAATCTCCGCCGCCTTTTCTTCAAGCATCAAGTCCGGCGCATTCGTAGAGGAGGCCGGGGTATCGGTCTCCTGAGGAGGTAATTCGTGAAGCGTTCCGAGATCCTCGCCAGGTACATAGGCGCGGGACTCGGAGTGATCGGTGGTTTCACGCTCGGTTATTTCATGGTTCGCGGTGCGCACAACGCGTACCCGGGCTACGTGATCATCGGGCTGACCACGCTGGAAGGATTGATATTCGCCTACCTGGGCACGCCCTACGTGCTCGGCGGCTGGCGGACGTTCAACTTCCGGCTGACGAGCACTCCGCTGCCCGACCTTCTGAGCGGTCTCCTAGGCATGGTGGTCGGCCTGGTCATCGCCGTGCTGATCGGGTTTTTCGTTCGCGAAATTCCATTTGGCGTACCGCTTTCATTGATCCTTGCCCTTCTTCTTGCGGTCCAGGGCGCGTCGGTCGGACTGACGCGACGCTCAGAGCTGACCTCGCTCTTCTTCGGCCGCTCGGCCGAGCAGAAGAGCCACCGCGCGACAGGCGTCCTTCTCGACACGTCCGTCATCATCGACGGTCGGATTCTCGACATTGGCAAGACGGGGTTTGTCGACATTCCGTTGGTGATCCTCAGCTCCGTCCTGCGCGAGCTCCAGCTGGTCGCCGACTCGGCCGACGTGACCCGCCGGCGCCGCGGGCGTCGCGGGCTCGACGTGCTGACGGAAATGCAGAAAGAGCCTTCGATCGACCTCCAGGTCACCGAGGACGAGGTGCCGCCGGGAACAGAGATCGACACCCACCTGGTGCGTACCGCCAAACGCAGGGGCTGGGCGATCATGACCAACGACTTCAACCTCAACCGCATCGCGCGCCTGGAGGGAATCACCGTTTTGAACCTCAATGAGCTCGCGCAGGCGTTGCGGCCGGTCGCCATCCCGGGAGAAGAGATCGTGGTCACCGTCGCGCGCGAGGGGAAGGAGCCGGGCCAGGGCGTAGGGAGCCTCGATGACGGCACCATGGTGGTGATTCAGAACGGGCGCCGGCTGATCAACCAGACCATCACGGCCGTCGTGACTTCCGTGATCCAGACGTCCGCGGGACGGATGATCTTTGCCGAGCCTTCCGGCTCTGACGGCCGGCGCCCACGCACTCGGCGTGACGATGAGGGAGGCAACTAGGTTGCCGACGGTCGGCGCGATAGTCGCCGCGGCCGGGTCGGGTTCGCGGCTCGGGCGCGGGAGCAAGGCGCTCGTGCGCCTCAACGGACGCACGACACTGGCGCGCGTGCTGGAGCTGTTCCTGGCCCTCGACGAGATCGACCGGATAGTGGTCGTCGGTCCGCCGAGCCGGCTCGAGAACGCGGAACGCGAAGTCCAAGCCCTGTCCCCTCGCAAGCCGGTGACGGTCAGGGCCGGGGGTGAGAGTCGCCAGGAGTCGGTGCGGACGGGCCTGGCCGCGCTGGGAGAGTGCGATTTCGTGCTGGTGCACGACGCCGCCCGCCCGCTCGCGACCGCGGCCCTCGTGCGGCGCGTTTTGGCGGCCGCGATCGAATCGGGGGCGGCTTTCCCTGCGATCGCGCCGCGCGACGCCGTCAAGCGCGTGGAGGGCAACCGGCTGGTGGAGAGCCTCGACCGGACGCGGATTGTGCTCGCGCAGACGCCTCAGGCCTTCGCCTACGAGCTGCTCGCACGCGCTCACCGCGAAGCGGCTGACGCCGGTCTTGTCGGAGATGACGACGCGCAGCTGGTGGCGGCAACCGGTCACGCGGTGACCGTCGTCCAGGGCGAGCCCGCCAACATCAAGCTCACAACGCCCGAGGACTTCGGCGTCGTGGAAGCGCTGATCAAAGAGCAAGAAGCAGCAACCACGTGAGGGTCGGCACCGGCTACGACGTGCATCCCTTCAAGGCGGGCCGCGACCTCGTGGTCGGCGGCGTCCATATCGAGCATCCGCGCGGCCTCGACGGACATTCCGATGCGGACGTGCTGACCCACGCCGTCATCGATGCACTGCTCGGCGCCGCCGGCCTTGGCGACATCGGCGTGCTCTTCCCTGACACCGACGCCAGGTACAGCAACGCCTCGAGCCTGGACCTCCTCGCTAGAGCGGCCGGCGCTGTCCGCGAGGCTGGCTTCCAGATCGTGAACGTCGACAGCACCGTGATCGCCGAGGAGCCGCGGCTCCAGCCTCACCTGCGCGCCATGCGCGCGAAGCTTGCGGATCGGATCGGCATCGAATGGAAGGCGGTCAGCGTCAAGGCCACATCACCTGAGGGCATCGGGGCGCTGGGCAACCGGGCGGGCATCGCCGCCCAGGCCGTAGCTTTGATCGAGTGACGCTGCGACTTCACAACACGCTGACCGGCACAAAGGATGCTTTCGAGCCGCTGCAGCCCGGCCATGTCGGGATGTACACGTGCGGGCCCACGGTGTGGAACTACGCCCACGTGGGCAACCTGCGCGCCTTCCTGTTCTACGACCTGCTTCGCCGCCATCTCCAGGCGAGCGGCCATCGCGTGACTCATGTGATGAACCTCACAGACATCGACGACCGCATCCTCGACCAGGCGATGCATGCAGGCACGACCATCCAGGAATACGTAGAGCCTTACGTCGCCGCATTCTTCGAGGACATGAAGGCGCTGCGTGCGCAGCCGGCCGAGCATTATCCGCGGGCGACCGAGCACATCCCGGAGATGGTGGCCATGATCGCGACGCTGCTCGAACACGAGTACGCGTACATCGCCGACGAAGACGTGTACTTCCGCATCTCGAGCTTTCCGCGCTATGGGGCGCTGTCTCATCTCGACAGGTCGGGCCTGAAGGCCGGCGCAAGAGTCGCTCAGGGGGGGCGCCGGCAGAAGGGCTCCGCCCGGCCGGCGCATGGGGAGGAGTCTCCCCGCATTCGACAAGACAAATACGACAAGGAGAACGTGAGTGACTTCGCGCTGTGGAAAAAGGCGCAGCCGGGGGACGAGCAGCTCGGCGCCGTCTGGGATGCTCCGTTCGGCCGCGGCCGCCCCGGGTGGCACATCGAGTGCTCGGCCATGAGCAAGCGATACCTGGGCGACACGCTCGACATCCACTCCGGCGGTGTGGACCTGATGTTCCCGCACCACGAGAACGAGATCGCGCAGTCCGAAGCGGCCAACGGCAAGCATTTCGCGCGCTTCTGGCTGCACTCCGAGCACCTGGCCGAGACGAGCGGCGAGAAGATGTCGAAGAGCGCGGGCGGGTTCACCACCTTGCGCGACCTGATCGCGGCCGGCCACGACCCGCTGGCGGTGCGCTTCTTCCTCATAGCGAACGCGCATTACCGCTCGCGCTTGCACCTCAGCACGGAGGTCCTGCACGCAGCCGCCGAGCAGGTGCGGCGCCTGAGGGACTTCGCGGACAGGGTGCGCAGGACACCTGCAAGCGCGACGGACGATCCCGTGCTGCTGCAGCGGATCGCTGACGTGCGAGCGGGGTACCGCGCCGCGCTGGACGACGATCTCAACCTGCCGCAGGGAGTCGGTCTCGTTTTCGAGCTGGTCCGCGTCGCCAACGGGTGCCTCGATGAGGGGCGCGTAGGCGAGCAGTCCCGCGCTGACCTTCTTGCCTTGCTCGACGAGGTCGACGTCCACCTCGACGTCCTTGGGGCCGTGGAGCCGGGGCTGGCGGCCGAGGTGGAGCGGCTGATCGCCGAGCGCGAGGCGGCACGAAAGGCGAAGGACTTCGGACGAGCCGACCGCATCAGGGAGGAGCTGAGGTCGCGCGGCATCGCCCTCGAAGACTCGAAGGAGGGGGTCCGCTGGCGCCGCGTAACACCCGTGTGACCGACCAGCCGGCCATGATCCATGGCCGCAACGCGGTCCTGGAGGCCGCGCGCGCCGGCCGGGTGATCAAGGTCTTTCAGGCTTCTGGTCTCGGCCACGATCCGCGCCTCGAGGAGCTGGCGAGCCTGGCGCGCATCGAGGTCGTCCCTGCGGACCGTCTGGACGTGATCGCCCCCGGCGTGCACCAGGGCGTGGCCGCGGAGCTCAAGCCCCGGCGCGAGTGGACGTTGAAGGAGCTCCTGGCCACGCGGCCCACTTTGCTGGTCGGGCTCGACGGGATCATGGATCCGCAAAACCTAGGCGCGATCCTGCGCAGCGCGGAGGTCGCGGGCGCCGACGGAGTCATCATCCCCGAACACCGGAGCGCCCCCCTGTCCCCGATCGCGGCCAAGGCGAGCTCGGGCGCGAGTGAGCTGCTGCGGATCGCGAAAGTGTCGGGGATGCCGTCGGCGATTGCGGACGTCAAACGTGCCGGGATCTGGTGCGTCGCCCTGGATCAGCGGGGCGAGATGCTGCCCTGGGAGTTCGACCTGGCCCAGCCGATCTGTGTCGTGGTCGGCAGCGAGGGTGAGGGAGTCCACCGGCTGGTCAAAGAGAGGTGCGACGTGCGCGTTCGTCTGCCGGTCGCCGGCCTTGTCTCGAGCTTCAATGCATCGGCCGCTGCGGCCGCGCTGCTCTACGAGGTGACGCGCCAACGCGCCGGGCGGGAGGCGACGCGCCCCTAGACTGGAACCCAGTTTGCTGGGTTTCGAGACGGCAGCCGCTGACATACCCCTGACGAAACAGTCACGCGAGGTGCTGGAGCGCGCGGTGGACATCGCCTCCCAACGCGGGGCCGAGCAAGTGGGCACTGTGGACGTGCTCAAAGCCACGCTCTCGAGCGGCGGCACGCGGGCTGTTGGCGCGCTGCGCGCCCTGGGTCGCGACCCGAGCGCGATCGAGGCTTTGATCGGCAGCGAGGACGGCGCCGCCGGCATTCCCCTCCGTCAGCTGCTGGTCAACGCCAACCGCGAGGCGCAGGTGCTCGGCCACTACCAGGTCGACCCGATCCACCTCCTGCTGGCTCTCATGTACAGCGACACTCCGGTCACCGCGGCCGCCCTCAAGAAAGCGGGCCTCACACTCTACGACCTCAGGAGCCAGCTCCAGCTCGGCGCTCCGGCGGACGTACCGGCAGGCGCGATCCGCGTTTCCCGGCCGGACACCGCACTCCGGCGCAAGCCTTTGCTGTCGCTGCGCGGAGTGCTCGGAATCAGCCTTCTCTTCTACGGGCTGGTAGCGATCACTGCAGCCACCGGCGCCCTGCTGTGGTTCGACGTCCTCCCGCAGGCCGCGGCGGTCATGACGATCGTCTTTGTCACGTCGGGTTGGGTCACGTCCCTTTGCGTGCACGAATTCGGTCACGCGGCGGTTGCCTATCTCGGTGGCGACCGGTCGGTCGCCGCGGCCGGCTACCTGACCCTGGATCCGCTTCGATACACGAGCCTGCTGGGCAGCATCATCCTGCCCGTCGTCTTCCTGCTGCTCGGAGGCATCGCCATGCCTGGTGGCGCCGTCTACATCAACCACGGCGCGCTGCGAAGCCGCGCCTGGAGCTCGCTTGTCTCCGCGGCTGGACCCGCGGCCACACTGCTATTCGGGCTGCTGGTCTCGATCCCTTTCCTGGTGCCTGGCCACCGGGACTGGGTCACCGCCGCCAACGCCGATTTCTTCAGTGCGCTCGCAGTGCTGGCGTGGTTCGAGGCGGCCGCGGTGGTCCTGAACCTCCTGCCGATCCCCGGCCTTGACGGTTTCGGAATCCTCCGCCCGTGGGTGCCCTACACGGTTCAGGACGCCGCAAACCGCTTCAGCCAGCTCTCGATCATCGGGGTGTTCCTGCTCCTCTGGTACTTTGCGCCGGCGCGAGAGGCCTATTTCTCCGCCGTCTTCAACATCACCAACGCAGTCGGAGTCGACCTTGAGCTGATCTTCTTCGGCTTCCAACACCTGCGCTTCGCGTGACCGACAGACTGATCGTCGACGGCTACAACATCGTCCACGCGTGGCCATCTCTGAAGCGCCTCCTGGGCACGTCGCTGGAGGCCGCGCGTGACAAGCTCGTCGAAAGGCTCGCTACCTATGGGCTGGTGACCGGCACCGAGGTGACGGTCGTCTTCGACGCGCACCGTACGTCCGCCCGGGCCAACGCCGAGGAAGTTGTGGACGGTGTGCGGGTGATGTTCACACGCAGGGGTCATTCGGCCGACCATGCGATCGAGAGGATCGCCTACGGCACGTCAGGGCAAGACCTGCTGACAGTCGCCACGTCTGACCGTTTCCAGCGAGACCTCGTGCGGGGAATGGGTGGCGCGGTGATCAGCGCGCTCGAGCTCGAGCGACAGGTGGTCGCAGCAGAAGAAGAACTGGGTCGCCGCGTCAAGAAATACCAGTGAACCGGTGATCCGCACCACCCGCATCGTCTGCACCATCGGGCCCTCCAGCGCATCGCCGGCGATCCTGCGGACGATGGTGCAGTCGGGCATGGACGTCGCCCGCCTCAACTTCTCGCACGGCGACCACCAGACGCACAGGCAGGCGGCAGAAGACGTGCGAGCCGCCGCCGAGGCCGCAGGCCGGCCGGTGGCGATCCTCGGCGACCTTCAAGGCCCCAAGATCCGAACCGGCCCGCTCGACGTCGCGTTCGTGCGGCTGGCGAGAGGGCGTCGAGTCGACCTGGTGGGCAGGCCAAGGGCCGGCGCCAACGAGGTCGAGGTCAGCCACCCCGAGCTCGTGGACGCGCTGCGACCCAGGGATCGCGTGCTCATCGACGACGGCCGCATCGAGCTCGTCGTCCGCAACGTCGCCAAGGGCAGAGCTGAGTGCTCGGTGGTTCGCGGCGGCCTCCTCGGAGAGAGAAAGGGCGTCAGCGTGCCAGGCCGCACGCTGCCGATGCCTGCGCTCACCGACAAGGACATTGAGGACCTGGCGCTGGCGGTGGAGCTCGAGGTCGACTACATCGCCCTCTCGTTCGTCCGCCATCCAGAGGATGTCCTGGCGTGCCAGAAGCGCGTGGCCGCCCATGGTCGCCGGATCCCGGTCGTCGCCAAGCTCGAGAAGCTGGAGGCCATCCACAACCTGACCAAGATCCTCGCCGTGGCCGACGCGGTCATGGTCGCCCGGGGCGACCTGGGCGTCGAGCTCCAGCTGGGCGAGCTGCCGGCGGTGCAGAAGGAGGTCATCGACCGGGCCAACCGCGCCGGCGTGCCTGTGATCACTGCGACCGAGATGCTCGAGTCGATGGTCACGTCCAACCGGCCGACACGGGCCGAGGCGTCTGATGTCGCCAACGCGATCTGGGATGGCACCGACGCTGTGATGCTTTCGCAGGAGACCTCGATCGGCGCCCACCCCATCGAGGCGCTGCGGGCTATGGCACGCATCTGCCTTTCCACCCAGGCTCATCCCGACTTTGCGCGCAAGCGTCAGATCTGGCGCGAACCGGGCCAGGTCGGAAGCGCGATCGCGCACGCCGCGGCGACCAGCGCGGACGAGCTGAACGCTCGCCTGATCATCGCGTTCACCGAGTCCGGCACCACTGCCCTGCGCTGCAGCAAGGCGCGGCCGCGGGTGCCGGTGATCGCGGCCAGCCCCCATCCGGAGGTCTTGCGCAAAACGGCGCTGTACGCCGGGGTCATCCCACTGCTGGTCAGCCCGGGAAAGGACACCGACCAGATGGTGTCCAACGCCACCGAGGCCGCCCTTCGCAGCGGGCTGGTGCGCCAGGGGGACCGCGTGGTCATCGTGGCTGGGGTGCCGGTCGGCCGGCCCGGGCAGACCAACCTGATGAAGGTCGAGATCGTCTAAAGCTGGCGTTGGTTCGGTGCACCGGGACTAGAGTTGTGAGTAGGGTGTCGACAGGGGGCGGCGAGAGATTCGGTGTCCAGGTGGCTGCAGTGCTAGGCGACGCCGAGCACCGAAACAACGCGTATTGGTTGATACTCGTCGTGAGGAGCGCAGGCGTCAACGACGCAATGCGGCCGCATGGGCGACGAGGATCCGCCGAGCCTCTGTCGACGGCCTACTAGATGGCGCCCGCCACCCACGGCCTCCTCGGCCGAATTCTGCGTGCCAACGACGACGCATCGCGTCGCTTCGGACCCAACACGGCGGAGGTCGAAGCGTTCATCCACGCGGTGGCCCATCTGACCCCCTGGCAGTGGCGGCAGGTGATTGCGGCCCGCTCGCTCGTCTCGACGGTCACCAAGGAAGACGCTGCGCTGCCGTCGGACGTGGTCAAGGCGATCCAGGCCGCGATCCGCAGCACCGACGGGCGGCTCGCCGAGCCCATGCTGCGAGCGGGCGAGGCGCTGCTCCAGGCAATGGAGAAACGAACTGACGAAAAGCTCGTCGCTGCCTGGCAGGCCACCTCGGCGCTCGTGATGCGCCACCGGACCTCGCCCCTGAAGTTCGCCGCTCACTACGCCCCGTTCGTTGCACTGATCCCGGTCTCTGGCTTCGACGCGCTGGACCCGACGATGACGCGATATCTGCATGCAGTGCAGTCGCTGTCGCGTGAGAAATGCGACCAGCTGGCGAAGCGCTGGCGCCTGGAACCCGACGCCTCGCGGGCGCTGCTCCAGGCTGTGGCCAAGAGCCGGTACTTGAAATCCGAGGAAGCGGCTGCGCTCATCGCCCTGCGCACCATCCCCCCGCACCTCGCGGGTGATGCCGGTTGGGGCGCCGTGAGGACGGTGGCCCACGGAGGCCGGGTCCTGGGTTCCCGCCCCGAGCTGACTGCGGAGCAGGTCGCGGTGCTCTGGGCGCCGCTCGAGGCAGCGATCCCGCTGGCTTCGGTTGAGGAACCTCCTCCCAAGCCGGCGCGGGCGCGCGTGCGAGCGGCGGTGGCCCGGGCGACGACCGCCATCAAAGCGCCGGCCGCAGCCCGCAGCGGGACAGCCTCCGTCCCGAAGCGGCTCGCGGTCGCTCAGCCGAAGGCGCCGGCGCCCTACGGGCAGAACAGCCCCGAGGTTGCCGCATTCATCAAGGGAATCGCCGAGCTCACACCGATCCAGTGGCTGCGCATCCTCGACAGGCGTCAGCTTGTCGCGAGCGTGACCAGGGAAGGCAACGCCGAGCCCGCGGGTGCGGTGAGGGCATTGCTGGCGGGAATCAAGGGCACGGGCAGCCTGGACACCAACACGAGGTGCCGGGCGTTTGCCGCCGTCGAGCACGCCGCCCACGCGTTCGAGGCCAAGGTCCGCGCAGGCGGCGGCGGCGACGTTGCCGAGTACTACGGCGCATTCGCGGGCATCGTGCCGCTGGGCTACATCGCCGAAGACGGCTTCGCGAAGCTGGTGGGCGCCCTCAGCCCGCCTGACTGGATCCAGGTCGCCAACTCGGTTCCGGCCGTGAACGAGGATGTGGTCGCGCCGCTGATCAACGCCGGAGGAGCGCTGCATGATTTCCTGGCCGGTCGGTCCGATGACGAGGCGGTGGCCGCGTGGCTCGCCCTGACGGCGCTGGTCAGGCGCCAGCAGCTGGCACCCATCAAGTTCGCTGCCTCATACGCGCCGTTCGCGTCGGCGATCCCGGTCACCAATCCTAGGTCGTTAGGTGCGCCGGTGCTCCGCTACGTCAGCGCGCTCGGCCGGTTGAGCGCCGCTCAGTGCAAACTGCTGGCCCAGCCGTGGCAGGCCGACGACGACGCGTCGGGCGCCCTCTCCCGGGCGGTGGCGGACGGTGGCGCGAAGGAGGCCGAAGAGGCCTCAGCGCTGGTGGCAGTGGTTACGGTGCCGATGCGCCTGAGCGGCGGGGACGGATGGGCGGCGGCCAAGACCGCGGCCTACGGCGGCCGAGTGATCGGTGCCCGGGCGCGCCTGAGTCTCGAGCAGATCGAGGCGCTGTGGGAGCCCATCCAGCAGGCGATTCCGCTCGCATCGCTGGGCGCGGTCGCGAGGTCATCGCGCCGTTTGTCTTAACGTGGACGACGTGCCGAAGAAAAAGGCCGCAGCCAAACGACGGGCGAGCGGGACGAATGCGAGTCGGAACGGAAAAGCACCGAAATTCGATCGCGTGCTGGTGGTGTCAGCGCATCCCGACGACCCTGAATTTGGCGCCGGAGGCTCGGTTGCGCGGCTGACCAAGAACGGAGCGCAGGTCACCTACGTCATCGTCACCGACGGCTCGCAAGGTGGGGAGGACCCCAAGCAGAAGGATTCCGAGCTGGCGGCGATCCGCCAGCGCGAGCAGCGGGCGGCCGCGCGAGTGCTGGGCGTGAAGAACATCGAGTTCCTGGGCTACAAAGACGGCCACCTGGCGCCGGACCTCAACCTGCGCCGCGACATAGTGCGCATGATCCGCAAGCACAAGCCTGAGCTGGTGATCACCCATGTCCCGGGGAGGGTGCTCGACATGCCGATGGGCGGCTCGCACCCGGATCACCTCGCGGTCGGTGAGGCGACGATGGCCGCGGTATACCCGGACTCGCGCAACCCACGCGCGTTTCGAGACCTGCTCAAGGAGGGCCTCGAGCCGCACGTCGTGAAGGAGGTCTGGATCCCTTACTGGACCGGCGGTGACTATCTCGTTGACATCACACCAACCCTCGACCTGAAGATCGAGGCTCTTAAGAAGCACAAGAGCCAGGTGGCGCAGCCCGGGCGCGAATGGGACATCGAGAAGTGGATGCGCAAACGGCACCGCCAGGTGGGGAAGAAGGGGAACTTCCGCTACGCGGAGTCCTTCAAGCGGATCACCGTCTAGAGCCTAGCCGCAGCACTCCACGCCTCTCGAACTCGGTCCCATATGACCTCCGCCCAGGCTTCGTACTGAATGTCACCTGGGTGCAGCTGGTCGGCTGCGATCCAGCCGGCAGTGCCGAGGCGGTAGGTGCTGACGCCCGTCACGTCGACCCACACGAATCCCCGCTCGAGCGCTTCGTCCCTGGCGGCGGCGTTGTAGTCGTTGGTCACCGCGCGGATGAGCCTGGGCTCGCCGTACTGCGCGGCCGCCGGCACGACCGACCAGTTGGGAATCGAGATGGCGGCCACGCGCCCAGCCGTGAGCCTGAGCCCGCTGATGCGGTCGTAGATCACCTTCAGAGAGCCCCTGTACTCCTCGGCGGAACGGTTCTGGACGAGGTCGTTGACGCCGATCAGGACCGACACGAGGTCAGGCTTGACGCGATCGAGGTGGTCGAGCTCTTTGGCGATGAGATCGAGCGTCGTGAACCCGTTGACCGCGGGATTGGTGAGCTCGACCCGCCTGCCGGTGGCCTTGGTCAGGTGGCCGGAAAGGATCGAGGGAAAGTTGTGCGACTCGGCCGACGCGCCCGTGCCGATGGTGTAGGAGTCGCCAAGCGCGAGGTAGCGGAGTGGGGTCGGATTAACGTTCGACGTCGGCCAACGCGCTCCAAACGTCGATCTTCGTCCGCACCCGCCGGATCACTTCGTCAGTGAAATCGGTGGTCGAGGCCTGGCCTCCGAGGTCGGCGGTCCGGATGCCGTCGGACACCGCCTCGAGCGCGGATTCGTAGATCGCGCGCGAGGCCTGGCGTGTCTGGGCACCCTTCATGTAACCGAGTAACGAACCGACGGCCAGGATCATTGCCATCGGGTTGGCGATGTTCTTCCCCTCCAGCGCGGGGGCAGTGCCGTGGGGCGCCTCGGTCATCGCGACGGCGACCGCCCCGGCGCCGTCGAATGCGAGCAGCACCGACTCCGCGCCGGCGATCGTGCCGAACATCTGCATGACCAGGTCCGACAGGGTGTCGCCGTCCCGGTTGAGGGCGGGAATGACCAGGGACTCACCGCTGGTCGCCAGCAGCAGTGCGTAGGTCGCGTCGATCAGGCGGGGCTCGTAGCGCACGTCGGGGTAGCGCTGCGCCGCGCCGTCCAGCTCCTCTTTGAACATACCTTCGTAGACCGGGCTGACCGTGAACTTGGGCCCGCCGAATACCTTGGCCTCGATCCGGCGGGCATGCGCAAAGGCGTAGTCGGCGACGATGCGGCAGGTCCTGCGGCTGATCTTCTCGGTCCGGTAGGCCCATTCGTCGAGGTCATGGCCCTCTCGCCACTCCCTGGCCCCGTAGGCGTCATCGACCGCCATGCGGATCACAGAGATGGGGGAATGGACACCCGCCAGCGGCCGCACGCCCGGGATGCGGCGCCCTGTGCGGACGATCACGCGGCCGTCGATCTGCTTGCGCAGGATGGCGTTCGGGCTCCCGACATCCCCAGCGCCTTCAGGCGTGATGGTGGCCGCCTTGAGGCCGAAGCCGTGCTCGCGAAGCGCGGCGGCCGCGTCGAGCACGACCTGGTTGCGGGTCTCCCGGCGGCGCTCCAGCGACAGGTCGAAGTCTCGCTGCTCGACGGCAAAGCCGATCACGTCGGGTGCGAGCAGGCGGATGGCCTCCCGCAGCAGCTCTTCGCCCGTCTGATCGCCGTGGAGGACGGCGACTGTCGGCGTCACGGCAGAATGATAGGTGGAGGGCGGCGTGGGCCCGGCGGCCGGTTTGTATACTATTGACAGCGCCTAGGTAACCTAGGCTTTTTTCTTTCCACCCAAGAGTTTTTGACTATGGAAGACATCATCACCCTTGCCTGCGGCGTGTGTAAGCGACGCAACTACACGACCGTCAAGAACAAGAAAAACGACCCCGATCGCATCGAGATGAGCAAATACTGCCGGTGGTGCCACAAGCACACGCCGCACAAGGAGACGAAGTAAGCACGTGGCGGTAACGGCCAAGAAGAGCGCCGAGGCGACGTCACAGGGCGGAATTGGCCGCTTCCTACGCGACGTGTACGACGAGCTGCGCAAGGTTGTGTGGCCGACGTGGGGCGAGCTCTACCGCTACACGCTGGTGGTGATTTTCACCGTCATCGCCATCGGCGGCTTCATCGGTGGGGTCGACTACCTGGTCGGTGAGATCGCCCGCCGCTTCATCTACAGCGGAGTTGTGCACTGATGGCAGTAGAGAAGACGTCACCCGAGCAGGAGGCGCAGTGGTACGTGGTCCACGCCTACTCGGGCCACGAGGAGAAGGTCAAGAAGAACCTCGAGAAGAGGATCGAGTCGATGGACATGCAGGACAAAATCCTGCAGGTGCTCGTGCCAATGGAGGACGAGATCGAGATCAAGGACGGCAAGCGCCGCCACGTGCAGAAGCGGATCTTCCCGGGCTACATCCTCGTGCGCATGATCATGTCCAACGAATCCTGGTTCGTGGTTCGAAACACGCCGGGCGTGACGAGCTTCGTCGGCTCAGCGAACAGCCCTGTGCCCCTTCAAGAGAAGGAGGTGCGGGCGATCCAGAAGCAGATGAAGCAGGAAGCGCCCAAGATCCGCGTCGAGTTCCAGGTCGGCGAGTCGGTGCGTGTGGTCGACGGACCGTTCACCGACTTCCACGGCAAGGTCGACGAGATCAATCCCGAGAAGGGGAAGCTCAAGGTGCTCGTCAACATGTTCGGCCGCGAAACGCCGGTCGAGCTGGACCTGCTTCAGGTCGAGAAGGTCCACTAATGGTTAGAACCGAAGGTGGAGCGGAAGGCCGGATTTACTCCGGCCGCCACCTATGCCCCACCCAATCGACTCCATGCAATGTGTCACTCGGAGGGGGTACCGCGGGGGAGGCCTGCCTCACCCGCGCTTTCTGATGGGCAAGAAGAAAGTTCGGGCGATTCTCAAGCTGGAGCTGCAGGCCGGCCGCGCCACGCCCGCGCCGCCCGTGGGCACCGCCCTCGGCCCCCATGGCATCAACATCATGGAGTTCACCAAGGCCTACAACGAGCGCACGGCCGCGCAGGCCGGGGACGTCGTTCCGGCCGAGATCACGATCTTCGAGGACCGCAGCTTTTCGTTTGTCCTGAAGACGCCACCCGCCGTCAACCTGCTCAAGCGCGCGGCAGGAATCGAGAAAGGATCGGCCAAGCCAAACCGCGAGAAGGTCGGCCGAGTCACCAGGCAGCAGGTGCGGACGATCGTCGAGACCAAGCGCAAGGATCTCAACGCGTACGACTCCGAGGCGGCCATGAAGATGATCGAAGGCACCGCGCGCTCGATGGGCCTGGAGGTCATCGAGTAAGACGATGTCAAAGAGGCACGGCAAGAAGTACCTCGAGGCCTTGAAAAAGGTCGAGGCTGCGCTCGCCGCGAACGGCGATGGTGGGCTAGACCCGGAGCAGGCGGTGGCGATGGCCAAGGAGACCTCGATCTCGAAGTTCGACGCAACGGTTGAGGCGCACATCCGGCTGGGCGTCGATCCCCGGCACGCGGAGCAGATGGTGCGCGGGTCGGTGGTTCTCCCGAACGGCACCGGCAAGAAGGTGCGCGTCGCCGTGTTCGCGACCGCGGACAAGGCGCGCGAGGCCCAAGAGGCGGGAGCGGACTACGTCGGCGGCGAGGACCTGGTGAAGAAGGTCTCCGAAGGCTGGACCGACTTCGATGCAGCGGTCGCGACGCCGGACATCATGTCCAAGGTTGGTCCGCTGGGAAAGATTCTCGGCCCCCGCGGCCTCATGCCGAACCCGAAGTCGGGAACTGTGACGTTCGACGTCGCCAGGGCGATCCGCGAGGTCAAGGGTGGCAAGGTCGAGTTCCGAACCGACAAGTTCGGGATCGTGCATGCGCCGATCGGAAAGGTCTCGTTCGACTCGAGGCAGCTGCATCAGAACCTCACTGCGCTGGTGGATGCCCTGATCCGCAACAAGCCCGCCACGTCCAAGGGTCAGTACCTGCGCAGCTTCTACCTCGCCGCGACCCAGGGCCCGTCGGTTCCGGTCGACGTCAAGGAAGCAGCCAAGCTCAAAGGCGCGTAGCTTCGTCCCCGCGCCCGAGCGCACGTAGTGCCTCCGCAACCGCCTCCTTTGCGTGCAGGATGGCGGCGGGATTTTCCGGATAGCGCTCGCGCACCTCGAGCGCTCGCCGGAAATAGGCAAGTGCGGCCTCGTATTCGCCGGCGTCGTGGAACTCCCAGCCCAGGTTGTTGAGCAGAGGTCCGAGCCAGTAGCTGACCGTCCGATCTGTCGATGCCTGCGCGATATCGATCCCCCGCTGGGTCCAGTCCAGCTTGGCCTGGTGATTCGGGGCCGCGATCATCGCCATGTGCGCGGCATCGGCGGCGAGAAAGTGCTCGCCGGCAGCTACGGCCTTCTCGTAGGCCGACACAAATAGAGGAAGAGCGCCCGCGGGGTCACCGGCCGAGCGGAGGAGTCGGCCGCGTTCGAGGTCGATGCGGATGCGGGCTACGGGGCTCGCGCCGGCGAGTGCTTCGGCCTCCTGGATCAGCCGCTCGCCCGCCTCGAACCGGTCCTGTAATCCCTCGACGCGCGCGAGCTGGGTCAGGACCTCGGCCCGGCCTTCGTCGGTCGTCTCCCGCTCGCGCTGCTCGACGAGGCGCTGCTCGCTGACATCAAGGTCGTCGAAATCCCAAAGCGGGCGGAGGCGATCCGACACCCCGTGCAATTTAGCTGCTCCGCGGATCTCATAATTTGCGTTTCCATGTACGGACCCGTGATCCAGGGAAAGGTGGCGCGACTACGGCCGCTGCGGGTCGAGGAGGCCGAGCAGATGATCGCGTGGTTCGAGGATGTTGAGGTCACGCGGACGATCCTGCGGCGGTTCCCGCCCTCACTGACCGACGAAAGAGAATGGATCGAGAAGTTGGCCACGTCGCCAAACGACATCATCTGGGCCATCGAGTACGAGGGCCGGCTGGTGGGCACCACCGGCGTTCACGGCATCGACTGGCCCAACCAGCACGGCACCACCGGCACGCTCATCGGGGACCGCTCGGCATGGGGTAAAGGACTGGGGACTGAGGTCATGCAGCTGCGTGCCCGGTTCGTGTTCACCGAGACCACGCTTCAGAAGCTCAATTCCGGCTACCTGGATGGAAACACCGCCAGCGCCAGGGCACAGGCGCGTTGCGGCTACGTCGAGATCGGGCGGATGCGTAAGGAGTACTTCCGCGACGGCAAATGGATCGACCAGATCATGACCGAGCTGCTGCGCGAAGATTGGGAGAAAGCGAACTCCGTATAGCGTCGCCGGGGCGGCCGGGGTTTCCCCGGCCGCGTCTTTGGTATCGCGCGTCTGCCAAGCGTGGCTTGGAGAATCAATTGAACTGACACCTACCTGCTCGGAAGGTGAGCAGCCGCGCCTAGCGCGGCGATGAGAGGGAACCGTCCGGGTTCCCTCTCATAGAAACTCCGTATAATTCGGCACCTGCCCTAGACCGTAGGTGCCGGGCGCAAAGCCCGACTTAATTTCCTACCGAGGCAACTGAAGCGAAGGTCGATCCTTCCTGCCTCGCCGTATATGTGCAGGGAGGATTTTTCATTTGCCGAAAGCCAGGAAAGAACAGAAGGTCGAGCAGGTCGAGCTGCTGGCCGAGAAGCTGAAGAAGGCAAAGGTGGCTGTGCTCACCGACTACCGCGGGCTCACAGTCAGCCAGATGCAGGACCTGCGCGGAAAGCTTCGCAGTGGCGACGTCGAGTACCGCGTGATCAAGAACACCATCGCTCGTCGCGCAGCGGAGGCGGCCGGTCACCCGCAGCTTCAGTCGGAGCTGAAGGGCCCGATCGCGATCGCTTTCGGATACGACGACCTCGGCGTGCCGGCGCGCCTCATCAACGAGTTCGTCCGCACAACCCGGCTCAAGCTCGAGGTCGTGGGCGGGCTCGTCGAAGGCCGGGTTTTCAATCGGGATCAGATCAAGCAGCTGGCGGATCTGCCCTCCCGAGAAGTGCTCATCGCCCAGCTGATGGGCACCCTTCAGTCGCCCGTCGCCCAGCTCGTCGGAATCATGCAGGCACCCGTTCAGCAGCTGGTTGGAGTGCTGAACGCTTACCAAGAAAAGTTGGAGGCAGCGTAACCAAATGGCAACCAAGATCACCCCGAAGGATTTCGTAGAGGCGCTTAAGGATTGGACCATCCTCGACGTCGTGGAGGCGGTCAAAGCGATCGAGGACGAGTTCGGCATCAAGGCCGCGGCTCCGGTCGCGGCTGCGGCTGCCGGGCCCGCCGGTGGCGGCTCAGCCGATGGCGCCCCCGCCGAAGAGGAGAAGACGGAGTTCACCGTCAACCTCGCCGCGGTCGGCGACAGCAAGATCAACGTCATCAAGGCCGTCCGCGAGCTCACGCAGCTCGGTCTCAAGGAGGCCAAGGACCTGGTCGACGCGGCGCCGAAGCCGGTGCTGGAGAACGTGAGCAAGGCGGATGCGGAGAAAGCGGTGGCCAGACTGAAGGAAGCGGGGGCGACCGCCGAGATCAAGTAAGACCTCAAACCCGCCTGTGCATGCACTCGCGGGTTTGAAGGCGCGTGGATTGCCGCGAGTGCATGCACTCGCGGTTTATCCAGCGAGATCCGACTACCGGCGCACTCCCGCGCCGAGGTGCTGCAGCACCAGGTCCATCCCGCGCTCCAGCTCCTCCTCGGTCACGCACCAGTGGGGTGACAGGCGGACGCGGCCCGGGCGCGAGTCGACGATGACGCCGTCGGCGAGGAGCCTCGTCTCGACCTCCTCCGGCCGGTCGCACTCCAGGGTCACGATCCCGCAGCGCTGCTCGCGAACCAGCGGAGTGAACGTCTTGACCCCGGCCCCCTCACAGCGCTCGAGGATACGGCCTGTGAGGTCGCGCAGCCGCTCCTGAATGTGCTCGACGCCGACCTCCAGCACAAGCTCCAAGCCCGCCAGCCCAGCGTAGTGGGACGCCATCGCCCACGTGCCGGTCTCGAGGCGCCGGGCGTCGTCCGCGAAGATCAGCTCCTCCAGGGTGAACGAGAAGGGATCGCGCGTCGCAAACCAGCCT
>DASXTG010000232.1:0-4618 GCA_036505515.1 Candidatus Dormiibacterota bacterium | reverse complement strand
CATGATCGTCTTCAAACGGATCTCGGCAGACGCACGCAGGAATACGTGCAGGGCGCCGGGCTCATCGCGCAGTAGGTAGGCCCCTCCCCGACCGACGATGACGACATCCCCCTCTTTTGCGGCCTCCTTGATGATCTCCTGGGTGATGGCGAGGACCGCCTGGCGGGTGTCGAAGACGGGCTCGGCGTTGGGCGGGTTCCAGGCCGAGGTCTCAGGCGGGATGATCGGCTCGGCGTTGGCCGCCCCCAGCGCGAGGAGCAGGCGGCTGAGCAGGGAGCCGGGATGCTCGTCCTCGGCCTCGACCTCTTCTTTGGGCAGCTGGAGCCGTTTGGCGACCTCGTCGATCAGCTGCGAATCGAGGAAGTCGATCTTCAGCCGGCCGGCCACCATGTGGCCAACCGAGCTCCCCCCAGCCCCGATCTGCCGCCCAATGGTGATGACCGGCATGGCGGGATCAATCTACTTCACCAGGTTGGTTTGTAACGGCCGGAGGTCGGCGAGGGTCAATGACCCTCGGAGATCGTGCCGGTGAACACCAGCGGGTCGAACGTGCCGCTGGCGCCGGTAGCCGAAAGCACCAACACGTGAGCGGTCGTATGCACGGATCCCGAGCCGGAGGCTTCATCAAAGCGGCCCGTGCCAGGCAGGATCTGGTACGTCCCAGCGCCATGGATGAAGATCCCGTCCGGCGTAAAGGACAGGCAGTCCTCAGCCTGGTTGGCGAAGCCGAATGTGTCGGCGTTGGCGGCGGTCACCGTCACGGTGGTGTCATCGATCGTCGAGCAGAGCGGGTTTGCCGGCTCCGGACGCAAGCAGCTGACCCCATCGATCGAGCCGAGCCCGGCGTGCATCACAAGACCGGGGCCCACGAACCTGAGGAGGTTGTCGCCGTTGGCGCAGCCTCCGAATGTGATGTCGAACGTGCCATGAAAGGAAGCCTCGAACGGAAGTTGCTCCGATGCGACAGCCGGCGTGGCCTGCAGGGCCACGATGAGACCAACGAGGCTGAAGGCCCGCTTCAGTTTCATTGCTGCTCCCCCAGTCTTGAAGAATTTAGTCGGGTAACCCGAGTATTTCACCAACCAACGTAATTCGCACGTGCCGGCACTTGCGGGTTTGGGGCGGCCACGAAACCCGCGGGAGCCGGCACTTGCGGGGAATCTGGGAATCGCTACTCCAGGTAGTCCCGCAGCTTCTTCGAGCGCGACGGGTGGCGCAGCTTGCGCAGCGCCTTGGCCTCGATCTGGCGGATGCGCTCGCGCGTCACGCCGAACCGCTTGCCCACCTCTTCCAGCGTGCGCTGGTGGCCGTCGATGAGGCCGAAGCGCAGCTGCAGCACCCGGCGCTCGCGGGGCGTCAGCGTGTCGAGGACGTCCTCGACCTCGGAGTGAAGCATCGTCAAAGAGGCAGCGTCGGACGGAGAGACAGCCTCGCGGTCCTCGACGAAGTCGCCGAGGTGCGAGTCCTCCTCCTCACCAATCGGCGTCTCGAGGGACACGGGGTCCTGCGAGACCTTCACGATCTCCCGCACCTTCTCGGGCGTGATCCCCATCTCCTCGCCGATCTCCTCGTCGCTCGGCTCCCGGCCAAGCTCCTGGAGCAGACGCCGCGAGACGCGCACCAGCTTGTTGATCGTCTCCACCATGTGCACGGGGATCCGGATCGTCCGCGCCTGGTCGGCGATGGCGCGCGTGATGGCCTGCCGGATCCACCACGTGGCGTAGGTCGAGAACTTGTAGCCCTTGTGGTAGTCGAACTTCTCGACCGCGCGGATCAGGCCCATGTTGCCTTCCTGGATGAGGTCGAGGAAGGACATGCCGCGCCCGATGTACTTCTTGGCGATGGACACGACCAGCCTGAGGTTCGCCTCGGTCAGCCGCTGCTTGGCTTCGTATGCGCGCTCGTAGCGCTCGGTCAGCCGGTACCGGGCGATCCGGTAGGCCTCCAGCGCCTCCGCGCGGATCCGTGGCCGGGCCGCGCCGTTGGCCTGACGCCGGCGCTCGGCGGCGGCCGCATCAAGCAGGTTCTGCAGCTTCGAGAGGTCGGCGAGCCCGATCAGCTCCTGGGCGATATGCGCCTGCTGGCCCTTGCGCTTGACCGTGGCCAGCCGTTCAATGACGTCGGGCAGCATCTCCTCGACCGACCGCTGGCGGCCATCGATCTCCTCGATGACGCTCAGCGCCTTGAGCGCGTCGTGGAGTGGCTTCGCCTCGATCGCCTGGGCCAGCTCCACCTCGTCGTTGGCGGTGAGCAGGCTGACACGCCCGATCTCCTTGAGGTACATGCGAACCGGGTCGTCGAGCGAGACCGAGTCCATCATCTCGATGTCGAGGAGCATCTCGTCGTCGATCTGCTCGACCTCTTCGAAGTCCTTCTCTCCGTCAGTGACCTCGACCCCGATCTCTTTGAAAGCCGCGAAGATGCGGAAGATCTGGTCGGGCTCGGCGTCGATCTCGGGGAAGCCCTGGAGGATGTCGTCTGGGGTGAGGTAGCCCTGCTCCTTGCCCTTGACGATGAGCTGCTCGGCCACGGCCATCAGCTCGTCTTCGAACTTGTGCTCAGGCTTCTCGACAGCCTTGCTGTTGCGGACTCCGGTCTTGGTCGGCACCTTGGCTACGCGCGCGATGATTCCCCTCTCCTTTCGATGTCGGCGATGGCGCGCGCGAGCTCTCTAGCTTCGGTCTCCAGGCGCCCCACCCTCTCCGAGTCCTTCCCTCTTTCGGCCTCGGAAAGCTCGCGGATTATCCCACTGTGGCGGCCTTTCATGTGGTCGAGCTTGATGCGCTCGGCCAGCTCGACGGCCAACTCGTCGTCAACGTTCGGCGGCGGCGCCGCCCATGCCCTTCTGATCAGGTCCTGTTCCTCTGCGGGATAGCCCGCCAATTCGCTTTCGAGCCCGGAAGCTCCAGTGCGTTCGAAGGTCTCCAACATCCGTACGTATATATCGCGGTCCTCTTCGTCCAACTCGCCGGGCGTGATCTTTGTTCGCACGCGCTCGAAGGCGACCGGCCGGACCGCGAGCAGCTGCAGCAGATACCTGCCTACGGTCAGTTTTTTCCCCCTCGAGACCCTGTCCAAACCGTTCCCCGTGGCTGTTCTGGGCGCCTGGGGCCGAACTGGGCCATCTCCCGGCCGGGCTCCCCGCAGCTGGAACGGCACGCCGAGCCAGCGCTCGGCTCGTTCGCGATAGGGCTCCCACAATGCCTCGGGAAACTCGAGTATCAGCTCCCGGATCCTGGCGGCGGCCACCTCGAGGTGGTTGGCGTTGCTCAGGTTCAGGCCCTCAACCCTGGCCTCCATACCGGACTCGAAGCCGGGCGCCGCCCCGGCTGCCAGGTCATCCCAGCGCTTTGCGGCTTCCAGGCCCGCGCCGCGAAGGAAATCGTCCGGGTCCTTGGCGTCGGGGATGCTTGCGACGCGGGTGCGCATGTCGTTGAAGGCCGCCAGCCTCACAGCCTTGTGCGCCGCTTCGCGTCCGGCGCGGTCCGAGTCGAACACCAGGAGCAGCTCGTCGGTGAAGCGCTTGAGGAGGCGGACCTGGTCGTCGGTGAGCGCCGTGCCCGACGAAGCGACCGCGTTCTTGATCCCGAACTGGTGGGCGGTGATGACGTCGAACTGGCCCTCCATCAGTACTGCGTGGCCGCGGTGGGCGATCTCGTCACGCGCCTCATCCAGGCCGAAGATCACCCGCCCTTTGACGTAGGCGGGCGTCTCGGGCGAGTTGATGTACTTGCGCTGCTCGCCGGCTCGAACGGTCCTCGCGGTGAACGCCAGTGGCTGGCCGCGCTCGTCGCGTATGGGGATGACCAGGCGTTCGGCGAAGAAGTCGGCGCCGTCGCGACGCACCAGGCCCGCCTCCTGCGCATCTGCAAGCGACCGCTTCTTGGCTCTCAGGTAATCGGCGAACCCACGGCCGGCCGGTGCGTAGCCAAGCTGGAAGCGGCGAGCGGTCTCCTCGGTCACCTGGCGATCGGCCAGCAGGCGACGGCCGGGCTCCCCGGCGGGCACCGACCACAGCACGTACTCGTAGTACTGCGCCGCGAGCTTGAGCATCACTAGCAGGCGCCGCCGCGAGTCCGAGCGCTCCTTCTGCTCGGGGCTCAGCTTGCGGAGCTCGACGCCGGCACGCTCGGCCAGCATTTGCAGGGCGCCGCGCTTGTCCGTCTTCTCGATGAGCTCAACGAAGGTGAATACGTCGCCAGAGCGCTCGCAGCCGAAGCAGTACCAGGACTGCATCTGCGGGTTGACCTTGAAGCTGGGGCTGTCCTCCTGGTGAAAGGGGCACAGGCCCCAGAAGTCCTTGTTGCGCTTGGTCAGTCGGACGTGCTCCTGCACGACCTTGACCAGGTCGACCTTGGACTTGACCTCCGCGAAGGCGTCGTCGGACGCGGGCGTGGGCACGATGCCTATTGTGAGGGCGAACCACCTTTACGCTTGTTAACGAAATGAGCCGGGCCATCGAAGAGCTCAATCGCCGCATGCTCCGGGCTCGCGACGCCATCGACCGGGCCTACGCCGAGCCGCTGGACATTCCCCGCCTGTCGCAGGTGGCGCACGTCTCCGAGGCTCATTTCATCCGCACATTTCGCTCCACGTTCGGCGAGACGCCGCACCGCTA
>DASXTG010000231.1:0-8952 GCA_036505515.1 Candidatus Dormiibacterota bacterium | reverse complement strand
GGCAAGCCGCTGGTCGAACGCCGCGGGCGCTACGGGGCGTTCAAGTCATGCTCGGACTACCCGAAGTGCCCGGGGCCGAAGGGCGTCAAGAAAGCCGAGAAAGTCGAGGTCTGAGGCCTTGGCTCCCCGCCATGCGGGGAGCTCCGGCCGCGCCGCTATCGGCGCCGCCGGTGAGGGGCCGTTCGGATTTGTAGCCCTTAGCGCTGGGTATACTCCTTAGGCCAGTCTTAATCGACTGAGTTAGCACGCCCGGCGCAAACCCCTGTCCTTGCCAAAGGTCGGAGCCGGGCGGAAGTAGAACAGGGAGGGAACGTTGGCTCAGGTGACCTTGAAACAGCTGCTGGAGGCGGGTGTCCACTTCGGGCATCAGACCAGCCGGTGGAACCCAAAGATGCGCACCTATATCTTCACCGCGCGCAACGGCATCCACATCATCGACCTGCAGAAGACGGTGCGGCTGCTGGATGACGCGTGGGATTTCGTCCGCGGAGTCGCCGCGAGCGGCCGGCCCGTGCTCTTCGTGGGCACCAAGAAGCAGGCGCAGGAGACGATTCAGACCGAGGCGGCGCGCTGCGGAATGTATTTCGTCAACCGCAGGTGGATGGGTGGGATGCTCACCAACTTCAGCACCGTGAAAAAGCGGATCGAGCGCTTGCAAGAGCTTCGCAAGATGCAGCAGGAGGGCCAGTTCGAGTCGATGCCGAAGAAGGAGGCCAAGCGTCTCCAGGACGAGCTCGACCGGCTGATGTTCCACTTCGACGGCATCGCCGACATGAAACGGCTGCCAGGAGCGCTCTATGTGGTCGATCCTCGCAAAGAGCACATCGCCGTCACCGAGGCCAACCGGTTGAAGATCCCCGTGGTCGCGATCACCGACTCGAACTGCGACCCGGATCTGATCACGTTCGTGATCCCCGGCAATGACGACGCCATCCGCGCGGTCAAGCTGCTCACGGGCAAGATCGCCGACGCATGCCAGGAAGGACGCCAGGAAGCACAGGCTCGCGGCGAGATCCTCCCCGAGGTCGAGGAGCGCGAGTTTCTGGAGACGCCGCGATACGAAGAGATCGAGGAGTACCTCGAGGACGAGGAGGACTATCTGCCGACCGTGTCCGAGGAAGAGTTCATCGGGCGGACGGTGGAGGACGAGGAGGCCCGTTGATGGCCCAAATCTCCAAGGAGCTAATAAGACAGCTTCGCGAGCTCTCGGGCGCGGGCATGATGGACTGCAAACACGCCCTCGAGGAGGCCGATGGCGATGTCGAAAAGGCGTACACGATCCTGCGCGAGAAGGGGATCGCCAAGGCGGCCAAACGCGCCGGCCGGGCCACCGGCCAGGGGGTGGTCGAGGCGTACCTCCACCGCACCACGCCCGACTACCCGCCCCAGGTCGGAGTGCTCGTAGAGGTCAACTGCGAGACAGATTTCGTCGCCAAGGGCGAGGACTTTCGCAAGCTGGCCAGGGAGCTGGCCCTGCAGGTGGCCGCAACCAGTCCGCGCTGGCTGTCGCGTGACGACATTCCGGACGAGGTGCTCATCGAGGAGCGAAACCTGTATGAGCGCAAGGCGCAGCAGGACGGTAAGCCCGAGCAGGCTATCCCCAAGATCGTGGAGGGCCAGGTGGAGAAGTTCATCCAGGAGAACTGCCTTCTCGAGCAGCCGTACTTCCGTGAGCCCAAGCACACGGTCAAGGACGTGATCGCCGAGAACATCTCGAAGCTCCAGGAGAACATCACCGTGCGCCGGTTCGCACGGTTCAACGTCCGCGAGGCATAGTTCACGTCGTGGGGGATAGGACCCCGAAGTACAACCGCATCCTGCTCAAGCTGAGCGGCGAGGCGCTTGGCGGCGCGCGTGACTACGGCATCGATCTCGCAGTCGTGCAGACGATCGCCGGCCAGGTCAAGCGCGTGCACGAGATGGGCGTGCAGATCGCGCTGGTGATCGGCGGGGGCAACATCTTTCGGGGCCTGGCCGCCAGCGAGCGTGGTTTCGACCGCGCCACGGGCGATTACATGGGGATGCTGGCGACAGTCATCAACGCCCTGGCCCTGCAGGACGCGCTCGAGCGCACCGGAATTCCGGCGCGCACCATGACCGCCATCCAGATGCCGCAGGTGGCTGAGCCGTACATCCGCCGCCGCGCCGTGCGCCACCTCGAGAAGGGGAGAGTCGTGATCCTCGCCGCCGGCACCGGCAACCCTTACTTCACGACCGACACCACGGCCGCCCTACGTGCGGTCGAGATCGAGGCGGACGTCATCCTGAAAGCGACCAAGGTCGACGGGGTCTATACGGCTGATCCGAAGCTCGACCCGAAAGCGGTCAAGCTCGAGCATCTCGACTATCTCGAGGTGCTCAACCGGGGCATCGAGGTGATGGACAACACCGCCCTCACGCTGTGCATGGACAATAACGTGCCCATAGTGGTGTTCAACCTGCTCGAACCTGGCAACATCGAAAGAGTCGTGCTGGGAGAGGAGATCGGCACGCTCGTCGGGGCGTTGGGATGATCGATCCGATTCTTCGGGATGCCGAGACCAAGATGTCCAAGTCGGTCGATCATTTCGCGGCCGAGCTGGCGACCATCCGGACCGGGCGCGCCAACCCCGCATTGATCGACAAGATCATGGTGCCCTATTACGGCACGCCCACTCCACTGAACCAGCTCGCCCAGATCAGCGCCCCTGAGCCTCGCCTTCTCGTGGTCCAGGTCTATGACAAGAGCCAGATCGGTGCCGTCGAGAAGGCGCTGCGCACGAGCGAGCAGGGTCTGAACCCTGCGAGCGACGGCCAGGTGATCCGCGTCCCGATCCCGCCGCTGACCGAGGAGCGGCGGCGCGAGTATGTCAAGCTCGTGCGCCAGAAGGCGGAGGACGCGCGAGTGGCCATCCGCAACGTGCGCCGCGACGAGATTCACCGTGTCGACCAGCTCGAGAAGCAGGGCGACGTGGCGGCCGACGATGCCAAACGGGCGCAGGTGCGGCTGCAGAAGATGACGGAGTCCCAGGTCGAGAAGGTGGACGCCCTTGGGGCGCGAAAGGAAGCCGAGGTCCTCGAGGTCTAACGGCGCGGGGGGATCAGGATCCCCCGGCGTGCCCCCCTCTCCTCACGACGCTTGGATGCCTGGGTAAACAAAGTCGCAGGCGGGCGAACCCGCTCGCGACGCTGGTGTCTGTGCCAGTCGGTACCCTTTCCGAACACTTGGATCAGTCAGTGCCCCGCCACATCGGGATCATCATGGACGGCAACGGACGCTGGGCTCGGCGTCGCGGGCGCCCGGTCAGCTTTGGTCACCGCGCCGGCGTGCGGGCGATCAAGCGGGTCCTTGAGGGCTGCGAGGAGCTCGGGGTCGACGTTCTTTCCGTGTATGCGTTCTCAACAGAAAACTGGTCCCGACCGCGGGCTGAGGTGCGAGCGCTGATGCGCCTGTTTCACGAGACCATGCAGCGCGAGATCGAGGAGATGCACCGGCGCGGCGTGCGGATTGTCGTCAGCGGCCGGCGCGAAGGCCTTTCTCCGCGCATGAGGGAGCGCATCGAAGAGGCCGTTGCGCGCACCGCCGGCAACACGAACGGAGTTCTCAACGTGTGCTTGAACTACGGCGGCCGCGCAGAGGTGGTCGATGCCGTTCGCCGTCTAGTGGCGGACGGCACTCCACCGGACAGGATCGACGAATCGGTGATCGCAGCGCATCTCTACAATCCGGACCTGCCCGATCCCGACCTCGTAATACGGACCGCCGGCGAGAGCCGGGTGAGCAACTTCCTGCTCTGGCAGTCCGCATACGCGGAGATGTATGTCTCCGAAACGCTGTGGCCCGACTTCGGCGTAGAGGATCTGAAGGTCGCAATCGCTGATTACAGCTCGAGAGTGCGGCGGTTTGGCGGCCGTCCCGAGGATGAGATCCGGGCGCGCCGCGACGCCACTCTGGGCGCGGCGCGATGACGACGGACATCCAATCACTGCTGCGGTCCAGGCCGAGCCCGCTGATGGTTCGAATCATCAGCGCATTCGTCTTCCTCGGCGTCGTGATCGGTGGGATTTACGCGGGCACGTACGGCGTCTATGCCCTGGTGATCCTGCTGGGCGGGCTCGCCCTGTGGGAGTTCATTGGGCTCTCAGACGGAATGGGCTCGCGCGCTCCGTGGTGGCTTCTGTTCCCGCTCGGCGCGTATTTCGCTTTCAGCGGCACGCTGTTGAAGCAGATAGACGTGACGTTGGTGCTGTCGCTTTCACTCGTCGGCGGATTAGGCGCTTTCCTGGTCCTTCCTGGGCGACGCCAGGGCCTCGGCCGCTGGGCGATGGGGATGACGGGAGCGCTCTACATCGGGATGCCTTTCAACTTCTACCTTCTCCTGTACGAGTCGCAGCCAAATGGCCTCGTCTGGACCCTGTTCACGATCCTGTCGGTGGTCGCGAACGACGCGTCGGCGCTGCTGGTCGGCAGCCGCATCGGACGCCACCCGTTCTTTCCGACCATCAGCCCGAAAAAGACAGTCGAGGGCGCTGTGGCAGGCGTGGTTGCTTCGGTGGTCGTGATGCTCGTCGGCGTCTCAGGAATCCTCGGCCTGCCACCGCTGCATGCGATCGCGATCGGAGTCCTGGCAGGTGTGAGCAGCCAGGTCGGGGATCTTGTCGAGTCGCAGATGAAACGCATCGCGGAGGTCAAGGATTCGTCGCATCTGATCCCGGGCCATGGCGGTGTCCTCGACCGCCTTGACTCGATACTCTTCCCGCCGATCCTCATCTACTTCTACGTCACGATGTTCAATCTCGTGGCTCGATGACCCGGCGGCTCAACATTGTCGTTCTCGGCGCCACCGGCTCCATCGGCCAGCAAGCCCTGGACGTCATCGACCGCAATCCGGGCCGCTTCGCACTGTTCGGGTTGACAGAAGGCCGGCGCTCAGCCAAGCGATCCGCCGAGTACCTCATCCAGGGACAGGCCGGGGAGCCTGACTTCGAGGCTCGGGTCCAGGCGATGGTGACGGACCCGCGGTGCGACATCGTCCTGGTCGCGATCCCTGGTGCACGTGCGCTGGCGCCCACCCTGGCAGCGTTGAAGGCGGGAAAGGACGTTGCGCTCGCGACCAAAGAGGTGCTGGTCATGGCGGGGGAGCTGGTCATGAAGGCGGCTGGCGCGAAGGGAATTCGGCCAGTCGACTCCGAGCACAGCGCGATCTGGCAGTGTCTCTGGGGCGAGCAGCGGGAGAGCGTCCGGCGCCTGATACTGACCGCCAGCGGCGGCCCGTTCTGGGCCCACCCCGACCTGGATCTCGACCAGGTGACGGTCGAGCAGGCTCTCAACCACCCACGCTGGTCGATGGGACCGAAGGTGACCGTCGACTCGGCGACGCTGATGAACAAGGGGCTCGAGCTCATCGAGGCCCACCATCTTTTCGGCCTCCCGCTCGACCAGATCGCGGTCTCGGTTCATCCCCAGAGCGTCGTTCACTCCGTGGTGGAGTTCGTCGACGGCTCGTTGAAAGCCCAGCTCGGCCGCCCGGACATGCGACTCCCGATCGCCGTCGCCCTCGGCTACCCCGAGAGGGTCCCCGACGCAGTGCCGCAGACTGAGCTTGGCGACCTTGGCCCGCTCGAGTTCCACGCGCTCGACGAACGGCGCTTTCCCAGCGTCCGCCTGGCCCGGGAAGCGGCGCGATCGGGAGAAGGCCACCCCGCGGTCTTGAACGCGGCCAACGAGGAAGCCGTGACCGCGTTTCTGGCGGGCGCGATCCCTTTCACCGGCATCGTCCGTTCTGTGGAACGTGCTCTGTCGGCCTTTCAGGGAGCTGGGGAGACCCTGCCGGACATCCTCGAGGCCGACCGCTGGGCGAGGGATTACGTGAAGAGCCTCAGAGTGGACTCCGGTAGTCTGAGGGGCACATGCTGATCGACTGGATCCTCTACGTGGCGGGGGTCGCAGGGATGTTCCTGATCCTGATCGCCCCCCACGAGGGGGGCCATTTTCTGCTCGCCAAGCTCTTCAAGGTGCGCGTGATCGAGTTCTCGATCGGCGCCGGCCCCAAGCTGTGGTCGCTGACCCGTGGCGGCACGCTGTATGCCCTCAGGCTGCTGCCGATCCTGGGCTACGTGCGCATGGGCGGGATGGAGGCCGGTGACTTCGAAGAACCCAACGGCTTCCACTCGAAATCGGCTTTGCAGCGGATTGCCATCCTTGCCGCGGGACCGGTGGCCAACTTCCTCGTGGCGATGCTGCTGGTGACCGGGTTCGGGCTCACCCAGCTGAATGACGACCCAGGCAAGGTGCTCAGGGTCGTCCCCAACTCGCCGGCCGCCGCGGCCGGCCTTCGGGTGGGCGACAGCATCCGCACCGTCAACGGCAAGCCGCTGACGGCGCCCGGCCTGATCCTGAAAGAGGAGGCTGCCGCACCCGGAGCGCCGCTGCTGCTGGGGGGCATCCACGCAGACGGCACAGCGTTCTCGTACTCGGTCACGCCGGTCAAGAACGCTTCGGGCACGTACCAGATCGGCATCGGAGTCACCAGCCGGGTGGTCACCGTCCAGTCCGCGATCAGCGATGGCATCGCCTTTCCGTTCGCTGCCATCGGCGGGATCCTCCAGGGACTTGGCGCTCTCATCACGGGCGAGGTGCGGGGAGGCCTGCTCGGTCCCCAGGGCCTTACGGGCCCGATCGGCATCGGCGCCATCGCCGTCGAATCGGTCAGTCAGGGACCGCCGACGTACGTGCTGCTCGTCGCGCTGCTCTCGGTGGCCCTGGGCTTTACCAACCTGCTGCCCCTGCTCGCCCTCGACGGAGGCCGGATCGTGGTCGTGGTCATCGAGTGGCTGCGCCGGCGCCCGTTCGACCGCAAGGCCGAGCTGAACTTCCAGCGGTGGGGCCTGGTGGCGCTGCTCGCGCTGGCGGCTTTCATCAGCTTCCTGGACATCCAGCGCCTCATGACGGGTCAGTTCCCCGGGGTCCACTAGGTGACGCACTGATGGTCACGAGGCGGAAGTCAATCCCGGTCAACGTCGGTGGCGTGGTCATCGGCGGGGCGGCTCCCATCGCGGTCCAGACCATGACCAAGACCGACACGCGCGACGTCAAGGCGACGCTGCGCCAGATCCATGAGCTCAAAGAGGCCGGCTGCGAGGTCGTGCGACCGGCGGTGCCCGACCGCGAGGCCGCCGAGGCGCTGAAGGAGATCGTGAGGAGCTCACCGCTGCCGGTCATCGCAGACATCCACTACGACCACACGCTCGCATTGCTCGCGATCGAGGCCGGCGTTCACTGCCTGCGCTTGAACCCGGGCAACATCCCCGACCGCGAGAAGGTGGTGAAGGTCGTCGCGGCCGCGAAGGAGCGCCAGATCCCTTTCCGCATCGGGGTCAACGCCGGCTCACTGCCCGAGGAGGTGCACAAGAGCCTGCGGGAGCAGCACCGGATCAACCGCGATGACCGGGAGCAGACCGCCGACCGCATGGTAGAGGTCGCACTAGGCCACTGCAGGATCCTCGAAGACCTCGACTACGGGCCCGGCTACATCAAGGTGTCTTTGAAGGCGACTGACGTCTGGACCAACGTGATGGCAAACCGCAAGTTCGCCGCCGCGCGCGCGTACCCGATCCACCTCGGCGTGACGGAGTCGGGTCCGGTGGAGGCAGGCAGCATCCGGAGCGCGGTTGGGATGGGGATCCTGCTCAGCGAAGGCATCGGGGACACGATCCGCGTGTCGCTGGCCACGTCAGATCCGCGCGAGGAGGTGCGCGTCGCGCACGAGATCCTGAAGACGCTCGCATTCCGCAACGAGAGCGCGACCCTCGTCGCCTGTCCTACCTGTGGCCGCCTCGAGTACGACATGGTGCCTACGGTCAAGGCGGTCGAGGCGCACATCGCGAAGCTGAAGCTCCCGATCACAGTGGCCGTGATGGGCTGCGTCGTGAACGGGCCGGCGGAAGCACGGCACGCCGACATCGGGGTCACCGGTGGCCGCGGCAAGGGAGTGATCTTCAAGAAAGGTAAGCTGTACAAGACCGTGGCCCAGGAAGAGCTCCTGCCCGTTCTGCTGGCTGAGATCGACGCGATCGCAGCCGAGCACGCGCCCGCTCCGGCCCCGCGTTAGCCCCGCGCATCCCTCAGGCGCGGGCGTTGACCGATTCTCGAATCCGATGTAAGCACGTGGAAATTTGATGAAAGAGATCAAGGACACCGAAGAGCAGCAGGACTTCGTCAAAGAGGTCACGAAGATGTCTGTCGACTTCGACCGCTGGTACACCGACGTCATCCGCAATGCCGAGATGGCGGACTGGTCGGGTGTGCGCGGCATGATGGTCGTCCGGCCATACGGCTGGGCGATGTGGGAGGCGATGACGCGCGCCTTCGACGACATGATCAAGGCCAGTGGCCACGAGAACTGGGCGTTCCCACTGCTCATCCCTCGCGAGCTGCTGGTGAAGGAGGCCGAGCACATTGAGGGTTTCGGGCCCGAGGTCGCGTGGGTGACCAAAGCCGGTGCGGGGATGGAGGAGCTCGAGGAGCCACTCGCGGTCCGGCCCACCTCGGAGACGATCATCGGCCACCTGATCAGGCGCTACATCCAGAGCCATCGCGATCTACCCAAGCTCACCAACCAGTGGAACAGCGTCGTGCGCTGGGAGATGCGCTCGCGCCTGTTCTTACGGAGCCGGGAGTTCTGGTGGCAGGAAGGCCACACCTTTCACGCGTCGGCGGCTGAGGCGATGGACGAAGCGCAGCTGATCCTCGGTTACTACCGCTCGATCGCCGAGGACTGGCTCGCGGTGCCGGTTCTCAGCGGTAAGAAGTCGCCCGCCGAGACGTTCCCCGGCGCGGTCTATACGCTGACGGTCGAGGGTCTGATGCGAGACGGCCTCGCCCTGCAGATGGGGACGTCTCATTACTTCGGCCAGAACTTCGCTCGCGCATACGACATCGCGTTCTCCAACAAGGAGAACGAGCGCGAGCTG
>DASXTG010000230.1:0-8094 GCA_036505515.1 Candidatus Dormiibacterota bacterium | reverse complement strand
CACCCGAAGCGGAACGTCAGCGGGCGCCCCGAAGACCTCCTCGAGCCGCTGGGTCCACTCCTGGTGAAGCTCGATCACCCCGCCATCACCAGACACGCGCAGAGCCCACCCTGGCCGGCCGCGCGAGAGATCCGCCAGCAGATGCGCACGCTCAGCCTCGACTCCGGCTTTGACCAGCAGCTCGGCGATGTCCCTGGCCGGCACCGGATGGAAGAAGACGCGCTGGCAGCGTGAGACCACGGTCGGAAGGACGACGAATGGGTTGAGGCTCGGCGTGGTGAGCATGATCACGCGATTCGGGTGCGGCTCCTCAAGCGTCTTGAGGAGCACGCTCTGGTCCTGGTCGCGCAGGCGCCCGACGTTGGTGACCAGCGCCACACGGCGAGTCCCCACGGCCGGCTTCAGGTTGAGAAAAGCCTGCAGCGAGAGCTCGTGGAACTCCGGCGGCTTGTCGGGAAGCAGGCGGATCTCGTTGATGGAGAGGGCCTTGATGCGGTCGTCTTCCCAGTAGTCGGGGTGACGGCGCAGCGGGGCTTCAGGCAGCAGCGCCGCCGCCAGCGCGCGCCCAGCGGTGGCCTTGCCCAGCCCGGCTTCGCCGACGAACAGATACGCATGAGCCAGTCGCCCGGCCTCGAGCTGCGACCGGAGCTGCCCCAGCGCCTGGGCATGCCCGGCGATCCCGACAAAAGGTTCGTTCACGCTGCAAGTATCGGTTGGCCGCGCCCGCCACTGCTGATGGCCGGTTTGGCCCTACGCTTCGCGCTGGTTTGGGCGATCCGCAGTCCCTGGCCTCAAGGACGATCCTCGTCACCGGCGGCACGAGCGGCACCGGTCTGGCCGGAGCCATCGCCTGGCACGTCCTCGGCGCGCAGATCCTCCTGGGGGCTCGCAGCCGGCAGCGATATGAAGAGGTGGCGGCCAAATTCGGAGGCGAGAGGCTGCACCCCATGATCGCCGACCTCGAAGAGCGCTCATCCATCGAGGCCGGCGTGCGGCAGCTTGAGCTTGACGGCATCGGGCCGACTGACATCGTGCATTGCGCCGCGGCAGGCCTGGAACCAATTCTGCGACCCCTGATGCGCTCTGTCGTCGGGCTGCGCCGGCTGCCGCCGGGACCCGACCGCGATGAGGCCATCGAACGCGAACGCAAGCAGCTGGGCAGGCTGGTCCGGGAACACTCGGGCACTGCGACGAGGGTCAACTTCGAGGGATCTCGAGACGCGATGAATCGACTCGCGACGTCGCTGCCAGAAGGGGCGCAAGTCATCGCGCTTTCCAGCATGTGGTGCGCCGGCTTGCGGGTTGGAGCTTGCCCCGCCTTTTACCGCGCTGTGGCCGAGAGCAAGGTCCAATTTGAGGATTGGCTGGAGACGCAAGCGCCGGTGTGGGCCGGGCGCGGCACGTCGGCCACGGTCCTGGTGGGTCACATCATCTCGGACACCGGGAGCGGGAAGCTAATCGATCGGCACGTCGTCCCGCTCATGGCGGAAGCCGATCAGCTGCGGTTTCGAGCCGACTACGTCACCACCGCTGAGACCACACAGGCCCTGACGCGGCTCCTCATCGAGCGGCCGCAACCGGGGGCGATGCGCCGCCTGTATTTGACCGGAACCGGCGGCCTTCTCGACAGCAAGCCGGACGAGGCTATCGCCGTCGCGGGGCGCGTCCCGCTCTAGGGCGGAGGGCTAGGGAGCTACGGTCTTGCCGGCCGTCGGCGCTGAGGAGGCTTCGCGCTCCCTCGCCAGGCGCTGCGCCCGGCCTTGCAGCCAGACCTCGCGGATGCGCTGAAGCGCGGTCAGGTTGGTAAGGATCGCGAGCAGGAACACGACGCCGTAAAGGACGACACCTCCGAAGATCAGGCCGATGACGGTGGCAACCACGCGCTCAGGGCGCGCGAAGAGCCCGGTCTCGCACACGAAGCCAAGGCTCTGCGCGCGGGCGCGGACATAGCTCACCAGGAACGATCCTGCCAGCGCAGCGAGGGTCGCGACGACCAGCCATTCCTCGAGGGGGCCACCCTCGGTCACGAAGTAGGCGCCAAGCCCGATGTACATCGCCCCCTCCGAGTAGCGGTCCAGCGTCGAGTCGAGGAACGCTCCGTACGGGTAGGCGCGGCGAGTCGAGCGCGCCAGCGCTCCGTCGAGGATGTCGAAGGTGCCGGCAAAAGCAAGGACGATCCCCGCCCACAGGAGCTGCCCGGTGGCGGCGAGCGCGGCCGCGGCGAACGTGAGGAGCGTGCCGACAACGGTGATCTGGTTGGGCGTCACGGGCAGCCTGCCGAGCCCGGCCATCAAGGCCTCCGCCCGCCGGCGGACCCATGCCTCAAATCGGGTCGTGAACACCGATCACCTCACTGGGCACCGTTTGATGGGCGCGAGCGGCAGGCAAGCGCACCACGTCGCTCGCTTCTTGATAGACCTCGAACACCTGCGAGGCCACGCGATCCCAGGCGTAGCGGCGTGCTTTCTCGTGCCCGTACGCGCCCAGGCGGCTGCGAAGCTCGGCGTCCCTCGCCAGGATGACCAGGGCGGCACCGAGCTCCGCCCAGCCCTTGGGCCGAACCGTGATGCTGTCTCTTCCAGGCTCGAGGACCGACATGTAGCCCGGGACCTCGGTGGCCACGACGGGCAGGCCGCTGGCCATCGCCTCCAGGAGCACAACGCCGAAGCTCTCCGCGCCGGTGGCCGGCGCGCAGAAGATGTCTGCGCTGTTGTAGTAGCGAGGTTTCACCGAGTCGGGGACGTAACCGGCCATAACCACGTCGGGCAGGCGGTGCCTCGAGATGTAGGACTCGACGCTGCCGCGCAGCGGTCCATCGCCGACCACGATCAGCCGGGTTCGTGGCACGCGCCTCTTCATGAACCGATAGGCGCGCAGCAGGTCCCCGAGCCCTTTTCTCTTCTCCAGCCGGCCGAGGAACAGGATGTTGACCCTGTCATCTCGCAGATGGCGGATGGGTGCGAGTCCCGGCTTGTAAACGTCGATATCGATCCCGTTGGGGATGACTCGCAGCGGGTAGTCGGGGAAGTACTTGTTGACGAATGTGCGAGCCGGCTCGCTCACCGCGATGCCGCGATGGAGGAGCGACAGATAGGGCTCGAGAAGCGGGCGACCGTAGTAGTAGCCAAGGTTGGAGCGTGCAAATGCGTGGAATGTCCCGACATTGGCGGTCGGGGACATCCGCAGCATGGTCATCGGCAGCGCCGGCATCAGCGGCTCGTGGAAATGAAGGACGTCGAAACGTTCGCGCTCGATGATCGCGGCCACCTCGTCCGCAAGGTGGAAGCTCAGCGTGATGCGCGCGACCGACTCGTTGACGGGAATCGCGATCGGGCTGCCGATGCGGTAGAAGTCGGGCGTGTCGAAGTCCACGTCGGCTCGGCTCGAAGGGGCAAAGACACGTACCGGGTGTCCCATGTGGCGAAGCTCTGTGGCCAGGTGGCGCACGTGGTCTGTGACGCCACCTGGAGATGCGAAGTCATATGGAGAGACCAGACCGACTTTCATGTCACGGGGAGCCTTCCCAGATCTGGTGAGGGAGGTGCCACTGGTCGGGGTGTTCGCGGATGAAGCCTTCGATGATCCGCAGCAGGTCCTGCGTAACCCGGAGCTCGTCTGCCCGCGAGTCGCCCGTGGAGTTGGCGATCAGAGGCTGCACCGCCTCCACGAAATACGCGTCGTCGGGGAGGCGCAGCACATAGGCGGGCAGCAGCGGGACCCCCAAGCGCAGCGCGATGGCCGCAGGGCCGAGCGGAATCCTGGCGGGTCGCCCGAAGAACGGCATGACCTGGCCGGTACCCGCGATGTCCCTGTCGATCGCCGTGATCACCATCTCCTGCTCCTGCAGGGCCTCGGTGACCTTCCGCAATCCACCCAGGTCGAGTGTGAGCACGCTGATGCCGAGGCGCGCCCGCGTTTCGCGGTACCACTCGAACAGCGCGCGCGGTTCCAGCTCCTCCGCGAAGAAGCTCACCGGCGCGAGGGTCGCCGACCAGATCGCCGAAACAATCTCGTAGGAACCCATGTGGCAAGAGACGACCATCACGCCCTTGCCCATCGCGCGAGCCTGCTCGAGGTTCTCCCAGCCACGCACATGCAGCAGCGGCCGCATCGCCTGCACGTTCGCGCGCGGAATCATCATGAGGTCCGCATAAGCCTTCGCGTGATTGCGGAAGTTGAGCCACGAGAGGCGCCGCAGCTCGCGCGGCACGAGGTCGGGCCGCGCGACCTTCAGGTTGAACTCGAGCCGCGGCCGCGCCAGAGGTGAGAACAACCATGCGAAACGAGCGGCCATCACCGCCAGCGCGTAGGCCCACGACCTGGGCAGCCGCTCCACGAGCGCCTGCACGGCCTTGAATCCGCGGTAGAGCCACACTCAGGGATGTGCCGGTGGGCCCGGCCGATAGATTTGGTGGCCAGGTGGTCTCAGCCGAAGGAAGCGCCGAGCACCGGAGCGAGCGCATCCGTTGATCCGTAAGCGAGGAGCACAGGCGATGACGCCCGGATGGGGCCGCATGGGCGCCAAAGATACGGTTGGGCTCCATTGGCTCATCCCTCAGCGGCGAACATCGGCCGGAATGCGTACCACTGGTCGGGATGCTCCTTGATGAAGTCCTCAAAGCGACGGATGACCTTCTGCATCAGGTCTTCTTTGCGATCGCCCTCGTGCCACGAGAGCGGCGGGTCGACGCGGATGTGATGCCGGCCTGGCCCGATCGCATAGGGGTGCACGGGCACGAGCGCGGCTCCGGTTTTTAGAGCCAGCGCCGCCGGCCCACCGGGCACGATTGCGCGCCTGCCGAAGAAGTTGACCTCGACGCCAGGCCCTTGCTCGAGGTCACAGAGCAGGGCCACGACTCGATTCGCCTGCAGCGCGTCGGTGAGCTTGCGCACCGCGGCGCGGCCGAGCATGACCACCTCCATGCCGAAGCGCTCGCGCGTGTTCACGACCGCGTCGTTCAAAGATCCGGGAAAGCGCTCGGCGACGGCAGTCACCGGATAGCCCAACGCAGCCGCGAACGAGCCGGCGACGTCCCAGGAGCCCATGTGCGGGAGGGCGGTGATCACTCCACGGCCGCGAGCCAGGCCTTCGTCGAGGTGCTCGAGACCCTCGGCGCTCGTGCGCCCGATGAGCTCATCGGGCGTCAGCCTGCCGATGAGGATGAAGTCGGTCAGCATGCGTCCGTAGTTCTGGAACGCTCGCCTGGCCACGCGCGCCACCTCGGGATCGTTTCGATCACGTCCCAGGGCGGCAGCGTAGTTGTCGAGCGCGGCGCGCCGCTGGGCGCGGCTGAGCCAGAACCACGCGGAGCCACCGGGCGTCGCGACCGCGTAGCGAATACCCGGCGGAACCATCCGCAGGATCCGCGCCCCCGCACGGTAACTAGCGCCGAGCAGCTGTGGTCGCCGGCTTTGTCCGAGCGATGCGGCGAACGCGCCCGTTCGGCCTCGCTTTGCCAGCATCGATGAACTCCTCCACGAGACGCCTCGCCTCGCTGTCGCTGTACTGAACCGGCGGCGACTTCATGAAGTACGAGCTCGGACCTTCGAGCGCCCCGCCAATTCCGCGGTCGAGCGCCAGCTTGGCGCAGCGAACGGCGTCGATGACGATGCCGGCGGAGTTGGGCGAGTCGTGCACCTCGAGCTTGAGCTCGACGTTCAGCGGCACGTCACCAAACGAGCGGCCCTCGAGCCTGATGTAGGCCCACTTGCGGTCGTGGAGCCAGGGCACGTAGTCGGACGGACCGATGTGAACGTTGTCAGCGCCGACGTCGTAATCGAGCTGCGAGGTGACGGAACGAGTCTTGGAGATCTTCTTCGACATCAGGCGCTCGCGCTCGAGCATGTTCAGGAAGTCGGTGTTGCCCCCGAAGTTGAGCTGGTAGGTGCGCTCGAGCTTGACTCCGCGATCGCGGAAGAGACGAGCTAAGACCCGGTGGATGATGGTCGCGCCCACCTGTGACTTGATGTCGTCGCCGATGATGGGCAGGTTCTTGTCCTTGAAGCGCTGCTGCCAGTAGGGCTCGCGGGCGATGAAGACGGGAATGCAGTTGACGAAACCCACGCCGGCCTGGAGCGCTTGCTCGACATACCACTTGGTCGCCTCTTCGGACCCCACCGGTAGGTAGCTGACGAGGACATCGGCCTTCGACTTCTTCAAGATGCCGACCACGTCGTCCGTCATTCCGGGTGCCTTCTGGACGATGTCCGAGACGTACTTGCCGATTCCGTCGTGCGTCATGCCGCGGTTGACCTTTACGCCCAGGGCGGGGACATCGGCGAACTTCACTGTGTTGTTGGGGCCTTTGAAGATGGCCTGGGAGAGGTCGAGACCAACCTTTTTCTTGTCGACGTCGAACGCGGCCACGAACTCGATGTCCTTCACGTGGTAGCCGCCCAGGTCGACATGCATGAGACCGGGCACGAATTCCTTCGTCGATGCGTCGCGGTAGTAGTGCACGCCTTGTACGAATGACGACGCGCAGTTGCCGACGCCTACTATCGCGACGCGAACCTTGCCGTTCTTGTGACCGTCCCTCTGGCCATTTCTCTGGCCGTTTCTCATGCCCCGACCTCCTCGCGAAGTTTCATGCGATCGGTGATGCCGAGCAGCGCGTCCAACCGGGCGCGCTCGCGAGCCATGTTCTCCACATCCAGCGAGCAGTAGACCTGCCGTCCATCGCGGCGGGTGCGGATCACCCCGCCCACACGCAGCATCCGCAGGTGCCAGGAGATGCGCGGCTGGCTCATGCGCAGGTGCTCGGCGAGGTCGTTGACGCTCTCCTCGCCCACCTTGCCCAGGCGCTCCAGGATGCGCAGGCGGGTCGGGTTGGACAGGGCCAGGAAATGGTCCGGCAGCTCGCGATTCGGGTTCGGGAGAAACATAAAGCTTGCTTTATGGGAGTGTAACCCATAAAGGGTTGTTTATGCGTCGGCGGCGCTTGCGTTACCCGAGCTGGATGACGATCGAGAGCGTTGGAGTATTGACCCAGCAGTTGTAGCCCACGCCACAGGGGCTGGTGTCGGTCAACTTCAAGATGAAGTTGTAAGTGCCAATCGCCGATGGAACCCCGGATATGACCAGGAGCCCGGACCGAGAATCGACCGCCGCGGTGAGCCCAGGTGGCAGAGCGCCCTTGACCAGCGTCACTTTGGGCACACCCGATCCGCCCCCGTAAGGAATCGATGTCGAGTAGGGGATCTTGATGTAGCCAGTCGGCATCGATCCGGCCTTGACCCAGATGTGCGGGAACACATCAAAGACCACGCCTATCTTGGTCGCCGCTCCCAGCGAGTCAACGACGGTCACCGTGAACGGATACGACCCCGTGCCGGTGAATTGGCCCGTCAGGGCCGGAAAGCCCAGTGTGGTGCCCGGAGGCAAAGGGCCGGGGCTGGAGTATTTGAACGGCGCGACGCCCCCGATCGGCTTCGCGTACGTGCCGCACACAGTGACGCACCCCGCTTCCACCGGGCAGCTGACCGTGCAGGTACCGCCGCCTGAAAGGTACTGGGCGATGTTGATCGAGCCTCCAGTGCTGGCGTTGCCGCCCGCGGAGTCCGACACCTGGACTCCGAAGGAGAAGCCGCCGGCCGCCGTTGGGGTTCCTGAAACCGTCCCCCCGGTGGACAGGGTCAGGCCGCCCGGCAATGCCCCTGAACTGACAGCCCAGGAGTAGGGCGCTTTCCCGCCGCTCGCAGTCAGCACGACATCCGAGTAGACGATGCGGACCTCGCCCACGTGGAACGCCGGCGGGGTCATGACCAGGGGCGCCAGGGTGGGCGATGTCCTCGCTGTCGGGCTCGCCGCGCTGCTGGGCGATACGCGCGAGGTCGGCGACGCCTTCGGCGGCGTTGCCACGCCCACTGGTGGTGTCTCGGCAGCGGGCGACTCGGCACCCGGGGAAGTCGGTACGTCGGTCGAGGGGCTCGGAAGCGTAGACGTGGGAACGCGGCCGCAAGCGGATCCCGCGAGAACGCATGCCGTCACGACCCCAACAAGGATCCTGAACCTGATCCGGTTCGCGCCCATGGTTTCTCGACTTAGCAACTGTTGACCAGAGTGATGGTCACTTTCGCCGGCGCCGAGGTGCA
>DASXTG010000229.1:0-14660 GCA_036505515.1 Candidatus Dormiibacterota bacterium | reverse complement strand
CGTCGGCAAGACGATGCTGGCGAAGTCGCTCGCCCGCTCGCTCGACTGCACCTTCCGCCGCATCCAGTTCACGCCCGACCTGCTCCCCTCCGACGTGACCGGAGTTCGCGCGTTCAACCAGAAGCTCAGCGACTTCGAGTTTCGCCCAGGCCCCGTGTTCGCCCAGATCCTGCTTGCCGACGAGATCAACCGCGCCAGCCCGAAGACCCAGGCCGCCCTTTTGGAGGCGATGGAGGAGCGTCAGGTGACCATCGACGGCGAGACCCACGTCCTACCCAAGCCGTTCATGGTGATGGCAACCCAGAACCCTGTCGAGTACTCGGGAACCTTCCCGCTCCCGGAAGCGCAGCTCGACCGCTTCCTGATGAAGGTCAAGCTGGGTTACCTCTCGGACAAGGAGGAGGCGAACCTCCTCGGCCAGCACAAGGTCGAATCGCCGATGCTCGAGCTCCAGCCGGTGGTGTCGCCAAACGAGCTTCGGGCGGCCCAGGCAGCCGTGCGAGAGGTTTTTGTCAAGCCCGAGCTTCGCGAGTACATCGCCCGGCTGGTCGGCCGCACGCGCGGCAACCCCGAGGTTGCGCTCGGTGCGAGCACGCGGGGCACGCTGAACCTCTATCACTCAAGCCAGGCCCTCGCCGCGGTATTGGGCCGGAGCTACGTCATTCCGGACGACATCAAGGCGCTGGCCGAGCCGGTGCTTGCACACCGGATCATCCTCAGGCCCAACGCGGAGATGCAGGGACAGAGCACCGGCAAGCTCGTGAGCGGGTTGCTCGAGCGTGAGCATGTGCCCCAGATGGCGTACGACGGATAGCCGCAGGGCGCCGGGCCAGGGCTAGGGTCCCGTGAACAGGGTCGCGCTCGCCGCCGCCCTCCTGCTCCTGCTCTTCTTCACGTACCTGACGGCCATCCGGCCCGCGTACGCGTTCGCCTACGCACTCTGCCTGCTCTTCATCGTCTCGTGGGCGTGGCCGCGAATCACCATCCGCGGCATCCGCGTGAGCCGCAAGCTAGACCCCGGCATGCCGACGGTCGGCGAGACCTACGAGGAGACGTTCGAGGTACGGCGAACGGGCTGGGTGCCGGCGCCATGGGTCGAGATCCGCGACCTGAGCCAGATCAGCGACTACCAGCCCGGGCGCGTGATCTCGGTGGGCGGTGAGCCCATGACGTGGAAGGCTCGAGGGGTCTACCGGCGCCGCGGGTGGATCTCATTCGGGCCTACGTCCATCAGCGTTCGCGAGCCCTTTGGCCTGTTCAGGCAACAGGTGAGGGTGGGCGACCGCACCACGGTGCTGGTCTATCCGCGAGTGCGGCCGATCCCAGACCTGCTGATGCCGAGCGCTCAGCAGGCCGGAAACTCGCAGAGCCTCGGTGCCTGGGCCGACTACCCGCCGGAAACCGGCGGCGTGCGTGACTACGCGACCGGGGACAGCTTCGGCCGTATTCACTGGCCGTTATCCGCCCGGCATGCGCGGCTGATGTCGAAGACGTTCGAGCAGCCGCTCACCACCGACCTCTGGATCCTTCTCGACATGGATCAGAACGTGCATGCGGGGGAGGGCGAGGAGTCGACGGTGGAGTACGCAGTCAGCCTCGCCGCCTCGATGGCGTCCCAGGTCCACAGCCGCGGGCGCCAGGTCGGGTTGATCGCGAACGACTCGAGGGGCACAATCCTCGAGCCGCACCGCGCGGTCCGGCAGGACCGGCTCATCCTCGACTACCTCGCCGTCGCCAACGCCGACGGCCGGACGCCGCTCACGCAGACGCTGGCATGGGACCGTATCCGGCGCCTGCCGCGACGCGCGATCGCTGTCATCACCCCGAGCGCAGACCCGGAATGGGTGCGGATGCTGCAGGCGGTGCGCGGCCGCCGCACGGCCATGATCGTCTTCTACCTCGACGGCGCCAGCTTCGGCGGCGCGGATCAGAACCCGAGCTTCGACCTCGGCCAGGACGTCGACCTGTACGTGATTCGCAAGGGCGATGACTTTGCCCGCCTCATGAGGACCAGAGATGCAATCCGCATTGCTTAGGCCTTATGTGCGGGTCATCGCGCAGACGCGGGCCAACCTGACGGGCTCGGTGTTGTGGACGGCGCTGCTGATCTTCTTGTTGACGTTCAGCCTCGCGAGGTCGACGGTGACTGCACAGTGGGTGCCGGGGATCGAGGTCATCCCATACCTCGCTCTGGCAGGCGCGCTGGCGATGGGCCTGCTGGCTCTGGTGCCGCTGCCCTGGCCCGTGGGCTTCGGCGTCGGGCTGTTGCTCGGGCCCGTGATGGCGGCGGTTGCCGCCGGGCCGACCCTGCAGGCCCACTATCACGATCAGCTCAGCCTCGGCCTGGTCCTGACATGGTGGGGCCGCATCACAGATGGATCGGCGGTCACCGACACCTCGTTCGACCTCTTCCTCATCTGCTGGTTGATGTGGGTGACGGGGGGCTGGCTTAGCTGGTGCGTGCTGAGATGGCGGCAGCCGCTGCTTGGGCTGGTGCCGGGCGCGGCCGCGTTTGCGACCAACCTGCTCAACTTCCCCAACGACCAGAACGGATATGTGCTCGTGGTGCTCGTGCTGACGCTGGCGCTGCTTCTGTGGACGAACTACACGGGGGCCATCGCCAACGCCGTCAATGCGCGGGTCAAGCTGACGGGCGACGCGCGTTGGGACTTCTGGGAGAGCGGTCTTGTCGCGATGGCGGCGCTCATCGTTCTCGGGATCATGCTGCCGCCGCTGTCGACGGTCGACCGAACCCAGGATGTTTCGTCGAGCCTGTTCTCGAGCTGGGCGCAGCTTCTCCAGACGGTGAGCCATTCGTCGAGCTCGGGCAAGGGAGCCGGCACGGGCACGACCGGCTTCTCGAACGATGTCAAGCTGACCGGTGCGCTCACGAAGACGCGCAACATCGTCTTCACGTACACGGTCAACGGCCAGCATCCCGCGCCCCTCTACTTCCGTGGCCTCAATGAGACCGAGACCATCGGTGGCATCTGGCGGTACCCAAACTTGGTCGCGTTCAAGGAAAAGATCGCCAAAGGCCGGGTTCCCGATTACGGCGAGCTCTACGAGAAGCTCGGGTCTGTGACTGTGACCGTCAAGATGGTGGCGCCCCCGGTGGGTTACACAGATCTCATCTTCTATCCCGGCCAGCTCCATCAGGCGGACCGCGAGACAGTGGCCAATGAGGTCCTTCTCCCGGACAACAGCTTCCAGAAGCTGACGACCATCGATCGCCTGCAGAGTCAAAGCCCGCGTGTATCGACGGGCGGCTACAAGGTGGCGACCGAGTTCTCGATCGCCACCGAGGAGCAGCTGCGCGCGGCCGGAGCTTCATACCCGGACTGGCTGAAGCCCTATATGAAGCTGCCGCCGAGGGGATACCGGCCGGCCGACGTCCAGGCCCGCATCAAAGCCCTTGCGCTGCAGGTGACGGCAAACGCAGTCACGCCATACGACAAGGCGCTCGCGATCGAGTCATACCTCCGCAGCTCGAACTTCAAGTACACGCTCAAAACAGCGACTCCAGCCGCGTACGACCCTATCGATTACTTCCTGTTCCACTCGAAAGAGGGCTACTGCGAATTCTTCGCCTCAGCTATGGGCGACATGCTTCGCTCCATCGGAATCCCGACTCGGTTGGTCAACGGCTTTGGTCCCGGCCTGTATGAGACGAGCTTCAAGAGCTTCGTCGTGCGCGGCGAGGATGCGCACACGTGGGTCGAGGTCTACTTCCCGCAATACGGCTGGATCACCTTCGAGCCCACCCCCGACACGCAGGGCGGTTACTTTCCTTTCACGCGCGGCCAGGGAAACTCGAACTGCCTTCGCGATTTCGGCTGCGGCGACCTCAGCGGTGGTGGGGGAACCGTCTCCACCGGACCTGGTGACAAAGAGGAGCCCCCAGGCCCACCGCTGGGGTCGGGCGGCGGCGGCGCCGGCTCGTCAGGCTTCCGGTTCCGCATTCCGGATGCGGGGACGCTGACCAAGATCCTCGGCGTGTTCCTCGCCGTGGTCCTGCTGCTTTTCGCGGCCGTCGCCCGCTACCTGCGACCGAGGACTGTGATGGGGGTGTGGCGCCGCACGCTGGTGCTCGCGCGTCTTGCGGGTGCCGACAGGCGTATCGGGGAAACGCCATATGAAATGGGCCGTCGATTGGTGCGCTACTTCCCCGAGGCGTCCGATCCACTGCGTTCGCTCGCCAACGGATTCGTCGTCGCCGCCTACGCACCCCCCGACGTGGCGGTGTCGACGCGGGCTTCTGTGATGGAGGCCTGGTCGGCCCTGCGCCCTCACCTGCTGCGGCGGGTGTTTTCGCGCCTACGAAACCGCACGCACGACCTCTAACGGCATAACTTGGGAGTAGCCGGGAAGTCGTACCCCTCGGTGAGCTTTGCGATCGAGGCCGATCGCGTCGCCGCGTTCGCCCGAGCGGTGGGCGCAGACCCGGCCGATGGGGTGCCGCCAACCTTCGCCGCGGTCTACAGCCTTGGCGCCACAGCGCCGCAGCTGTTTGGCGACGGTGAGGCGGCGATCGACTTCGACCGGCTGCTTCATGCCGAGCAGGAATTCGAGTGGGCGCGACAGCCGCGTGTTGGCGAGACGGTCAGCTCACAAGCCAGCGTGCTGGCCGACACCAGCCGTCGGGGCATCCGCATGGTCACGTTCCAGACGGAGACCACCGATGATCACGGGGATCGCATCTGCCGCTCACGAGCACTGTTTGTGATCAGGTCGTGAGCGGCGCCGAAAAGAGCGTCACCTTCACGCGGGAGCAGATCGCGGAGTACGCGGAGGCGTCGGGCGACCACAACCCGATCCACCTCGATGATGACTTCGCCCGCTCGGTGGGCCTGCCGGGGCTCATCGCGCACGGCATGCTGCAGATGGGGATCCTGGCCGTCGTCGCCTCCGAGGCGGCGGGTGGCAAGGAGTCGCTGCGCCGGCTTTCCTGTCGCTTTGCGGGCATGGTCGAGCCCGGCGACACGATCACGTTCACAGCAGAGCCGGCGGGACCGGGCAAGCTGGACCTTCGCGCCGTCAACCAGCGCGGCGAGGCGGTCCTGACCAAGGCTTCGGCCGAGTACCTTTAGCGTCGCTTTGCCGCTCGACTTCAGCCTGACCCAGGAACAGGAGGCGATTCGCGAGCTCGCCCATGACTTTGCGCTCAACGAGATCCGTCCCGTCGCCGCTCACTACGACGAGACAGAGGAATTTCCCTATGAGGTGGTCAAGAAGGCCCACAAGCTGGGCCTGAGCCCGGCGGCCTTTCTGCCCGAGGAGTACGGCGGCCAGGGCCTGGACTTCCTCACCGAGCTGATGCTCAACGAAGAGCTGCACTGGGGCTGCGCCGGTATCGCTGTGTGCATCCAGTCGATGGCGCTGGCGATGGCCGGGATCCGCGCCAGCGGAACAGAGGAGCAGAAAAAGCGATGGCTGCCCGAGTTCACCAACCCGGACAAGCTGGTCCTGGGCGGCCTCGGGCTCACCGAGCCCGACTCTGGTTCCGACGCTCTGGCGATGAAGACGCGCGCAACCCGCGTCAGCGACGGCTACGTCCTGAACGGCACCAAGCAGTTCTGCACCAACGGCGGCATCGCCGACTACCACGTCATCTATGCCAACACCGACCCATCGAAGGGACCGGCCGGCATCGCGTCGTTCCTGGTGCCCAAGGGGACTCCGGGCCTGAAGATGGGACGCAAGGAGGCCAAGCTCGGGGTTCGTGCGAGCCACACCGCGCAGGTCATCCTCGAGGACTGCCACGTCCCGCTGGATCACCGGCTCGGCGGCGAGCCGGACGCCGATAACGCCGGCCCCGGAGCGCTCGGTGCGCTGATGACGCTGGAGGCGACGCGGCCCGGCGTGGCAGCGGGTGCGCTGGGCATCGCGCGTGCCGCATACGAGTTCGCGCTGGAGTACGCGCAGGATCGCAAGCAGTTCGGCAAGCCTTTGTGGCAGCACGAGGCGATCGGATTCAAGCTCGCAGACATGGCGATCAAGATCGATGCCGCTCGACTGCTCATATGGCGGGCGGGCTGGATGGCGACACAGGGCCGGGCCTTCGAGCGGGCGGAGGGCTCGATGGCCAAGTGTTTCGCCGGTGACGTCGCCATGGAGGTGACGACCGACGCCATCCAGGTCCTGGGCGGGTACGGATACATCAAGGAGTACCCGGTCGAGAAGTGGTTTCGGGACGCGAAGATCTACCAGATCTGGGAGGGCACAGCGGAGATCCAGAGGTTGGTGATCTCGCGGGCCCTGGCCGGCCAGCGCGGCACCATCAAATTGCGAGGGTAGGGCGATGTTCGATCTGACAGGGAAAGTCGCGGTTGTCACCGGCGCCTCGCGCGGGCTCGGCCGGCAGGACGCGCTCACTCTTGCTCGCGCCGGAGCGGACGTCGTCATCACGGACATCCTCGTCGAGGATGACCCGGACCTTGCCAAGACGGCCGAGGCATCCGGCAGCGTTCTCGCGCAGGTGGCGGTCTCGCAGGGTTGGGTGCACTCGAACAGCACCGCGGAAGAGATCCGCAAGATGGGGCGCCGCTCTCTCGCCATCAAGATGGACGTGACCAACCGCGAGCAGGTGCGCGACGTGATGAAAAAGGTGAGGGACGATTTCGGGCGGCTCGACATCCTCATCAACAACGCGGCCACGCTCGATCACACCGCGCAGATCCCAAACCAGAGCTACGAGCTGTGGGATCGCGACGTGAAGGTCAACCTCACCGGCGCTTTCAACTGCACCAAGGAAGCCTGGCCGTACATGGTGGAGAACAAGTTCGGCCGCATCGTCTTCATGTCGTCGGTGGCCGGCACGCTTGGCGGGTTCGGCCAGGCCAGCTACTCGGCCACCAAGGCCGGCCTGATCGGCCTAGCGAAGACAGCCGCCCTCGAGGGCGGCCGTCACAACATCACCGCCAACGCCATCGCGCCGGGCATCATCGAGTCCGAGGCCGGCAAGGCCGCCGCCGAGACCAACCCGATGTACGAGCGGTTTCGGAACCGCACCGTGTTCAAGCGCTTCGGCCAGCCGGAGGACATCGCCAACACGATCGCCTTTTTGTGCTCCGACGAGGCCGGCTACATCACCGGCGCCGTGATCGAGGTCGCCGGCGGCATCCCGCTCTTCACGGCGTAACGCCGGTGGGTGAACACGTCGACGTCACCCGTGAAGGCGCGGTCGCCCGGGTCGTGATGCACCGCAAGGGCAACAACTCCATCGCCGAGGATTTGATGCAGGAGCTGAGCGCTGCGTTCACCGATCTCGGCCAGGACCAATCGGTGCGGGCGGTGGTGCTCGCGTCCGAGTACGAGAAGTACTTCAGCGTCGGCGCCGACCTCACCGCGCTGGGAAGCATCGACCGCGACGCACCCGATGCAGGGGACCAGATCGCGGCTTTCATGAAGCGCATGAACGCGCACTACTCGACGATCGAGCGCTGTCCCAAGCCGGTGATCGCAGCCATCAACGGCCACGCCCTCGGCGGGGGCAGCGAGCTCGCACTCTGCTGCGACTACCGGGTCATGGTCGAGGATGGGCGGTCGAAGATCGGCCAGACGGAGTCATCGCTGGGCATCATCCCGGGCGCCGGTGGCACGCAGCGGCTGCCGCGGCTCATAGGCAAGGCAAACGCTATGCGGTACCTCATCGAATCCGCACGGCTCTCGGCCTCGGAGGCCGAGGCGGTGGGCTGGGTGGACAGGGCTGTCGGCCCCGACGAATTTCAGGGAGCCGTCGCCGATCTCGCTGCGAAGCTGGCAAGGGCGGCGACCTTCGCCATCGCGATGATCAAGGACGCGGTCCAGCGGGGCTACGACCTGCCCCTGGACGAGGCGCTCGAGATCGAGGCGGGCAACTTCGCCCGCACCGTGTTGAGCCAAGACGCCGCGATCGGGATCATGAGCTTCTTGAGCAAGCAAGAGCCGGAATTCACGGGGAGTTAGAAATGGCGATATATCCGATGGCGGCCGCACCCGAGGTTCACCGGCAGTGGGTGACGACGGCGTTCACCGTCGAAGGCTCACGCATCACCCGCAACCTGGGATTGGTGCGCGGCATCGTGGTCCGCTCGCGCAGCGTGGTCGGCAACTTCGGCGCCAGCTTGCAGCAGCTCTTCGGCGGCAACATCACTCTGTACACCGAGATGTGCGAGCACGCGCGCGAGGACGCCTTCAGCATCATGCTGCAGCACGCCGCGGCGCTGGGCGCCAATGGGGTGGTGGGGGTTCGCTACGACGCCACCGAGGTGGCGCCAGGTGCGACCGAGGTCCTGTGCTACGGGACCGCTGTCATCCTGGAGGCGGCCTGATTGTCGATCGCCAAAGCACCCATTCGTCGTATGGGTGAAGCGGTGAAAGGGACCGCCCAGATTGGAGGGCCGGCATGAAGTACGTACTGTTGTTCGGCGGCACGATGGAAGGGGTGGAGCAGCTGGAAGGCAAGGCCAGGAAAGAGGCGGAGGACGCCTACGCGAAGGCCGGGCAGTGGTTCGAGGAGAACACCAAGGCCGGCAAGGTCATCGGGGGCGAGGAGCTGCAGGGCCCGAGCACGGCGACGACCGTCTCGCACAGGAACGGCAAGACCATCGTCACCGACGGCCCCTTCATCGAGTCCAAAGAGGTCATCGGCGGCTTCGCGCTCGTCGAAGTGAATGACCTCGACGAGGCGCTCGAACTGGCAAAGTCATGGCCAGGCGGGACGGTCGAGGTGCGGCCGATCGTCGATCACTCGGCGCACTGACGGACCAGCGAACAGCCACCGACGCAGCCGTCTCGGCGGTTTTCCGGGAGGAGGCGGGGAAGCTGACGGCGGCCCTGGTCCGCGCGATCGGCAACTTCGACCTCGCCGAGGAGGTCGTCCAGGACAGCCTGGTGGCGGCGCTAGAGAAATGGCCGCAACAAGGCATCCCAGACCGGCCGGGAGCGTGGTTGATGACAACCGCGCGGCGCCGGGCGATCGATATCCTGCGCCGCGACCGGCGATACCAGGAGAAGGTCGCCCTGCTGGAGCGCTCGCCGTTGAGCCCTGAGCCCGCCGAGGCCGACGACCGTCTGAGGCTGATCTTCACCTGCTGCCACCCTGCGCTCGCACCGGACGCCCAGGTGGCTCTGACGCTGCGTGCGGTGGCCGGCTTCACGACCGCCGAGATCGCCGGTGCATTCCTGGTGGCGGAGGCGACCATCGCGCAGCGCATCGTGCGCGCCAAGCGCAAGATCGTCGACGCCAACATCCCGTACCGGGTTCCGGAGGGCGACGAGCTCGCCGAGCGGCTGGGGGCCGTCCTCTCTGTGCTCTACCTGATGTTCAACGAGGGCTACCTCAGCCGCGGCGCCCACGCCGCCATGCGGCGCGACCTCGCCGAAGACGCGATCTGGTTGACGACACTGGTCGCCAGGCTGATGCCTGGCCAGCCCGAGGTCCTCGGTCTGCTGGCGCTCATGAAGCTGAACGCGGCGCGCTCAGCGGCGCGCTTCGACGCATCCGGCGAGATGGTCCTGCTGCCGGACCAGGACCGCGGTTTGTGGGACCGGGGTGTCATCAGCGAAGGAATCGCCCTTCTCGATCGGGCAGGAGCAATGCGCGCGCCCGGCCCTTATCAGCTCCAGGCCGCGATCGCGGCCGTGCACGCGGAGGCGAGGTCGTGGGCGGACACTGACTGGCGCCAGATCGTCCGTCTCTACGACGCCCTTCTGGAGATGTCAGACAGCCCTGTGGTGCGGTTGAACCGGGCGGTCGCCCTGAGCAAACTCGTCGGGCCGGAGACTGCGCTGGGCGAGGTCAACGACCTGGCGATGTCGCTCAGCGGCTACCACCTGTACCACTCGACACGCGCCGAGCTGCTCGACGAGCTGGGCATGATGGTCCAGGCTCGCGAGGCGCGGCGGCGCGCTCTGGACCTCTGCCAGAACCCGGCGGAGCGGGCACTGCTGGAGCGCAGGCTCCGCACGTCAAACGATTGATTCGAGCGCGGCGGCGGCGGCTCCCTGAGGGTCGGTGGCTCGGAGCCGAGCAGCATGCCGTTTCGCGGCCTGGGCAAATTCCGCGCCGGCGAGGACCCGATCGATTGCGCCTCGAAGATTCTCAGCAGACGCAGCCTCCGGCGGGATGACCTCGCCGATTCCGAGCGCGGCCGCGCGTGCGGCCACGCCGGGCTGGTCGCGGCCCCAGGGAACCAGCACCATGGGCCGGCCGTGCCAGAGAGCCTTCATGACCGTGCCATGTCCCGCATGGCTGACGACAAGAGCTGCGCGCTCGAGGACCGCGGAGTGAGGAGCGACCTGCTCCACGCGCGCGTTGTCCGGAACATTGCCCAACTCCGCCGGGTCGTGGTCTGGCCCCACGGTCAGCAGCACGCGCAGGTCCCTGCCGTCCAAGGCGTCGAGCGCCGCGGCGGCGAGGGGTACGTCATCCTGCCGCTGTGTGCTGATCGAAACCAGCACCCACGGGTGGCCTGGATCGGAGAGGTAGGCCGGCGGTTCGGCAGGCGGCTCCCAGATGCCGAGTGGACCCACATAACGGTGGTGGGATGGGAGGCCATCGAAGGAGAAATCGAAGATCTGGTCAGTGGCGTGCAGGACCAGGGGCGATGACTCCAAAAGAGATGCGAAGCGCGATATGAGCGGGATCGCGCGCGGCCCGAAGTCCTGCTCGAGGCGCCGTGGGGGATTGGGTCCGACATAAAACGTGCTGTTGACCACCGCCCAAGGACAGGGTGGTGCGAGGGTGCTCAGCACCTCCACGCCGAACAGCGAGGTCACCATCGCGTGCGGAGTCGGCGCTCGCACCGCGAGCCCGACCGTCTCGGCCGTCTCTGTTGCCCAGACGCCCATGCGCTCACCAACGATCCGACCGGCTGCTCCAAGATCACCGCCGGTTGATGCCATCGCGTCCCGGATGGCTGCCGCCAGCCTGGGACCGAGATCCAGCTCGGATGGAAGCGCCTCCGACTCAAATCCGAGCTCGCGTACCTGGCGCGTGACCGCGTGGTCTCCAAGGAACATTACCTCGTGGCCGTTCTGGCGCAATCCGAACGCTGCACTGATGAGCGGGGGCAGGTCACCGCCGGCACCCGCCGTAGCGACGAAGAGGAACCGGCTCACGTGGTCAGGTTACTGAGCCGCTCCGGCATTTAGCCGGGGGCGCCGATCATGCCCAGCTGCTCGCTGCGCCGGCGCACGAGCTCCACGACCTGGTCGACCCGCTTGGGGTCGCTGCCCAGGACGCGGATGACGAGCTCTTTGGTCTCGAAGTTTGGATATGAGCCGACCGAGACTTCGGGAAACGCGTCCTCCAGCTCACGCATAAGAGGGTAAAAGCGGGCTTCGACCGCAAACGTGAAGCGCAGCTCACGCACCGTCGCGGCCGATCCACCGGCGAGGAACTCAGGCTCGACCTCTTCGGTGAAGATGCTCTTGAGCTCCATCGGCACGCCCGGGAGCACGAAGAGGCGCTTGCCGTCCACCTCGTAAAGCACGCCCGGGGCCATGCCGCGCCTGTTCTTGAACACGTGGACGGCCCCGGTCGGGATGCGCGCCATGCGCAGGTTGCCTTCGGTCACGTCGGGCGATTCCAGGAGCCCGGCTTCGTGCATGCGCCGGACCCGCCGCTCGATCTTCGCGCGCGTCTCCTCCCAGATCATCAGGTCGCGGCCCAGCGCATCGGCCAACGAGACGAAGGTCCGGTCGTCGGGTGTCGGTCCCAGGCCGCCGCTGCAGAAGATGTCGCTGACCTCGCTGTCGGCGAGCTCGCGCCGCAGCTGCTCCACGATCTCTTGGGGACGGTCCCGGATGGCAGTGATCCGCTTGACGGGATAGCCGAGCAGGCGCAGCCGCTCGGCCAGCCAGTGGGAGTTGGTGTCGAGCGTGAAGCCGCCGACCAGCTCGTCCCCGATCGCGACGATTGACGAAACTGCCACTGGGCGACGATATAACAGTGGTGGATGTAGAGCGCCTTCATGGAGTAGTCGCGGGAGACGTTCAGGGGGTGGGCTTCCGCTTCTTTCTCGTCCGCGAGGCGCACGCGCTCGGCCTCCGCGGTTGGGTCCGCAATCGGCCCGACGGCACTGTCGAGTTCGTTGCCGAAGGCCCCCGGCCTGACCTCGAGCGGCTGCTCCAGGCCGCCCATCGCGGTCCCCGCTCCGCGGAGGTCGCCGGCGTCAAGACGGAATGGACGCCCGCCACCGGCGGACTCGACGCGTTCGATCTGACCTGGTAAGTGCGGACACGGACCTAGAATCCTCAGCGTTGATCGAGGTTCAGGGGCTCACCAAGTTCTACGCGGAGCGCCCTGCCATCCAGGACGTCACCTTTTCGGTGCCCAAGGGCCAGGTCCTCGGATTCCTGGGGCCGAACGGCGCCGGCAAGTCGACGACGATGCGAATCCTGACCGGATTCCTGGGCGCGTCCGCCGGCACCGCCCGCGTGGCCGGGTTCGACGTCTTCTTGCAATCGCGCGAGGTCAGGCGGCGCATCGGCTACCTCCCTGAGACGGCCCCGCTCTACAACGAGATGCGGGTCGGCGGCTTCCTCGACCTGGTCTGCAAGCTGAGAGGAGTGTCGCCCTCGCGGCGGCGACCCTGCGTGGACCACGCGATCGGCGTCTGCGGACTGGATGAACGCCGCAATGAGGTGATCGGCCGCCTGTCGCGCGGCCTGCGCCAGCGCGTCGGCCTGGCTCAAGCGATCGTGCACGAGCCAGAGGTGGTGATCCTGGACGAGCCTACCGCCGGCCTCGACCCAGCCCAGTCACGGGAGACCCGCGACCTCATCAAGCAGCTCGGCCGGCAGCACACCGTGATCCTGTCGAGCCACATCCTGCCCGAGGTCTCGGCGACATGCCAGCGCGTGCTCATCATCAACCAGGGCCACATCGTCGCCGATGGCACGCCCGCGAACCTGGCCGAGCGCGTGGCGCGTGAGCGCGGCCAGGAGATCGAGATGCTAGTGACCGGCGAGCAAAGCGAGATCGAAGCGCGGATGCAGGCGGTCGAGGGAGTCGACAGTGTCGCCGTGACCGATTCCGGCGACGAGCTGTGGCGTGTCGTCGTGACCGGATCCGGTCCCCGTTTGCGTGAGGACCTGACGCGGGCGGCGGTGGAGGCGGGGTTGGGCGTCCGTGAGATCCAGGCGCGCAGGGCGAGCCTGGAGGACGTGTTCCTCAGCCTCACCGCAGACGAAGAGTCGTGAGCAAGTCTTCACGTCGACGGGCACGGGCCAAGGCGCGCAAGCAGATCAGCCGCCACCAGGCGGCGCCGTCCGCAGCCCGCCCGATCCCGTCGAGAGCAGGACGTCCGCCCCGCCGGACCCCCGCAACTCCGGCGGCTTCCGCCGCGCCCGGTCGGGCAGACGCCTTTCACGCGGCCGTTTGGCCCACCGGCCTGCTCAACGTGACGGCGATCGCCGGCCGGGAGCTGGGCGCGGTGTTCGTTTCGCCGGTGGGCTGGGTGGTGGCCGCCGTGTTCACCTTCCTCGTCTCCGGGTTCGGTTTCATCGGCACCGTGCTCGCGGGCCAGCAGGCGACGATGGACGGCGTCTTCGGGGTCATCACCGGTTTTCTGATCCTCATCCTCATCCCCGTCATCACGATGCGTCTCCTCGCCGAGGAAAGGAGCCAGGGCACGCTCGAGCTTCTGCTCACCTCACCGGTGCGAGACTGGGAGCTGGCCGTCGGCAAGTGGCTGGGTGCGTTCGTTTTCTACGTGCTCCTCATCGCCACCACGCTGGTCTACGTCGTGGTCCTCGCGGTATACCTCCCCGACAAAGGTGCGCTCGATCTCGGTCTCATCGCCGCGACCTATGTCGGCATGCTCCTGGTCGGCGCCGCCGCTATCGCGATCGGCGTCCTGGCCTCCAGCCTGACCAGGAACCAGATCATCGCCTACCTGCTCTCGCTCGGCGTGCTGCTCGTGACCTGGTACTCGGCCTTCCTGCTCGGCTTCTTCATCCGCCCGCCGCTGAACCTCTTCTTTGATTACGTCAGCGGCTACAGCCGGTACCAGTCGTTCAGCCTAGGTCAGGTCACGCTCCGGGACACGCTGTACTTCGCGACCGTGACCGTAGGCGCCCTGTTCCTGACCACGCGGTGGCTCGATTCGAGGCGGTGGCGATGAACAGGTGGGCGCGGCGGCTGCAGGCAGGCTCGACGAGCCTGCTCCTAACTGTCGTGGTTCTTGCCGCTCTGGTTGGAGTCAACGTCCTCGCATCGCGAACCACTGTCGCCTGGGACCTCACCCGCGGCGGGTTGAACACGCTGGCGCCGCAATCGGTCCTGGCCGCGAAGCGGCTGACGGCCGACCTGCAGGTGATCGGGCTCTTTCGGCCGGGATCGCTGTCGCACCAGACCGAGTCCGAGGCGCTGATCAGGCTCTACCAGGCGGAGAGCTCGCGTGTGAAGTACCGGAGCGCGAACGTCGACACTGACGTCGCCGACGTGAACCGCTACAAGGTGAAGGAGCCGAACACCATCGTCCTCGATTACGGCGGCAAGACCCAGCTTCTCGCCCAGGGTTCGCAGGACGAGGTGGGTTTCACCGCCGCGCTCATCAAGCTGGAGTCCGACCGTGTGCCGGTCGTGTGCTGGGCGACCGGTGACGGGGAACGCAGCCTGACCGACAACAACAACAGCTCCGGATACACGAGCGTGGCCGACATCCTGGCCC
>DASXTG010000228.1:0-22410 GCA_036505515.1 Candidatus Dormiibacterota bacterium | reverse complement strand
GCGTTCAACGTTCGCGGTTTCAAGACTGTTCGTTACACGCACCCCGATGCATCCGCGCTCCTCGTGCTCGCGAACTACTTGCGCGACACATTCCTGCACCGCGAGCTGCGCGAGAAGGGCGGAGCCTACGGAGGCTCAGCGCAGGCGAGTACCGGCGCGGGAACGTTCTACATGGGCTCATACCGCGATCCCAACATCACCCGGACGTACGACGTCTTCGACCAGGCAGCGAGCTGGGTCATCGATGGCGAGATCAGCGACGAGGCCCTGAAGGAGGCCATCTTGGGCGCATGTGGCGATGTCGATCCGCTCGAGTCCCCCGATATCAAGGGCCGGCGCGAGGCGATCAACAAACTAACGGGCTTCACACTCGAAGAGCGCGAGAGGTTCAAGCAGCGCCTTCTGCACGTGACCGCAGACGACCTGCGCCGGGTCGCGCGCACCTACCTGGCCGAAGGCCGCCCGGTTTCGGCGACAGTGGCAGGACCCGAGCTCATCGCGGCGGCGCGGAAGGAACGACCTGACCTGTTCGAGATCGTGGCTCCGGTTTGATCTGGGACGTCCTGTCACAATCCACGCCATGAATCTGTGGCGGCGGGAGTATTTCTGGCCGATGGTGCTGATCGCGGTCGGCGTGTATCTACTCCTGAGCAATATGAATCTGCTCGGCTGGCTGCACCCTGAGATCGTCTGGCCGGTGCTTCTGATCGCGCTGGGCGCGTGGCTGATCGTCCGACGCTCACGCACCTGAGGAAGATCTGGAGCATGCATAGCTGATGCCAAACCGCTACCGGAGCTTCTTCTGGCCGGGGGTCCTGATCCTGGTCGGCGTCTTTGCCCTGCTCATCAACGCCGGTCTCGTCCCGACCGACCGCCTCTACCGACTGGCCGACCTATGGCCGCTGATTTTGATCGTGATCGGGCTCGAGCTGCTGGTCCGCAGGGCCATGCAGGGGACTGCCGCTGAAATCGCAGCCGTCCTCATCGTGCTGCTGGCTCTAGGTGGCGCCGTCGCGTATGTGGCCGTGGGACCTGCGACATCCACCGGGACGCTGCAGGCGTCGGCGCCACTCGAGGGGCTGGACCACATGACGGTGCGCATCGACGTCGGCGCCGCAAACATCACCGTGAGAGGTGACAGCTCCCTCGGGTCAAACCTGTATCAGGCCCGAATCAACTATTCGGGCACCAAGCCGACGGTCAGGCTGGATCGATCCAATCACGACCTCAGCATCTCGCAGTCGGGGACTTTCGGCTTTTTCCAGAACCGGCGGTTCATGCTCGACCTTCAGATCAACCCGAAAGTGCTGTGGAGAATCTTCGCCAACTCGGGAGCCGCGACCGACACCTTCAACCTCGCCGGCGTGAACGTCGAATCGATGGAGCTGAACACCGGCGCCAGCCGCCACGACATCACGCTGGGGGAGCCGACCGGCACCGTACCCATCTCCCTCAATGGCGGTGCGCTCACCGTGAACATTCACCGCGCGCAACGAACCGCCATATCGGTGGAGGTGTCAGGTGGGGCCATCAGCCTCGATGCGGACGGCAATCGGCACCGTGGTGTGGGCAACCAGAGCTGGCATTCGGACGGTTATGACGGGGCCGCGAACCGCTACCAGATCGAGATCAATGGTGGCGCCTCCACAGTGACCATCGACGCCGCAGGTGCCTCCGGCTAGACCGGGTTGGCGTCGGTCGCGGCCAGGCGACTCTCGAGCGCGGCCATGCGAAGCGTATGCCCTGCACGAGTCGCAGGGCTGATCGCATCCCGCAGCCCGCGGGCGGCGACGCCAAGCATGGAGGCAAGCTCGCTGTCGAGAGCTTGCGCAGCGCGGAGCACGGGCACCAAAGCGGCGGCTCGTTCTGCTCCCGCGAGAAGTTCCATCTGCTCGATTCCCATGCGGGCGAGGTCGTCAGCTTCACGTTCCAGGCGGGCGCTCAGTCGCGTGTGCTCGGTGTCGGGTGTTCGGGCACACAGGCGCGCGCCGGCGCGTGTGGCCGCCGCTGCCAGGCGTCCTTCCAGTAGTTTCCCTGACGCTGCCGCGTTGGCCGCCGCGGCCGGACAGAGGCCGACCACCTGCTGGTCGCCGATCTGCACGCCGCGTCGCTCGAGCTCGGCGATCACCGTGGCGGGGGATGCCTCGCTGAGGCGGAACAGGTTCATCGATAGCTGGACGCGCCTGCCCGGCAGCTCGAAAACCAGCGCCTGGACGCCCGGCATGCCACCCTCGGACTCTCGCAGAGACCGTGCCAGCCGGCGCGCTTCGATCAGGCTCATACCTGGCAGCATCACGTTGAAGGCGACGAGCTTGTCCCGCACCCCTATGCTCGTCGCGCCTGCCCGGGGATGCAGCTCGGGGCCACCGATGTCGGGGAGCGCCCGCGCCGCCCGGATGTCTGCCAGCCGGTGGTCGCTGCCGTATCCATAGAAATAGACGGGGACCTCGAGCTCCTTCCAGACTCGCTCAGCAAGCGCTCGTGCAAGCTCCATGCCGTCGGCGAGAGTGGAAGATCCCAGCGGCACGATCGGGATGACGTCGGCCGCGCCAACACGAGGATGTGCCCCTTCGTGATGGAGCAGGTCGATGCGATCGACGGCGACCCGCACGGAGCTCATCAAAGCCTCGAGCAGCTCGGATCCGCGAGCGGCGATCGAGATCACGACGCGGTTGTGGTCTGGGTCGGCATCGGTGTCGAGGACATGTGCCTTGCCGGCGGCGCCGGCCAGCGCGTCGATGACATCGGCCCGTCGGCCATCCGAGAAGTTGGGCACCGATTCGAAGAGATTGTCCGCGTCCATCGCGCTGCTAGCGTAAGTGGCCATGTCTGGCCCGGTTGCGCTCATCTACGGGGAGGAGCTCATGAAGCACCGGCTGTCGGACGAGCATCCGCTGCAGCCCATCCGCGTCAGGCTGGCCGTGGAGCTGATCAAGAGCACAGGCCTGATCGAGCATTGCCACCTGTTGCCACCTCGACGAGCGACCATCGAAGAGCTCGAGCTCGTGCACTCGCCCGACTACGTGGACCTCGTACAGAAGCTCAGCGATCCTGCGGAGCGCCGTCGGGTGCCTCGCGACCTTGTGGAGGCGGCGGGTTTTGCGTCCGCCGACAACCCCGTCTCCGACCAGCTACATGAGGGGACATCGTTGGTTGTTGGAGCGACGCTGGTTGGCGCGGAGGCTGTCGTGAACGGTGCCGCGAAGCATGCATTTAGCCCATCCGGAGGCCTGCACCACGCGCATCGCGACCGGGCGTCCGGCTTCTGCACTTATGACGACCCTGCGGTCGCGTGCCGCTGGCTGAAGGACCGTGGCCATCGCATCGCATATGTGGACGTCGATGTCCATCACGGCGATGGGGTGGAGGACATCTTCTACTCGGACCCCGATGTACTGACCATCAGCTTGCACGAGAGCGGCCGGTTTCTTTTTCCGGGCACGGGCTTTCCAGAAGAGTGCGGCCGTGGAGCCGGGCGAGGGGCCGCCGCCAATCTCCCATTCATGCCGTTCACCTGGGACGAGCCATGGCTTCAGGGCTTCGAGAAGGTCGTGCCCGCGCTCCTGCGGCGCTTCAAGCCGACGGTGCTCGTTACGCAGGATGGATGCGACACGCACTACCTCGACCCGCTTGCGCACCTGGCCGCGACGACTCGCATCTGGCCGCGGGTGGGGAGGATGTTCCACGAGCTTGCGCACGAGCTCTGCGACGGGCGCTGGCTGGCGCTGGGCGGCGGGGGCTATGCGATCCGCGAGGTGGTGCCTCGGGCCTGGACGCTGTTCTTCGCCGAGATGGTCGAGCATCCGGAGCTGGCGGCCGACATCAACGACGCGGCCGAAGCGATCCCGGGCGCAGAGGCTCAGGAGCGGGTGTGGGCCGCCCTTCACCGGGACCTGCGCCGGCTTGGCGAAGTTCACGGAATCGACTTTTCCTGAGTCTGTTTCGTCCCCATCCACAAGCCCCCTCCCTCCCTTGGGGGACCTTGTGTGCGAGGCGTAGGATCGAGCCGCGAGCCGGCTGTCAGCAACCTCGGCTGTTAAGAACCGCGACCGGCGCGCAGGATCGCGATCACGGCGACCTGCAGCGGCAGCGCGGTCCCGAACACCGCGGCGATCGGAGGCGCGATCCAGGCGTAGCCGCGGATGTGCATCGACGCCAGCACCGCGACGTAGGCCGCGGCCACACCGACCACGATCACCTGCCACAGAAACACCAGCGTCAGCCAGCGATTGACTGCGGGACGCGCCTTCTGCGGGCTGCCGGTGCGCAGGGGCCCGCGCAGAAACGCATGGTAGAGGTAGTACTGCACGCTCAGCGCAACCAGAAAGACGACCAGCCCGACGATGAGATAGACGCTGTCGCTCAGGCCGAGTACGTACGCAGGCAGCGGGTGCAGACGCGCGCCCTGAAGGAGCGGCCGGCCACCGTCACGCGCCCCATCTGAAGGTTGGGTTCGAACCGCCGGTTGACCCGGTTCTTGGCATGACTGACGTGGTGTCCGTACTGCGGCTCTTTACCGCAGATCGCGCAACGCTTGGCCATGAGTCACCTTCAGAGGGGAATTGAGAGCTCCGGACGCCTCGAGTTACGAGAGGCGGGAACGAATTGTACCATGGGTCTTTCCATGGCTTCGAAGACGCCCACGGCTCTTGGCCAGGCCCAGCGCTGGGGCCGGATCGAGGTCTTTCCTTCAGCCGTCGCGGCCATCGCCGGCCACGCTGCCCTTGGCTGTTACGGCATCAGCGGCATGGCCGCGCGCGGCCTCCGCGACGGCGTGGCCGAGCTGCTGCGCCGGGAGAGCGTCGATCGCGGTGTAGAGGTCGTTGAGGTTCAGGGCGGGCTCGCCATCGACCTCTACGTGATCGTGCAGTACGGCATGCGCATCTCCGAGGTTGCGCACAACCTGCAGGAGACCGTCAAGTTCGAGGTCGAGCGGGCGGTCAACGTTCCGGTGGTTGAGGTCAACGTGAACGTTCAAGGCGTTCGGGAGGAGCGTTCCTGAACATGAGTGCTCGTAGGTCGGCTGAGGTGGACGGCCCCCTCTTCAAGCAGGCCCTCCTGGGCAGCCTCAACTGGCTGGCGGCCAATCACGAAGAGGTGAACCGCCTCAATGTCTTCCCGGTTCCGGACGGCGACACCGGGACCAACATGCTGCTCACCCTGCAGTCTGCAGTGGAGGACGTCAAAGACTCCAATGCCGCAGAGGTGAGCAAGATCGCCAAGCTGGCTTCGCACGGGAGCCTGATGGGCGCGCGGGGCAACTCCGGCGTGATCCTTTCGCAGATCTTTCGCGGTTTCGCGCGCGCGGTCGAAGGCAAGAGCTCGCTCTCCCCTCGGGAGGTCGCGGGCGCGCTCGAGGAAGCCGCCAACGCCGCTTATCGGGCCGTGAACAGGCCGACGGAGGGCACGATCTTGACCGTGGCCCGCGAGGCTGGACGGTCAGCCTCGTCTGCGGCCAGCGATCCCGAGGCGACGGTGCCCAGCGTCATCGCCGCCGCTGCGGCGGGCGCGAGGGCGGCCGTGTTGAAAACACCGAGCCAGCTCCAGATCCTGCGCGATGCAGGCGTGGTCGACGCCGGCGGCTTCGGACTGCAGATCATCCTCGAAGGGATGCTTAGAACGATGGAGGAGGCCGCGTCATCTTCCGTAGAGCTGACGGCCACCAAGCCGAGGGCGGCGCAGACGGCGCTCGAGCTGCCCGAGGGCGGCTGGGGCTACTGCACGGAGTTTCTGATCGAAGGCAGCGATCTTGATGTCGACGTCATCCGCGACGAGATCGAAGCACTGGGGAACTCGGTGCTCGTGGTCGGTGAGCCTGAGCTGGTGAAGGTGCACGTCCACACAGACGAGCCCACGCGCGTGATCAACCTCGCCGGCAGATACGGAAAGCTGCTCAAGCTCAACGTCGGCGACATGTCGACCCAACACAAGCGGATCCTCGACACCGCGGCCGGCGAGCCACGGCCGCCGCGCCAGAACGGGGTTGGGCTCGCGGCGGTGGTCGCTGGCAGTGGCCTCGTCGACATCTTTCGCGGTCTCGGCGTCGACGCGATAGTCGAGGGTGGACAGACGATGAATCCCAGCACTCAGGACATGCTCAACGCCATCGAGTCAGTTCCGTACGAAGACGTCGTGCTGCTGCCCAACAACGGCAACGTCATCCTTGCCGCCAAGCAGGTCCCGTCACTGACGAAGAAGAAAGTGCACGTGATCGAGACCCGCAGCGTGCCCCAGGGTGTCGCTGCCGTCGTCGCCTTCCGCCCAGATCGAAGCGCCGCCGAGAACCTTGCCGCGATGAAGGATGAGGCCGAGCGCGTGCAGACGATCGAAGTCACGCACGCCGTCCGGGACACGCGCTCCAACCGGCTCAAGGTGAAGAAGGGCGATGTCATCGGCCTCATCAACGACCGGCTGGAGTTCGCCGGCAGCGACTACGCCGAAATCGTCAACAAGGCGATCGGCAAGCTCGGCCCTGACTCGTATGAGCTGGTAACTGTTTACCGCGGCCGGGGCGCCAGCGACGCCGAGATGGCGGACGTCGAATCGGCGATCAGGTCAAGTTTCCCTGGCCTCGAGGTCGAGGTGCAGCAGGGTGGACAGGAACACTACCCCTTCATCCTCTCTGTCGAGTAGCTCTCTCAAGACGTAAGGGCCAGCTTCACCGCGTGGCCCGGCAGCGGCCACACACGCAGCACCGGCGGAGTCAAGGCCACGATCCGAGGCACGGTGCGAGCGGCCAGCGCGAAGGCACGCTTTTGCGCCGGGCCCCACCTAAGCCCGTACTCCTCTCGAAGTGCGCCCGGCAGCAGTCCCGACGTGATCACCTCGAATGGGATCATCACCGGCCCTGGAAGCAGCCGAAGCGGTGGCCTCAGCACCAACCGCGCGAGGTCCCGCGCCCGGTTGGTCACCTGCACCGGCCCTCCGGAAATCATGCCATTCACATATCGATCGAAATCGCTCAGCGTTGCCGGGAAGCGGTCAGGAGGGATGCCGAGCAGCTCGCCCAAAACCCTGGACTCGGAGTAGAAGTCCTCGCGCTCAGAGCGCGCCAGCGGCTTGACAAAGGTTTCGTACGTGACCAGGGCCGAGTCGACGAGTGTCGCGTGCACCCACAGCAAAAGGTCGGGATCCAGCGCCCGATAGCCGGGTCCGCGGACGTGTGCATGCGCCTGGTTGACGGCGCGAGCCGCGGCGAGGGCAGTCTCCCGCTCCCCGAAGACGATCGCCATCGTCATGCGCACCGTACGGCGGAGCCTGCGGATCGGATGTGTTCGGAAGTCAGTGTGAGCGTCGACCCCCGCAGCCACGAGCGGATGCGCCAGCTGCATGAGGAGCGCGCGACCACCACCGAGAAGCAGGATGTTCTCCCGGTTGACGCGTCTGGTTATCGAGTCCTCCGCGTAGACGCCTGGGCGCATGCGCTAGCGCGTTGCCTTGTCCATCTCGTTGTCGAACTCGTCCCTGAAAGGCTGGTAATACGCGCGGATCTGCGCGCCGGTCAAGCTGAAGTCGTAGCTGTCCAACTTGGCGTTGTCGGCTTTGACCTTGCTCAATGCCGCGTCGAACGCCGCCTGATCGCGACCCGTGACTGTGTCTATGAGCTTTCCGAGATCGGCCGCCAGCACCTGGAAGTCGACAAGGAAATCGTGCAGCACGGTCGGCAGGCCCGGGGCTCCAGACTGACTCAACGCCTGGTCGACGTGGGTGCGCAGCGAAACGTCCGCCATGCTGGCGCCTGTGTAGTCCTTGTTCTGGAAGGACCCGATCAGCGTGACGTAATCGATTACCACCTCGGCATACGCCTGGAAGAATTGGCCGACCAGAACGTAATCGGCGGTCAGGATCCGCGCGCTGTTAAGCGCCTTGCGCGCATGCGAGATGCGATCGGCCTCGTGGTCCAGCCGCGCGCGGCTGAACACTGTCAGCCACTGATGGTCGGTGAGCTTGCCGCGCGCTGAGGCGAGCGCAGCATCATCGCCATCGACGGTCCCGGCTGCTGTCTTCGATGTCGTCACCAGCTCGGCCATAAGTCGCCGCGCCTGCGTAGGGTCGTAGTTGTCGCCGGTCACCGATTGCAGCTGGCCGCTCAGTGTGTCGAGGGTCGTGCTGAGGTCGTCGCGGTGTGCGATGGCGGCGTCGAGCGCCCGATCCGCGGTCGAGATTCGGCTCGCGACGAGCGCGACGCCCGCAATCGTGTATGCGCTCAATCCGGCGAGGAGGGTGACGACCGCGATAACCGCCGCGATGGTGATGCGCAGGCCGCTCGAGATTCGATACGTACTGGCAGGCGGCACGTAGCCCGGAGAATCGATCACGACAAATTCACTCTACCCCGGCGCTAGGAATTGTTGGCTTTGGTGACCTCCGAGTTGAAAGTGTCGATCAACGGCTTATAGAAGCTCTCGATTGTGGCCCCGATCTTGGTCCAGTCATAGGTGTCCAGCTTGTTGGCGTCGGCGGTGATCGATTTCACGGCGGCGTTAGCCCCCGCAGCGTCGCCCGCCTGAGCGGCGGCCAGCAGCTTCCCGAAGTCAACCGCCAGAGACTGAAGGTCGACTATGTACTGGTGCACCTCTGCCGGGAGACCCGGTGCGCTGGCAAGCGGCAGGGTCTTGGCGAGGTCCGACTTGAGCGTCGCGTCAGCTGCAACCGACCCCGCGATGTCGGTCGCCTGCAGCTTGGTCCCCAGATTCTCGAGGTCGATCTCGGCCTCGAAGAAGGCGTGGTAGAACGTGCCGATCTGAACAAAGTCGGCTGTGATCGTCTTCGCCGCCGCGAGGGCTTTGCGCTCATGTTCGATGCGGGTCGAGGTCTGATCCAGCCGCGAGCGGCTGAAAACGGTCAGCCACTCGTTGTCCTTCAGCTTCGCCTGGGCGCTGGCGAGCGTTTCCTCATCGGCGGCCAGAGTCGGTCCGGCGGCTTGCGACTTGCTGACCAGCTGATCCCATACGCCCTGGGCCGTTTTCAGGTCTGCGGCGGTGACATTTGTCAGCTTGATCGCCTGGACTTGGGTTGAGAAGGTGTTGAAAGTGTCGGCGAGCGAGTTCTGGCGTGAGATCACCTCGTTGTAGGCGGTCCGTGCGCTCTCGATCCGGCTCGAGGCGAACGCAAACCCCGCAATCCCGTAGCCGATGACGGCGACGACGACGAGCACGACCACCAGCAGGGCGGCGATGACGTTTCGCGTGCGATGCGAGGGCCCGCCGGCCAACGGCGGCGGGACCCCATAGCCCGGCGTTGGATACGCAGGCGCTGCTGGGTATGCCGGCGCAGCAGCCGGGTCCGCCGGCGGCGGATAGCCTTGCGGCTGCGGATACGCCGGCGGTGGCGCGTACTCAGGAGGTGGGGAGGCTGGGGGCGGCGGCGATGCCGGTGGATTGTCCCCGGGCGGCGGCGTGTCGGGCGGGCCAGGCGGGCCAGGCGGATTGGTGCTCATGATGGCGTGCACTGTAACCCGTAAACGAAGTCCGCGGCTCTGCATCGGCGCAAGCTCGGTCAACGTGACCTGCTGCTATAACCATTTAACAGCGTGATGGTGGTGGTCAGATTCCCAATGAGACTTGATTCGCCGGTCAGCGTGCTCCCGAAGGTAAGGCCGTCGGACTCCAGGAATCTCGGTTCGATCGGCGTCCGCACGATTCGCGACCTGCTGCTTGTGCTGCCCTATGGGTGGGAATCCTTCGGTCAGCCCAGGCCGGTCGCCGCCCTTTTACCGGGGATGAACGCTGCGGTCGTCGGAACCATCTCAGCAGTCGGTCCGCGCATCAGCCTGCGCAGGAAGATGAAGCTGACGCAGGCCACGCTCGTCGACGAGGACGGGGACGCGTTGCGGCTGGTCTGGTTCAACCAGCCGTGGGTGGCCAAACAGTTGGCCAAGGGCGATCGGATGGCTGTCGCCGGCATGACTCGCCTCGGTTATGGCGGCACGATGGAGATGCGCAATCCCCATCACGAGAGGCTGTCGGATGGGCGCGATGCGCAACCGTCCAGGATCCGCGGGCTGATGCCTAAGTACCACCTCGTCAAGGGACTCAGCTCGAAGAAGGTGTCCGAATGGGTCGCGGCCGCGCTGCCGGCTGCCATCGAGCTGGAGGACGACCTCCCACAAGACGTTCGGGAGCGCCATCAGCTTTTGCCCATCGCCGAAGCCGTGCGACTCGCCCATCAGCCGGAAACCGAGCGCGATTGGTCCGAGGCGCGCCGCCGCATGGCGTTCGCCGAGCTGTTCCAGCTCCAGGCGTTGTTCGCCCTGTTGCGCTCAAGGCTGGCCGCTGAGCCGGCGGCGCCGGTGCCATACCGACAGGATGTGATCGACGAGTTCAAAGGCGGACTTCCCTTCGAGCTCACCCGCGCGCAGCGACGCTCGATGTGGGAGGCGTTCCAGGACATGGGGAAGCCAACGCCGATGAACCGTCTCCTGAACGGTGACGTGGGATCGGGCAAGACGGTGGTCGCCGCCGCGTGCGCGGCGATGGCTCACGCGGCCGGATTCCAGTCGGTGGTGATGGCGCCGACGGAGATCCTTGCCCGTCAGCACCTGCACAAGTTCCGCTCCCACCTCGAGGGGAGCTTTCCCGGCTTGACCGTGGAGCTGCTCGTCAGCAGCCAGGGCGCGCCGGAGCGCCGCCGCGTGCGCACGGCGGTGGCAAGCGGGCACTGCGCGCTGGTCGTGGGCACTCACGCGCTGATCGAAGAGGATGTTGAGTTCGCGAATCTCGGGCTCGCCGTGGTGGACGAGCAGCACCGATTCGGTACGCGCCAGCGAGAGCTTCTGCGAGGGAAGGGCCGCGGCCGGCCTCATTTCCTGGCCATGACTGCGACTCCGATTCCGCGCACCCTCGCGCTTGCGCTGTACGGCGAGATGTCGGTATCGGTGATCGACGAGCTGCCGCCGGGTCGCACGGCGGTCGAGACCCAGGTGGTGCCGCCCGACGAGCGCGACCGCGCATATGAGCTCGTGAGATCGCAGGTGCGACTCGGCCGCCAGGCGTTCGTGATCTGCCCGCTGATCGAGGAATCGGACAAGCTGGCCGTCCGTTCTGCACGGGCGGAGTTCGAGCGCCTTCGGAAGGATGTGTTTCCCGACCTCCGAATGGACTTGATCCACGGACGGCTGAAGGACAAGGACGAAGTCATGGCCCGGTTCGCCGGCGGCGAGACGCAAGTTCTGGTGGCGACAGCAGTCGTCGAAGTCGGTGTCGACGTACCGAACGCGACCGTGATGATGGTCGAGGGCGCCGACCGTTTCGGCCTGGCCCAGCTGCACCAGTTCAGGGGCCGAGTCGGTCGCGGCGCCGACCTGGCTTTTTGCCTGCTCCTTGCCGACGACCCGTCCGAGACGAGCCTCGAGCGCCTGAACCTCGTGACTCGGATCCGGGATGGGTTCAAGCTCGCCGAGGAGGACATGAGGCTTCGCGGCATGGGCGAGCTCCTGGGCGCGCGGCAGCACGGCATGTCGGACGAAGCGATGCAGGCCCTGGCGCAACCGGTGCTCATCAGCGAGATTCAGGCCGAGGTGAACCGCATTCGGGAAGAGGATCCGGGCTTTGATCGTCATCCGGTGCTGAAGGCCGCGATCGATCGGCGCCTGGAGCAAGTCTCGATCAGTTAGCCTGGCACGGATGGCGGCGCTGCCGATGGTGGTCGAGCTGGCGCGCGACCTGATCCGTCTCGACACCACCAATCCTCCTGGCGAGGAGAGCATCGCCGTCGACCTCGTCGAGCGTGTGCTCCGCGGCGCAGGAATCGACTCGAAGCGTTACGGATCGGAGCCCTCGCGTCCCAATCTCATCGCGCGTGTCAAGGGCCGAGGCGATGCACCTCCGCTGCTTCTGCAAGGCCATGTGGATGTGGTCACCACCGTCAACCAGCACTGGCAGCACGAGCCTTTCGGCGGTGAGATCGTCGACGGCTACCTGTGGGGCCGCGGCGCCCTCGATATGAAAGGCGGCGTGGCGATGATGATCAGCGCGCTCATGCGGGCGCATGCGCAGGGCGGTGCGGCCGGCGACCTCATACTCGCCGTCCTTGCCGACGAGGAGGCAGGCGGCAATCACGGCGCGAAATGGATCGTCGAATCACACCCAGACCTTTTTGCCGGGGTCCGCCACGCGATCGGCGAATCTGGCGGGGTTGCTCTTCACCTCGGCGGCCGTCGCTTCTACCCGGTCATGGTCGCCGAGAAGCGCGGCTGCCAGGTTCAGGTCACCGTCCGCGGGCCCGGAGGCCACGGATCGATACCGATGCGTGGCGGTGCGATGGCGAAGCTGGCACAGCTGCTCATCCTTCTCGATGGCAGCCGCCTGCCCGTCCACATCACGCTGCCCGTCCGCCGCTCACTTGAAGCGATTCATGACGCGCTGGATGAGCCGCTGAGCAGCCGCGTCGCTGCGCTGCTCGATCCGGCCCACACCGATGAAGCACTGAGCCAGCTCGGTCCGTTGAGCCGCGGACTGGACGCTGCCCTGCACAACACGGTCAATGCCACCATCGTCACCGGAGGTTTGAAGATCAACGTCATCCCAAGTGAGGTCAAGGTCCAGCTCGACGGGCGCCTGCTCCCAGGCTTCGGACCGGATGACATGCTGCGCGAGCTGCGCGGCGTGGTCGGACCCGACCCGGAGCTCGAGGTGATGCTCGTGGGACCGGCCCAGCCGGAGATCGACCTGTCGCAGCTTGACCTCTTCGCCTCAGTGCTGACGGAGGCCGATCCAGGATGCGTGCCGATTCCGTCGCTCGTTACCGGAGGCACCGACGCGCGACACTTCGCGAGGCTTGGCATCAGGACCTACGGCTTCCTGCCACTCAACGTGCCCGCCGACTTCAACTCCGCGTCGACCATTCACGCCGCGGACGAGCGGGTGCCGGTCAGAGCACTGGAGTTCGGCGCCGAGTGCGTGTACCAGGCTGTGATGCGCTACCGAGGCTAGCGCTCGGCTCATATGCCGCGGTCAGCATGCCGAAGTACGTCGGCGCCTCGTAGCTGATCAAGCGGCCGGTCCAGCCGTCGCCCATTGCACCGCTGAGCATCAGCATCTGCCACCAGCTGTCGGCCTTGGCGGTCTCGACGAGGTCCAGAGGGATTGTGCTCAGCTCGTCCAGGCGGTTGGTGCGGACCAGTTTGCACACGAGCTCGTCGTAGGTCTTCGCGTCCGGGTGGTACCCGTAGGGGCCGCCGGCACGATGAGCGTGGCCGTGGTCGGCGCTGGCGACGAATGCCACGCGCTTGCGGGAGAGGGCGGCGGCTCTGGCGATCGCGGCTCCGGCGCGCACGTGAGCCTCGGCGGGCAGGTCGCGCGAAGGCGCGACCACAACCAGTGGAACTGGAGGATCCTTGCGCCCGCCCATGAACCACAGCGGAATCAGGACGCCCCAGTCCATCGGAGCGACCGCGGCAGCGGGATCGTTGGCGCCGAAGCTCACGCCGACGGCACTCAGCCCGTCGGCGGTCATCGTGTCCAGCATCAGCCAGGCCAGGCTCGCATCGCACGCGACGTCGAGCGCTACGGATTCGTAGCCGTCGGGTAGATGCCCAGACATCCGTGCCGCGACGATCACGCCGATCGCGCCCGAGATGTGGACGTTGTGTGGGCTTGCGATGACGATGACATCGGGCTTGGAATCCTCGAAGGCGCGGCCGAGCTCCTCCATCCCCGCCCGCGTGACTGCCGCGGTGTCGACCTCATGCGGTTCGCATGCCTCCGCGATCGCGAGGCCGCCGTGAGGCGCGATCGCGGCAAACACCAAGCCCATGGTTGTGATACTTAGCACCAATGGAGTCACCGCTGCGATTGACGGAGTACAGCCACGGGGCCGGTTGAGCCTGCAAGCTCAGCCCGGTGGAGCTAGGGCAGGTGCTGGGGGCTTTGCCCCCGATCGTGGACCCCAACGTGCTGACGAGCGCGGCCGATCGCGATGATGCGGCGGTCTATCGCATCGCGCCTGATCGCGCCCTGGTCGCGACCGTCGACTTCTTCACGCCCATCGTCGACGAGCCCGGAGACTTCGGCGCCATCGCCGCAGCCAACGCCGTCAGCGACGTCTACGCGGTGGGTGCGCGCCCGCTGTTCGCACTCGGCATCACCGCATTCCCGCGCGAAAAGCTCACCACCGGGCTGCTGGAGAAGATCGTCGCCGGAGGCGCAGCCAAGATGGCCGAAGCGGGGATCGCCGTGGTTGGCGGCCACTCTGTGGACGATGCGGAGCCCAAGTTCGGTTACGCCGTCATCGGTGAGGGCCATCCCGACCGCCTCGTCAGCCACGAGGGCGCGCGGACCGGCGACGTCCTCTACCTCACCAAACCGCTGGGCTCTGGTCTGGCTGCGACTGCGATCAAGCGCGGTCTGTGCCCGCCCGCGCTGATGCGCGAGGCGATTGCAGTCATGGGTGCCCTCAATCGCGCCGCGTCCGAGGCAATGGTGTCCGCCGGCGCGACAGCCGCCACCGACGTCACTGGATTTGGATTGATCGGACATCTCAGCAACATCAACGGCGGGGCCGATGTCGAGCTCCACGCGGTCCCGTTCATGGAAGGTGTACGCGAACTGGCGGAGCGCGACCTGTTCCCGAGCGGCAGCCGCCGCAACTACGCGGCCTATCGGGAGCAAGTGGACTGGGGAGGCATCGACGAGATCGATCAGATGATGCTGTGTGACGCGCAAACCAGCGGCGGACTGCTGGTCGCGATCCCACAGGAAGCAGCTGCGCGGTTCGAGGCGGCGCTGGAGTCGGCGCCCTATCCACCGGCAAGAATCGGCACCATTAACGGGCATGGATCCATTCGCATCCGCGCTTGAGCAGGCGGCTGCGATCCGCCACCGGCAGGTCTCTTCGAAAGAGATCACCGAGGCCTACCTGTCGCGAATCGACAAACTCAACCCAAAGCTCAACGCCTACGTCCTGACCACACCCGAGCTCGCCCTCGAGCAAGCCAAGGCCGCAGATGCAGCGAACATTGGCTATCCGCTGCGGGGCGTGCCGGTGTCGATCAAAGACCTGGTCTCGGTCGCGGGGTATCCGATGACTTTTGGATCCAGAGCCTTCGTGGATCAAACCTTCCCCGTCGATTTCTTTCCGGTGGCGCGCCTCAAAGAGGAGGGCTGCCCGATCCTTGGCAAGACAAACCTGTCGGAGTTCGGTACTCGGCCGACGACAGAGCACGGCCTGTTCGGCGCTACTCACAACCCCTGGAACCTCGACTACTCGGCAGGCGGCTCGAGCGGCGGGGCCGCGGCGGCCGTAGCCGCCGGCCTGTGCGCTTTCGCGCACGGCTCTGACGGCGGCGGGTCGGTGCGGATCCCATCGAGCTGCTGCGGCACCGTCGGCCTCAAGCCTTCGCGCGGCCGCATCTCGCCCGGTCCGCTGTTCGGCGAGCACTGGGCGGGCCTTTCCACGGACGGTGCGATCGCGCGCACCGTCGCCGATGCGGCGGCAGGCCTTGACGCCATGGCCGGTCACCTGCCTGGCGACGCGTACTGGGCCGAGGTCGACGGCCGGTTTGCCGACGCCGCTCGACCGACCGATCGCAAGCTGCGCATCGGCTTCACCGTCCGGGCAAGCACGAAGGTGGAAGACCAGGTCGCGAGCTGCGTCCGGGAGGTTGCTCGGATGCTCGAGGGACTCGGTCACCGCGTGACCGAGGGCGGCCCCGACACCGAGCCGTTCCGGACGCCGATGCAGCTGATCGTAGTTTCGGGCCTCGGCTCTCTGCCGATCGGCGACGAAAGCCTGCTCGAGCCCTTCAACGCGCTGGGGATCGCGCTCGCCAAGCAGCTGACCGCTGTCGATTACGTGCGGTCTGTGGACGCCATCCGGATGCACAGCCGCCAGGTGGTGGCGTTCTGGGACTCGCACGATGTGCTGATCACGCCCACGCTGCCCAGGACGGTGCCGCTGCTCAACACCCTTGGAGCCGATCTTTCGACCGCCGGCGACGAGTACATGGACTTCGTCACCTTCACCTTCCCCTATAACTGCACCGGCCAGCCGGCCATCTCGCTGCCGCTCGGCACGGATTCGGCGGGACTGCCGATCGGAGTGCAGCTCGTCGGTCCCCCGCGCGGCGAGGCTGTGATCCTCGGCCTCGCGGCCCAGCTGGAACAGGCCCGGCCGTGGAGCCGCCGCCGCCCACCCCTGAACTGAGGCGATGTCACCTCTTCGGGTCGGGGGAGGACAGGCTCGGGGCAGGCGGCTCAAGATGCCAAAGGGCATCCGGCCAACTCAGGGCCTGGTCAAGGCTGCGATCTTCAACCTGGTGGGACCGCGGATCGTCGGCGCTCACCTGCTCGACCTGTTCGCCGGATCGGGGGCATTAGGGATCGAAGCCCTGTCGCGGGGCGCTGCTACGGTGACGTTCGTTGACCGCCACGAACGCGGTCTTGCTATCCTGCGCCAGAACTTGAACGCGCTCGAGCTCAAGGACCGCGCCCGCGTCGTACGCGCCGACGTCGTCCGCTGGCTCGAAGCCTCGCCGGACGAGGTCACACGCGCAACCCTGGTGTTTCTCGACCCGCCCTACGACGAGGTGGTGCTGGACCGCTCGCTTCAGGCCCTCGACAGGGTCTTGAATGACGCGACAGTTGTTGCCGAGCATTCGCGGCGACAGGTGCTGCCGGCGCTAGCTCGTCTTGTGGTCGACCGCCAGCGTCGTTACGGCGACACGATGGTCACAGTGCTGCGCACGCCTTGAGCAGCAAGAAGGCCGTCTATCCAGGCAGCTTCGACCCTTTCACCAACGGCCATCTCGATGTAGTCGAGCGTGCGCTTGGCATCTTTGATCAGCTGATCGTGGCGGTCGCCGCCAATCCCGACAAGCGCCAGCCGCTTTTCACTGTTGAGGAGCGTGTGCGGCTCATATCCGAGTCTCTCGAGGGTCGCGATCGGGTGGAGATCGCGAGCTACACCGGGCTCACGGTCGAGTACGCTCGCTCCCGGGGTGCGACCACCCTGGTCAAAGGCCTGCGCGCCTACTCCGACTTCGATGCAGAGCTGCAGCAGGCTCTGATGAACCGGAAGCTGGCCCCTGACATCCACACCGTCTTCCTGATGTCCAGCTTCGCCCACATCTACGTTTCGTCAAGTATCTTGAAGGACATCGCGAGCTACGGCGGGAACGTGTCCGATCTGGTCCCGCCCGCCGTTGGCAAGGCGTTGAAGGAGAAATTCAGATAAAGGTCGACGAGCTCCTTGACCGCATCGAGTACCTGATCCAGAACGCACGCCACGTTCCACTTTCGACCCAGGTCATGGTCAACGAAGACGAGGTGATGGAGCTGGTGGACCAGCTGCGGTTCAACCTGCCCGATGAGATCAAGCAGGCCAACTGGACCGTGTCGGAGCAGCAGAGGATCATCAGCGAGGCGCACGCTGAGGCTGCCCGCATCATGTCGCGCGCCAACGAGCGCGCTGAAGAGACCGCATCCGAGCATGAGATCCTGCGACGCGCCGAACGGCATGGCACTCAGGTCGTCAAGGACGCGCAGGCCAGGCACGATGAGATCGTCCGGCAGGCAGAGGCGTATGCACTCGATCAGCTGAAGCAGCTCGAGGCGCATCTTGGTCGCACGCTCGCGACCGTCCGGCGTGGGGTTGAAGCACTGCAGTCCAGCGTCCCTGCCGAGGAGTCCAGCGACCACGCCGCGTCCACGTAACTGAAGTTCCGGAGCGGGCCTTTAAGTCTGTCCGGTAGAATTCGGCGGCCATGGCTCTCCCGAAGGTCAAGCTGTCGAAATCGAAAAAAGGCCGACGACGATCGCACCTCGCGCTGGCCCTGATCCAGATCCAGCCCTGCCCGAACTGCAAGAAACCCAAGCGACCGCATGCGATCTGCCCCAACTGCGGCTACTACGCGGGTCGCGAAGTCCTCAAGACCGAGTAGGTCCTAACACAGCTCGTGCTACTGACTCCCCCTAACAGGGGGAGGTCAGGTGGGGGAGCGCGCACTAACCTGTTGACGCGATGAGAGTTGCATTTCTCTATCCGGGCCAGGGCTCTCAGTACGCCGCGATGGGCGCCGAGCTCCTGACCGACCGCGAAGTAGCGGAGCTGTGCGATCAATGCTCGAGCGCTGCAGGCGTAGACCTGCGCCACCTTCTGACGGCGGCGGATGAAGACGAGCTCAGGCTGACCCAGAACGCCCAGCCTGCCCTGTACTTCATGGGCCTTGGCCTGACGCTGCTGCTGCGAAGACGAGGAATCGAGCCCGAAGGGACGGCCGGCCACTCGGTGGGGGAGTACGCGGCTCTCGCTGCGTCGGGCGCAGCCGGCGCGCCAGCCGTGATCAAAGCCGTGGTCGAGCGCGGCAAGGCGATGGCAGAAGCGGCCCCGGCCGGAACCACCTCGATGGCGGCGGTGCTTGGTCTCGACGCGCAGGCCGTCGAGGCGGCGCTCGCCGGAGTTGATGACGTCTGGCCTGCCAACTACAACACGCCAACCCAGATCGTGATCGCGGGCACCACCGCCGGCCTGGCGGAAGCCACGGTTCGCCTTCAAGCCGCCGGTGCGAAGCGTGTGCTGCCGCTCAACGTGAGCGCCGCCTTTCACACCCCGCTCATGGCCCCCGCCGCCGAACGCCTCCGCGCCGCCCTCGATCGCATCGAATGGCGGTCGCCGCGAATTCCGGTGATGGCAAATCTAACCGGCCGCCCGCACCAGGGAGGGGACCGCATTCCACACGTCATGGAGATGCAGCTGCGATCGCCCGTGCGGTGGGCGTCTTGCGTCACGGCGCTTGTGGAGTCCGGCTGTGACACCTTCATCGAAGTCGGCCCAAAGCGTGCGCTGGTGGGGATGATGCGCGAGCTTGCCCCGGGCAAGACCGCGATCGCGGTCGGGACGCCGGCTGCCTCCGAGGGGCTGCAGCTTCCCGTTTGAGGAGGCAACCCTGGGTTGCCTACCCGCGATGCAGTGCCTTGACTCGACACTCAAGGCTGGGAGCAGAATCGAGACGTAGCCGGCCTCTCGTGACTTGGGTGGAAGAGAGGTGCCGCTTGAGCATGGTCCCGCCAGGGGACCGCCTCGCTGACCACGCAAGCCGAAGGCTATTCCTGTTCTCACGGAGGTGAGATATGTACGCAGGCGTGATCAGAGCGAAATACAAGAAATCCGACATCGATCAGGCGATCAAGGAGTACAAAGAGGCGGCTCTTCCCGCCCTTGCGACTCACAAAGGAAACCGGTCGGGCACGCTGTTAGTCGATCGAGATAGCGGGGAGTCGATCTCGATCGGAATCTACGACGACGAGGCCTCCGCGAAGTCGTTCGCACCGAAGGCAGAGAAGCTGGTCGAGTCGTTCAAGAAATACCTCAGCACGGCGGAGGAGCCCAAACGCGAGCTGTTTGAGATCGCTGCATCGACGCAGATGGAAGCCAGGGCGGTCGTCGAGCGGGGCATCAAGGCCTTCAACGCGCACGACCTCGAGGCGGTGGCGCGAGATACCGCCGCCGACGTTGTGCTCGAGGCAACCGGCGGCATCAAAGCCAAGGGGACGCAGGCCGCCAAGGAGTTCAACCAGACCTGGCTCAGGGCGTTCCCGGATGCTCGGGTCGAGGCCAAGAGCATCATCACCCAGGGCAGCACGGTGGTCGTGGAGGGAGTCTTTACAGGCACGCACGATGGACCGCTCCGGACACCGATGGGTGAGGTTCCTCCCACCGGCAAGAAGCTGGTCGGCGAGTTCATACAGGTCTTCGAGATCGACCGTGGCCTGGTGAAGAGGAACCACATCGTGTACGACCAGGTCGACGTTATGACCCAGCTCGGCATGGCACCGACTCCTGCGGGCGCGAAGTCGAGGGCATAGGTCGAGTGGTTGGGGGCCCGGGCGCGTGGAGCCCGGGCCCCGGCGAGAACTTGGTAGAGTAGTTCACCGATCCCCCTAAGCGATGTCGCGCTGGAGGCGAGAGTGGAGACTCAGAAACTAAGCTTCGAAGACTTCAAGAACATCGTGGTCGAGCGCCTCGGCTGCGAACCCGAGCAGGTAACGATGGATGCCTCCTTCCAGGAGGATCTCAACGCAGACTCGCTGGACCTGGTGGAGTTGATCTACGCGTTCGAGGAGAACACCGGGCTCGAAATACCAGACGAGGACGCAGAGAAGATCACCACTGTTGGCCAGGCCTGGGAGTACATACAGGAGAAGGCCGGCTCATAGCAACAACCGCCGTTCCTCTTTCGGAGTCGTTGCAGCAGCTCCAACAAAAGATCGGGATTCATTTCCGCGACCCCAGCCTCCTCCTCGAGGCCGTAACCCACAGCTCGTTCGCCAACGAGAGCCCGAGCCTTTCTCCGCGCGACAACGAGCGGCTGGAGTACCTCGGCGACGCCGTGCTGCAGCTGATCACCGCCGAGTACCTCTACAAGCACCATCCCGGAGCCACAGAGGGTGAGCTGACGCAGACCCGATCCGCGATGGTCAACACCAACACGCTGGCTCAACTCGCCGAGCAGCTCGATCTTGGCAGCTATCTATACCTTGGTAAGGGCATCGCCAAGGGTGGGGGCCGGAACCTGAAGTCGCTGCTCGCCAACGCTTTCGAGGCCGTGCTGGGGGCCGTTTTTCTGGACGCCGGCTACGACGCGGCCTACCACTACTACCTGAACCGGTACCGGTCGCTGCCCGTGCCCGCCCAGGACGAGAACTTCAAGGGCAGGCTGCAGCAGCTGGCGCAGGAGCGATTCGGGCAGACGCCCTTCTATGACAGCGAAGGCGCACGCGTCGGCAACCGCCGCGAATACACGTCGGTGGTCTTCGCTGGAGCCGAGCCCCTAGGCACAGGGCACGGGGCAACAAAGCAGGAAGCCGAGCAGGATGCGGCTCGCGCGGCGCTGCAGACGCTGCTGCCAACGTCGGTCGCTGTTGCCAGCCCGGCGACGAGCAAGCCGCCCCGCCCTCGCGCCAGGCGGGCCCCGCGGGGTCGCGCCCCGGCGCTTGGGGCCCCCGACGGGGGAGAAGCCGCGCTCACCCCGCTCAGCGTCCTGCCCGACCCGCCCGCCGCGTCAGAACCTGCTGAAACGGCGCCCCTCGAGTCGCGTCGAAGCCGCCAGTTCGGACAGATCGACTAGCTGGATCTCCACATCTTGTGTCCTGGAGCCAAATGGCTACCACATCTGCTACCTTGGTGCCAACATTGTTCCTGCGCTCGCTGAGCCTGCTGGGCTTCAAGACCTTTGCCCGGCCGACCGAGATTCAATTCGAAGGCGGCGTCACGGCGATCGTGGGCCCCAATGGGTCCGGCAAGACCAACATCGTCGACGCCTTCAAGTGGGTCCTGGGCTCGGGCCAGGCCAGGGACCTGCGCGGCCGGAAGATGGAAGAGGTCATCTACGCCGGTGGCGAGCGGCGATCGCGGGCTGCTTTCGCAGAGGTCACGATAGTCTTCGACAACACCGCGGGCAGGCTTCCACTGGACTACCACGAGGTCGCTATCAGGCGCCGCGTCGAGCGCGACGGGGAGAGCGATTACTTCCTCAATGGCACGCGTGTGCGTCGCCGCGACCTCATCCACGTCCTCGCGTCCACGGGCCTGACGGTGGACTCGTACGCCATCATCGACCAGCGCGACATCGAGACGATCGTCGTTTGCTCGCCCGCGGAAAGGCGAGCGTTGCTCGAGGAGGCAGCGCAGGTCCGCGGTGTCAAGGCGCGTCGTCAGGGGGCGGGCCAGCGATTGACGGAGCTGGCTCAGAACCTGCTGCGACTCGAAGACCTGCGGTCGGAGATCGAGCCCAGGCTCGAGGTCGTTCGCGCTCAGGCCGCAGCAGCCCATGAGGTCGCCCAAGCGACCGCCCGGCTAGACCTGCTGCGCGGAAGCATCGTCTGGGAGGAGTGGAGGGAGGCGCGCGACGCGCAGCGGCGCTCGGCCTCACAGGCGCAGACACTCGAGCGGAAGCTGGCCGAGGCTCGTGGCCTCGCCGACTCGGCCGAGGCCGAGTTCCAATCTTGGCGAGCGGAGGTCCAGGCGGCACAGGATCGCCGGCTGAGCCGGCAGCGGATGCTCGGCCGTCTGAGGCTGGAGCTCGCCGCCGCCGAACATTCGTTGCAGCTGGCACAGGAGCGCACCCACAGCCAGGTGGCGCTGGCAGAAGGCGCACGCCGGGAGCTCGCTGACAGCCAGAGGCAGGCGCACGCCGCCGAGGCGCTCCGGAGCCAGCTGACCGCCGAGATGGCCGCTGCCAGCGCAGCCCTGGAGGCGATCGCCGAAACAGGGCCACCGCCGCCGCCAGCCGACGCGGCCGACCTCACCGGCGCGCACCGCGACGTCGACCAGGCGAGGCGAGCCCTGGCCGCCGCCACGTCGGCGCTCGCGGGCGTGCGCACGCGGCGGGAGTTCCTTGAGGACCAGGCCGCGCGCATGGAGAAGCTGGCCGCCGCAGCGGAGCGCATTCCTGCCGCGGAGGCAGAGGTCGAC
>DASXTG010000227.1:0-20910 GCA_036505515.1 Candidatus Dormiibacterota bacterium | reverse complement strand
GAGGGCTTTCGCTCCGGCCATCTGGAGGCGGTCGCGAAGCGCGCCGGATCCAAAACCAGCGAAGACAGCGATGTGGATGGCCCCGATGCGGAGGCAGGCGAGCATAAGCACGATCGCCTCCTGGCAGGTGGGCATGTATACCCCCACGCGGTCGCCGGCTCCGATGCCGAGGCCGCGAAGCGCTGCCGCCACGCGTCGCACCTCTGATCGCAGCTGCGAATAGGTGAGAAGGGTTCTGGCGCCGCGTTCGTCCTCGCAGATGAGCGCCATCTTTCCGCCGCCGCCTGCCTCGACGTGCCGGTCGACGCAGTTCCACGCCATGTTGGTCTGACCGCCGACGAACCAGCGAAAATAGCGTCCGCGGTCGTCTGGGTGGTCCGGCTCCCATTCGAACACTCGGTCCCAGGGTCGGTGCCAGGGCAAGGCCATCGCGGCGCGCGCCCAGAAAGCTTCGGGGTCATTCCGCGCGTCGGCCCGGAAAGCCTCGAGACGTGGATTGACGGCCTCCACGCTGCTCCTCCCTGTCAACGATCCCGCCTCCCGAGACTATTTCGCGCTACGGGCCTGGCCTCTTCATCGCCCACGGCCCGAACTTGATTCCCGCGATCAACATCCAGACGGCCATGGCCAGGCTCAGGACCGAGAAGACCTCGTCCACGATCAAACCCGGAACGGGGATGGGTGACGTCTCCGGCTTGGCGATCGATGCCAGGTTGGTGACCGCCCCAATGCCGCTAAGCCCGAAAAGGATGATTGCCCCCCAAAAGACCCAGCGCCATCCCATGTAACTGCCCACAGCGGCCACCAGGTAGAGGATCGCGAAGAAGACGGCAAAGCCGATGATGCTCGCGATCGTGATGTTGACGACGGTGTCGACGTCTGTGCCCGCGGGAATCTGTGTGCCCTGCGCCTTGAGAGCCTTCAGAACGGTGTCGTGGTTGACGTAGACCAACGTGGTCACCAGCGTGCCCACCGCTGACAGTGCAAAGAGCCCGGCGCTCGCCAGCTGCATCGGCCGCGTCCAAGACGTCGCCTCGCGGTGGCCCCGTGGGAGTGGCGCCCACTGCTGTCCGTCCCAGCGGAACTGACCGTCGGCCGAGACCTGGCCGACCGTGGGCGCCCCAGGGGTCTGGCTCATGGCGCGTCAAGCCTACTCGGCCCTACGAGGCTGAGAACAGTAATCTGAATCACGACCGAGCTGGAGTTTGCGGTGGAGGGAAGCCTGATGTCGTTCATCTCGCGTGGCTTTCGAGGCAAGCGGCGAGACGTGCCGAGCAGCTCGCGCGTCCCGCCCGGACAGCACGTCGTCGACGACTTTCCCGTCCTGTCCGCAGGCCCCACACCGCGGATCGCGACCTCGGAGTGGAGCTTCGTGGTGGAGGGCGAGGTGGACGAGCCCAAGCGCTGGACGTGGGCTCAATTTCAGCAGCTGCCAATTGAGGAGTTCACTGTTGACATCCACTGCGTCACCAAGTGGTCGAAGCTGGACACGAAGTGGCGCGGCGTGTCGGTTGACAAGATCCTGGACGGCATCGAGACCTCCGCCGACTTTGCCCTCGCGTTCTCGTATGGGGGCTACACGACCAACGTGCCGGTCGAAGATCTGACCGGGGGCAAGGCCTGGGTCGCGTTCGAATATGGCGGTGAGCCCCTTCATCCCGAGCATGGCGGTCCCGCGCGGCTCGTCGTCCCGCACCTTTACTTTTGGAAGAGCGCCAAGTGGGTGCGAGGACTGCGCCTGATCAAGGATGACCAGCCGGGCTTCTGGGAGTCCAACGGATACAACATGTACGGCGACCCATGGCGCGAGCAGCGGTACTGGGGCGATTGACCTGGCAGCTCGGCACCGTCGCCGGGCTGATCCAGGAGACGCCGAAGGTGGCGAGCCTCGTCATGGACGTGCCGGATTGGCCGGGTCACCTGGCAGGACAGCACGTCGACGTCCGGCTGACCGCGGAAGACGGCTACCAGGCACAGCGCAGCTACTCGATCGCGTCGGCGCCAGAAGATCGCCGCCTCACGATCACCGTCGAGCGACTCGACGACGGAGAGGTGTCGCCTTACCTGGTCGGTGAGGTGCGCGCGGGCGACAAGATCGAGCTCCGCGGTCCGATCGGCGGCTATTTCGTGTGGAAAGCTGACGACCAGCGCCCGCTGCTGCTCATCGCCGGCGGGTCGGGGGTCGTGCCCCTGATGGCGATGCTGCGCCACCGTGCGGCCGCGCGCGCGACCACGCCGACCCGGCTCCTGTACTCGTCACGCTCGTACGAGGACGTGATCTATCGCGAGGAGCTGGACCGGCTGGGCGGCGCCGGCGATGGCCTGACCGTGGCCCACACCTTGACCCGCGCCCAGCCACAGGGGTGGAAGGGCTACGCGCGGCGCATCGACGGCGCGATGCTGGCCGAGGTCGGCTGGCCGCAGGACCAGATGCCGTTGGTGTTCATCTGCGGGCCGACGGCGATGGTGGAGTCGGCGGCGGGCCTGCTCGTCGAGATGGGATACGACCCCGCTTCGGTGAAGACGGAGCGCTTCGGAGCAACAGGAGGATGACCATGCAGCAAGCTGACTTGAAGCTCGACGGCAATGCCATCGGCGGGCTCCTTCGGGAGATCTTCACGATGGAGATGACAAACGCGCAGAGCACCTGCGCAGGGTGCGCCACGGTCAATGCGGTTGGTCGGGTGGACGTCTACATGAACGCGCCGGGCGCGGTCGTGCGATGCCCGGCGTGCGGCCAGGTGCTGATGCGAATCGTCCAGGGCCGCGGCCGGTACTGGCTCGATCTCACCGGCACTCGCTGTCTGGAGTTCCGCGGGGGTGAGGACGGGCCGTGAACATCGCGCTGTGGATCGTGCAGGTGCTGGTGGGCGCCTTCTTCGTCTACCACACGAGCCTCATGTACAGGCCGCCGGCCAAGCCGCAGTCGGGAATGAGGTACATGCGGGAGATGGCGCCTGGGCTGCGCATCTTCGCCGGACGGCCGACGGCCTCGCCGGGGTTGCCCTCATCTTCGCGGGCCTCGTCCGTTCGGTTTCGTGGCTGGTGGCGCTGGCCGCAGCCGGCCTGGTGGTGCTGATGCTGGGAGCGATCGTCTTCCACCTGCAGCGCCGCGAATACCCGAACATCGGCCTCAACGTGTTTCTTCTCGCCCTGTCCGCCTTCATCGCTTACGGGCGCTGGGTGCTCGAGCCGTTCTGATGGAGCTCGGCATCGTCGGGCTGGCGACCATGGGCATGAACCTGGCCCGCAACTTTGCCTCGCATGGGGTACGTGTAGGCGTCTACAACCGGACCCGCGAGCGCACCGACGCGTTCATGGCCGCGCACGGGCGCGAGGGCGACTTCCATCCGGCAGGCACGCTCGAGGAGCTCGTGCGCATCCTCAAGCCGCCGCGCGCCATTCTCCTGATGGTCAAAGCAGGATCGCCTGTCGACGGCGAAGTGCAGTCGTTGTCCGCGCTGCTCCAGCCTGGCGACATCATCATCGACGGAGGCAACTCGCTCTTCCACGACACCAGGCGCCGCGCGGCCGCCGCTGCCCAGGCCGGCCTGGGCTACATCGGCATGGGCGTGTCGGGAGGGGAGGAGGGGGCGCTGCGCGGGCCGAGCCTGATGCCTGGCGGCAGCCGCGACTCGTACGCGCACGTCGAGCCGATGATGAAGGCGATCTCGGCCAAGGTCGATGGCGAGCCGTGCTGCACGTACATCGGCCCCGACGGAGCCGGCCACTTCGTGAAGATGGTCCACAACGGGATCGAGTACGCCGACATCCAGCTGATCGCCGAAAGCTACGACCTGCTGCGCCAGGCCGTGGGGCTGTCGCCTGACGACCTTGCAGCGATCTTCCGCGAGTGGAACCAGGGCCGCCTCCAGTCCTACCTCATCGAGATCACGGCCAACGTTCTCGCCAAGCACACGGAGGGCACGCAGGAGTCCCTGGTGGACGTGATCGAGGACGAGGCCGAGCAGAAGGGCACTGGAAGGTGGACCAGCCAGTCGGCGCTCGATCTGGGCGTGCCGCTCACCGGCATCACCGAAGCCGTCTTCGCGCGGATTCTTTCGAGCCAGAAGGGCGAGCGGGTGAAGGCGGCGGACATACTTACCGGCCCGGCGGAGGGACACATCCATTACGCGCGGGATGAGGGCCTGGTCGACGACGTGCGAGACGCGCTGTATGCCTCGAAGATCGTCGCCTACGCGCAGGGCTTCGAGCACCTGCGGGCGGGCTCTAAAGAGTACGAATGGGACCTCGATCTCGGCGCGCTGGCGACCATCTGGCGCGGCGGTTGCATCATCAGGGCGCAGTTCCTGGATCGCATTCGCGACGCATACGCCGAGCAGCCGGACCTGCCCAACCTCATGCTCGCGCCGTTCTTCCAGGAGGCCCTGACCTCAGCCCAAACCGCGTGGCGCCGCGTCGTGCACCAGGCGGTGGACAGGGGGGTGGCGGTCCCAGCGTTCGCATCATCGCTCGCGTACTACGACGGCTACAGGCGCGCGCGCGGCCCGGCCAACCTGATCCAGGGCCTGCGCGATTACTTCGGGTCGCACACCTACCATCGTGTGGATCGCGCGGGCGCGTTCCATACACGGTGGGCCCAGGACGGAACCGAGGTCAAGACCGACTAGTCACGTCACGGAATGCGGCCGGCCAGGATATCAGCCAGCGTGCCGGGATCGATGTTCCCGCCCGACACCACGCACACCTGGCGGCCGCCGGCGCCTGATCGCTTGAGGGCCGCGGCGACCGCGGCTCCGGCAGCTCCCTCAGCCACGATCGAAGCTCGCATCGCCAGCAGCCGGATCGCAGCCGCGACATCGGCCAGGGTGACGACCAGAGAGCCCGCCAGGAGGCGGGACGCGGGAGGCCACATCTCCGGCAGGATGGCGGGCCCGCCGATCCCGTCGACAAAGCTCGCGGTCCGCGAGATCTCCACCGGACCGCCCGCGGTGAGAGCGGCAGACAGCGGTGCAGCCGTCTCTACTTCACAGCCGAAGACACGGACCTCGGGCCGAATCCCGCACACGGCGGCGGCTATGCCGCAGCTCAGCCCGCCCCCGCCGAACGGAACCAGCACCGCATCCACGTCAGGGACTTCCTCGAGTATCTCCAGGCCGATGGTGCCGTTTCCGGCCATCACGGCGACGTCCGCCACGGGATGAATGAATCGCGCAGGCTCAAGACGCGGGTAACGGCGAGTCACCAGGACGTCCCACCATTCCTCGAACGGCACCACGATGATCTCCGCCCCAAGGCGCTGGATCGCGTCGAGCTTGGTTTGCGGTGCGCCGGCAGGGACGACGACCGTGCAGGAGATGTTCATCCGGCGCGCATTCCACGCAACGCCCTGGGCCATGTTTCCCGCGCTTGCCGTGTAAACCCCGTGGCGGAGCTCGGCGGCGCTCAGCATCGCCATCGCATTGCCGGCGCCGCGAAGCTTGAACGAGCGGATCGGATGCAGGTTCTCGAGCTTCAGGTAAACCTCGCCGGTGCCGTCGGTGTCCAGGCGGATCATGGGCGTCCGCACGACGCTGCCGGCGATCCTCTCGCGGGCTTCCTTGACGTCGGCGAGTGTTATCGAGTCGGGCTCGCGGTTGTTCACCGCGGCGGTTCGGGAGCGACCGGATCCTGGGCGAGGAACACGAAGACGGCCGCGAGCACGATCGCCAGGACAGGGAGCCCGAAATCTGCGATCGGACCGGAGGTTACGAACAGGCGAATCAGCGTCGAGGCGGCAAGGTAGACGCCGCCCAGCACGAGCACCAGCCGCAGCCGGCGTGCCGCCAGGCGCAGCTGACGGCGCAGGCCGCCGGGCCGGATCGACAGGACGATGACGACCATCGCGGTCATCATCACGAGACCGACCAGGAAAGCCCTCACGAGGGCATTTTCCTCGGTGCGACAATGGCCGGTGCCGATGAAGCTGGAAACGGACGTCAGCCGCGCCCATACGCTGCCTTCCACGGCTTATCGAGATCCGGCCATCCTCGAGCAGGAAAAGGAGCGGATTTTCGCCCGCACATGGCAGCTCGTCGCTCACGCTTCCGAGCTCGCGCGGGTCGGCGACTTCAAGCCCACGACCATCCTCGACGAGCCCATCCTGCTGACTCATGCTCAAGACGGCCGGCTGCACGGCTTCTACAACGTCTGCCGCCATCGGGCCGCGCAGGTGGTGACCACGCGCGGCAACCGCAAATCGCTGCAGTGCGGCTACCACGGTTGGGTCTACGGACTCGACGGCCGGCTCCAGACGGCTCGCGAGATGGAAGGCACCGAGGACTTCGACAAAGCCGACTTCGGACTGGTTCCGATCCGCGTCGACACCTTGGGCCCGTTCATCTTCGCGAACCTGGACCCGGACGCCGCCCCCCTCGCGGACTGGCTTGGCGCCGCGCCGGATGAGATCAAGGCCGCCGGCTACGACCTCTCGAGCATGCGCCAGGTGGAGCGACGCGACTACGACGTCGCGTGCAACTGGAAGGTATACGTCGACAACTACCTCGAGGGCTATCACGTGCCCATTGCGCATCCGGGCCTTTTCAAGGAGCTCGATTACGACCAGTACCGCGTCGAGACCTTCCGGTACTACTCGAAGCAGCACGCTCCGATCCGTGAGCTCAAGCCCGGCGAGGTGCCGGGCCGCGACCGGCGATACGTGCGCATGCCGGGCACCGAGGAGGATGCCCTGTACTACTGGATCTTTCCGAACACGATGCTGAACATCTACCAGGACAACGTCAGCACTAACGTCATCCTCCCGATCGGCGTCGACCGCACCCTCACCATCTTCGAGTGGTTCTTCGCCGAGCCGGGGACCGGGGCCGGGTGGGAGTCGATGCAGCAGACGATCGCGTTCTCGGATGAGATCCAGCAGGAGGACATCGCCGTCTGCGAGCAGGTGCAGCGTGGCCTACGCTCCCGCTCCTACGACCGAGGACGTTTCTCGGCCCTTCGCGAGAACGGCGTGCACCACTTCCAGTCGCTGGTGACGGAGTTCCTCGACCGGGCCTGACGCCCACCCACATATATAAGGACGGGAGCCTCCCCTAGAATCTGAACCGAGAGCGGGAGCCACGTTGGCTGAGAGGGCGCAGGGCGCCGACCGCAAGCACCTGAACTGGGTAATGCCAGCGGAGGGAGATATGGGCGACATTGCCACACACGGCGTCGAGGCCGACGCCTTCGGGAAGGTAGAGAGCCACGGCATCGACGCGATCCAGGCCGCCGAACGCCGCGGCCATGCGCGAGAGCTAGGGTTTCTATGGGCCGGCGCGTTCACCAACTACGCCAGCCTGTTCACGGCCAGCCTCCTGACGACGTACTACGGGCTCGGCGTCTGGGATGGGCTCATCGCCACGGTCCTGGGCACGGTGGCGGCCGCGGTGATCCTAGGGCTGCTGAGCAACACCGGACCACGGAGCGGGCTGCCGCAGATCGTCTTCACGCGCGGCATCTTCGGCGTTCGTGGCTCGTACGTCGGCGCCGCCCTCACGCTGTTCCTGGCGGTCGGCTGGTTTGCCGTCGACTGCGTGATCGCCGCCCAGGCCGGCGCCCAGCTGCTCCGAACCGACAATCGCCTGGTGACATTCGCGCTCGTGATCCTGATCGCCGCGGTCAGCGTCGTGGTCGCCGTGTTCGGCCACCGGACGATCAAGGTTCTCGAGGCCTACGGCGCGGTCATCTTCGCCGCGCTCGCTGCGGCCCTTTTCGTTTTCCTTGCCCCGCAGTTCCACTGGGGCCAGGGCCCGACCACGGCCGGGGGCGACTATCCAGGGGCCTTCGTGCTCGGCTTCATGACCTGCTTCGCGCTGGTCGCCTCCTGGTACCCGTTCGCCAGCGACTACTCGCGCTACCTTCCCGCTTCGAGCCGAGCTCGTGACGTGACTGTCTGGCCCGTGATCGGTGTTCTGGCGCCGATGATCCTCCTGGGCCTTTTCGGCCTCCTCCTGCCGACGATCGACGCCCAGCTCGCGAGCAGCGAGGGCGTTCTCGCCGTGATCAGCGCGCATGCCCCGGGCTGGGTCGCCGTGCCCTTCTTCATCTTCGTCGTCGTCGGCGAGATCTGGGCCAACTACCTGGACGTCTACACGGCGGGCCTGGTGACGCTGGCGATGGGGATTCGTCTCCAGCGTTGGCAGACGGCGCTCGGGTGCGGAATACTCGGCACCGCGCTGGCGGCATATGCGGTGCTGATCAGCGACTTTCACCTCGCGTACGAGGACTTCCTGATCCTCACCTACCTGTGGGCGCCGGCCTGGGCGGGCGTCGTGCTGCTGAGCTTCTTCGTGTTCGAAGGAAAGCCGCGTCCGCGAGCCGCCCTCGTGGCATGGCTGGCAGGTACCCTGGCGAGCCTGCTGTTCGTCAACTACGGAAACCTGTTCAGCAACCTCGGCTCGACGCCGCACTTCTTCAACGAGGCCCTGGTCGGCGCCCTTCACGGCGCAGATCTGAGCGGGCTGGTCAGCGTCGCCGTCGCCACTGCTGTTTACGTGGCCGCCCGGCGCCTGATGCCGGCATGAAGCTGCCGGTGGCGCTCACGATCGCAGGTTCCGATTCCGGTGGAGGAGCCGGGATCCAGGCGGATCTCAAGACCTTCGCCGCCATGGGTGTGCACGGGACAGCCGCGATCACCGCCATCACCGCCCAGAACACCGTCACCGTGACCGAGATCCACGAGGTGCCGGTCGGTGTTATTCGAGCCCAGATCGACGCCGTGGTGGAGGACGTCGGCGTGCAGGCCGCAAAGACCGGGATGCTCGCGAGCTCGGAGATCATCGAGGCCGTTGTGGCGGCGATCGAAGCCCACGCGATTCGCAACCTCGTGGTCGATCCCGTGATGGTGGCGAAGGGGGGCGCCCGGCTCCTGCAGAGTGATGCGATCGCCGCCCTCTATCGGTACCTGCTGCCGCTGGCCGCGATCGTCACCCCCAACCTCCCCGAGGCGGAGGTGCTGCTGGGGCGCCCCATCGCCACCCTGGCTGACCGTCACAAGGCGGCTCGCGACCTGGTCGCCCTCGGGCCTCGCGCAGCCGTGGTCAAGGGCGGTCACGCGGGCGGTGACGCGACGGACGTTTACTGGGACGGTCACGAGATGGTGGAGCTGAAGGCCCGCCGGATCCCGACCACCAACACGCACGGCAGCGGGTGCGTGTTCTCCGCGGCGATCGCGGCTGGCCTCGCGAAGGGCGAGGCGCCTCTCGAGGCGGTTCAAAACGCGAAAGCCTTCATCACATCCGCCATCGAACAGTCGCTGGAGCTTGGAAGCGGCCACGGCCCGGTGAATCCGATGTTCGCGCTGCGACCCTGACGGAGAGGGCCGAGCGCGACGCCCGACCCTCTCATCTCATTGCGATTCCTTAAGGGCTGCCTGGGGTGCTGCTCGGCCGGCCGACAGGGTGGCTGGTCGGCGGACCAGTCGGGTGGGTGGTCGGCGGACCGGTGGGGTGATTCTGTCGAGCGCCGCTGGCGCGGTGCTCAGAGCTCACGTCCGGCCCATGCTGCTTCGCGAAGGTGCTGACGCATTGGCCGATGCCGTGGGATCCGGGCGTGAGGGCATCCTTGCACTTCTGAACCTGTTGCACGACCTGGTGCCCCCAGTCGCCGGGGTTGGCGCTGCCGGTGATCGCCGCTTCGCCGGCGACCCCTCCGACCGCTAGTGCGGCCACGGTGAGACCGATGGCGCCCTTGGCCGACACCACGCTCGCGGCGTGGGCAAGAACTGACATATGAAGACCTCCTTGAAGATATGCGGCGTGGTATTTGGATTGAGTCGGTACGGGGCTGGGGCCGCTTTGCTTGACAGCCTGCTTTTGAAGCTCCTGCTCCAGCCACTGCTCGAAACCGTTGCCGTTTTCCACGCTCATTCCTCCAGAGGGACAGGGGAGGCCGTCGAAGTACCCATTTCGAAGCTCATTTGATCTCGCAGGCGGCCTCGCAGGCGACCCTTGGCGGCTGCCAGACGAGACGCCACCGTTCGCTCCGGGATTTTCATCGCCGCAGCGATCTCGCGATTGGTGAAGCCATGCAGGTGACGCAGCACGAGCACCGCTGCCTGCTTGGGAGGCAGGGCGCGGAGCTCCCGCACGAGGTCGGGGTCCCTCGTCGCGGTGGGATCGGGCTCCCGTGGACGGCCAAGCCTCCTGATCACCTCACCGACCTCATGCAGCCGCTCCCGGCGGCGGTGGGTGAAGGCGACATTTAGGGCGATCCGGTAGATCCACGCCTCCGCAGGGGCGTCACGCTTCCATTGCTTCCAGCCGCGGAACGCGCGCAGATACGCCTCCTGGGTGGCATCCTCGGCGGCCGTCGGATTTCTCAGGATCATCACGAGTGTCGCGAAGACACGCCGGTAGGTCGCCTGATATAGGCGGTCGAAGTCTTCCTTGACGCCCGGGCGGTACTCCCCCGAGGTTGGTGGAATCATGTCGAGAAGCATCGAAACTACCAGGCCTGACCCGCGATTTCGCGCCTTTACATCCCTGTTGCTCCGTACCCTGATTCCGACGTCCTCCTAAGGCCCGGCGTGCGTAGCGGTCGTTCCCGGAGCATCCTGTGTCGCACGATGAGCCGCGTCATAGCCGAGGCGCAGCCCGCCGCCGACGGCCGTGCCGTCATGCGTTTCGCCGCCCTCCACCCGTCGACCTGGCCGGGAACCAGGTTCGACTGGGGCTTCTCGATCCTGGCGACACTTCTCGTCGCCGCGGGCTACCTCGACGCCTGGCAGATCCGCCATCCGCCGATCCAACTGTGGGCGCACGCAGCGTCGCAGGCGGGCTGGCTGCTGGTGACCTTGTACCTGGTCGTGGTTGGGGCGCGTAACTGGCGTCGCGAGCGCCGATACGATTCCGTGGTCCCGAACGGTTACCGGCTTTCGGCCATCGGGTGTGTGGTCTTCGCCGTCGGGATGCTGATTGGTGCGTGGTGGCAGATCGCGTTCGGCCCCGACGTCGACGGAGTGCCCGCGGTCTTCCGGCCGCCAAACGTGATCCAGATCACCGGGGCGGGTTTGATCGTGACTGGGCCGCTGCGCGCCGCAATCGGTCGCGGAGAGCTGCTTGCCGGCCCGACAGCCTTGATCTCCGCCACCCTCCTCCTCGCTGTCGTCTCGTTCTTCATCCAGTTCAACCACCCGTACGTGAACGAGTGGGTCAACGACCTGCATGGTTTGACGCCGAACCGGGCGGGGTTTATCGGCGAGGAGCTGGGCGCGCTCAGCCTCATGATGCAGGCGGCCACGGTCACAGGCGTGATCCTGCTGCTGCTCCGCGAGATACGGCTGCCGGCAGGCAGCATCACATTGATGCTGACGGTCACCGCAGTCCTCCTGGGCACGCAGCTCGGGCACTTCCAGTTCGTCCCGGTGTCGTTCGGGGTCGGAATCGTCAGCGATCTGCTGCTGGTGTGGGCGCGGCCTCGCTCAGACCGGCTCGGCCGGCTCCGGTTGTTTGCAGCAGCGACCGGCGCCCTGCTTGCAGCCGCCTATCTCATCGAGATCGGCGTGCGCGAAAAGCCTACCTACTGGCCGGTGGACGTCCTGTACGGCAGCGTTCTCGTCAGCGGCCTGTTGGGGTGGCTGATGACATATCTGATATTCCCGTCGCGCGAGGCAGCCAAGGCTGCGGCCGTGCTGTGGCCGCCGCCTGAACAGGACTCGAGCCCGCTGGCTCCTGACATCACCGTGGAGCGCCTCGAGCACGCGCTGAGGGTCTTCAGCAACCTGCGGGATCTTGGCGAGAGCCCATTGGTCGGCATGCGCTGCCTGCCGGTCCATTCGGCGGATGCGCTGCGGCAGGTGATGGAAGAGGGCATCGCGTCCTTGCAGAGGTCGCCCGCGCAGGTCGACGCCCAGGCGGGCGAGATCCTGCATCTCTATTACGTCCGCCGGATCGGTGGCCACTACGCGGTCGAAAGGCGTGTCGGCCTCAGCCGCGCCGCCTACTTCAACCGCCGCTCCTACGGCGTCCGGCGCCTTGTCGACCGGCTGAAGGAGCTCGAGGAGCAAGCGACCCCGGCCTAACCTCCCCACGCCGTGGAGGAGGGGCGTTTCAGTCGCCCCGTTCTCTGGACTAGTCCAAACCTTCTCCAAACCAGTCTCGCCTTCGTGCGCCGACTCATCCCGTACTTGATTCGGACCTCAGGCGGAGAGGTCTGTTTCGAGGCTCCTCCTCGACCGAGCCCTACCGGCCCGGAAGGAGGAGCCAGATGTTCAAGTCCGACCGACGCACCAACCGCAGCCCGCGCTCGAAGCGTACTGGCCTCGAGCGCCTCGACCTCGCCGACCTTCACTTCGCAGCCGAGATGCCGGCCGGGCGCGCGCTGCCCCTGCCGGGGCGCGGCACGATCTTCGTGCGCGAGGCTCACGGTCCCTCCGGCGCTCCGACCGTGCTGCTCGTGCATGGGCTGCTCGCCAGCGCCGACCTCAACTGGTCGCTGGCCATCCCCGCCCTCGCGACCACGTATCGCGTGGTTGCGCCTGATCTTCGAGGGCACGGTGATGGCATCCGCACCCGCCGGTTCGACGGCGCGGAGTGCGCCGACGACCTCGCGGAAGTCGTCCGGCTGCTCGGGCTTGGCCGCGTCATCGTGGTCGGCTACTCGCTGGGCGGCCTCGTGGCACAGCTGTTCGCCAGGCGTCACCCGGAGCTGGTGAGCGGGCTGGTTCTGTGCGCGACCGCGCACAACTTCGCGTCTGCCGGAGGCGGCCCGTTCATCCGCCTGCTGACCCGGGCGGCCCTTTTCGCTCCAGAGTCGCTGCGGCGCGCGGCAATGCTGGCCGTGTTGGCGCCTCGCTCTGCAGATGGCGATCAGGGCCGGTGGGTCATGGACCAGGTCGGGAAGCACGACACCCGGTCACTTCTGCAGGCGGCCGGCGTGGCGATCGCCTTCGATTCGACCAGCTGGCTCGGCCAGCTTGTCGCGCCCAGCGCCGTGGTCCTGACCACCGGCGATCAGGTTGTGTCACCCGCGATCCAGCGTGAGTTGTGCCGGGTGCTCGCGAATCCGGTGGTGCACGAGCTGGAGGGCGATCACTTCGTCTGCGTCAAAAAGCCGGATGCATTCCACGAGGCGCTGACCGCCGCCTGCGCAGATGTGACCCGATGAAAACACAGGACCCGGTCCGAAGACCGGGCCCTGGTCAGAGGGGGAGGGGGATGTCGTCAGCTCACTTGATGGCGACAGGTTCGATCGCGGCGCCGTTGACGCATATGAAGGCGAGTGTGGTCGGATCCAATCCGCACGTGCCGGCCGACGCTGCCGCGACTCCGGCGGCCCTGCGGAACGGATGGTCCTGCGCGAGCGCCGTCACGACCACAGTGTGGTCGAGGCCGTCGCAGGCAAAGGTGAAGTTCCCGAATGCGTGGGCAATGGTGTTGCCCCGGACCTCCTGGATCTGGAGGAATCCGAAGTTGTCGGTCAACGGTAGGCCGGTCGATGGGTCCAGCAGCACCGGACAGTTGACGGTGACGGTCGCGGTGAGGATCTGCTTGCCCGAGAGCTCGACCGTAGGACCGACCGAAATGGCGATGACGCCAGGAGCACCGCCGCCGCCCCCACCCGCGGCGGACGCCGTGGACGGAATCACCGCGGCGAGCAGGCAAGTGCAGACAGCAAGCAGGCGCACGAAATTCTTGACCATGGTGAATCTCCTATGACGTGGATTGAAGACGCGGTCCTGGTTACGATTCAGGCGCTAAAGACGCATGACATCACCTCTGCCTGCGACGCTAGGCAGGGACGGAGTCGCGGTCGTCAGTGGCCGTACTGAAAGTTTGTGAGCGCTACGCCTTCTGGGTGTTCGGCCAGGCCTTCATCAGCTCGACCTGTGATTTCACGCCGAGCTTCTGATAGACGTGCTGAAGGTGTGACTCGACCGTGCGCGGTGAAAGCGAAAGATGCTCGGCGATCTGGCGCACGTTGAGCCCGTCGGTGGCGGCGAGCTCGGCTATGCGCCGCTCCTGCGGGGTCAGCTCGTCGGGGTGCTCGGGGCGCCGGTGGCGTCCACCCGCTGCATGCAGCTCGTCCAGCGCCTGCTGTGCCAGCCAACCCGCACCGGCTTCATTTGCGACATCGACCGCCCTCGTCAGGTAGTCGCGCGCCTGGATCGCCTTGCCGATCTGGCGCAAGAAGCGGCCGAACTGCACCATGGTGCGGATCTCTGACAGCGGCTGCTTGATCTGCGCGTACAGATCGAGCGCTTCGCGATAGCGGGCCTCGGCGGTGGCGTTGTCGCCCTCGTTCTCGGCGAGCAGGGCCCGTCCGAACAGCTGCGTCGCCTTCGGCCAGCGACACGGCAGCCCGGCACCGTGCGTCTCCAGCCACGTGACCACCCGCGCCGCGTCATCGAGCCGTCCGCACGCGACGTGGGCGGAGATGGCATCCCGCGCCCAAGGGACGATGCACGGCTCGAACAGGCCGGCCTCATTGGCGATGGTCTCTGCGACCAGGAACTGATCGCTGGCTTCTCGCTGCCGGCCGCGGCGGATCAAGATGATGCCGCGCATCCGCCGCAGCCAGAGGCGGAGGATCAGGCTCTGCGGAAGCTTCTCGATGCGGTCGCACCATTCGGCGGCCTCGTCGATGCGCCCCAGCTCGAGCAGCGCGCCGGCCTTCGCGACCCACGAGTAGCCCGCGAGCGATGGCGCCAGGTCGACCATCGACATCGCGTGCTCGGCATGCACCAGCGCCTCATCGAGGCGGCCGCGCCGGATCAACGCGTTCGTTCGCAGGGATTCGAGGAGGCCGATCGCCATCGGGGCGCCGAGCTGCTCTGCCGCCGCGTATGCGACGTCGAGCACGCGCTGCGCGTCGTCATACGCCTCGGCGAACTCGGAGATGAACATGTAGTTGCCGAGCGTGCCCCAGCCCCAGGTGGGGTCAACGGTCTCCTGCAGCTGATCGGCCTCGACATCAGCAGCGGCCGCGGCGGCTGCGGGTAGGCCCTCGGCCGAACCCGAGATGAAGGTCACCAGCGCCCAGTTCGATTCCGCGCGCCGCCGCAAGCCAGGGTCAGCATCGTGAGCCAGCTCGCGGGCGCGCGAGGCGAACGACACAGCGCGTGCGGTCGCGCCGGCGATCCACCAGGTGGTGGAACGGTCGAGCAGCGCCTCGACGGCGATGGTTCGATTGCCGGCCGCGATCCCGAGCTCAGCTGCGGCCGAGAACTGGCCGTCGGCGGCGTTCGCGTCGCCGCTCACGAAAAGAGCGCGGCCCAGCATCCGATGAAGATCGGCCTTGGCCTCGTCGCCGAGGTCAGGGTTCTCCAGGATCCGCCTGTAAACCTCGACGGCTTTGGCCGGCTCACCAGTCGACAGGAGCGTCTGCGCCAGGCCGGTGAGCAGCTGGGGAGAGGGATGGTCGCCGGCCAGGTCGACCGCTGCCTGCAGGTGCTGGCGTGCGGTGGCGACAGCCCCGGCCGCCAGTGCTGACCGACCGGCCCGCTGCAGGACGGTGATCGCCTGCGCGTCGCCGAGCAGCCGGCCCTGCACCGCGTGTTCCGCGGCTTCAGCCGGCTGCGCCCCGTGTGCGATGAGGCTCCTGAACGCCGCCGTGTGCCACTGCTCGCGGACCGGAGCCGCCATGTCGTCGTACAGGGCCTGGCGAAAAAGCGGGTGGGTGAACTGAGCCATGCCTGTCGGGCCCGATCTGACGAGTCCCGTCTCGACGAGGATGCCCAGGGCTTCGGTCGCCTCGCGATCGCCCAGCCCTGCGACCTTTGCGGCCAGCACAGGCCGGAACTCGATCCCGAACACGCTGGCGGCGTGCGCATACCGGAGGTCTGATCCCGGGCCCGCAATGCGTGAAAGCAGCAGGGCGGCCTCAGCGCCGGATTCGGCCAGGCCGGTCAGGTCGCGACCCTCGCGGAACCCCCGTGCGACCTCTTCCAGCAGAAGCGGATTGCCGCCACTGGCTGCCCACGCTCGTTCGGCGGCTTCATCGCTCAGCGTGGATCCGGCGTACTCGCGGAGCAGGGTCGTCGCTGCGCTCGGGCTGAGCGGCACCAGCTGCTCCAGCTGCGCCTGGTCATGCTGGGCCAGATGCCGCGCGACCTCCAGCGCGGCCCGCGGCCAGGGCCGCAGGGTGGCGACCAGCGCCACGGGCACCGATCCCAGGCGGTGGCTCAAGAACGAGACCAGGGCCAGCGAGTCCGGGTCGGCCCAGTGGAGGTCGTCGAGCAAGATGAGGGCAGGCTCTTTCCTGGCCTCCAGGCGCCGCAGCGTGGCGTAGAAGTATGCGGCGCGAGCGTCGAGCCCAGCGCCGCCGGCCCCTCGAGGAACGTCGAGCGGGGTGCCGGCCCCCAGGCCCCGGAGTGCCTCGCTGATGATGCCGAAGGGGAGCGTCGCCTCGATGGCCTGACCGCGGCCGATCCCGACCGCGAAACCTGCAGCAAGGTCGCGCCCGCGCTCGAGCACGCTCGTCTTGCCGAGCCCGGCCTCACCGATCACGAAGAGCGCTTGCCCCTGGCCCGCGCGCGCTCGCTCGAGGACCACGGCAAACGCCGCCAGGACCCCCTCCCTTTCCAACACGGCGCGCCGGCGCCATCTTAGCCCTGGAGTGGAAAGCGCGGACTTAAAACTCAGTTGGGCTACTGATGACAGGTCTGCGGAGCACGCCTACGATGCGGCTCAACGTGATGGCCAGAGGTACCCCGAGCCGGGTTCAGGAGACCCTGACGAACCTGCGGCAGAGGTTGCCGGCGCTCTGGGCCCGCGCCTCGGTGGCGGTGGCTGCCGGACGCGAGGACCTGGCCCGGCTCGCCCTCCGGCGCCGTCTGGTTGTCCTCCGCGAGATCGACAGCCTGGCGGAGCTGATCGCATCGGACGCCTCGCGCCACAGGCTGCGCCAGCGGATCGACGCCGCGGAACGCCTCCTCGAAGCCAGCCTGCAGGAGGCATCTGTAAGCAGGCCGTCGCCCGCGCGGCAGGCGCTCTCGCTCGACTTCGAGCCCGCGGTGGAGGCCGACCTGCAAGCCCTGCGCGCAGGCAACCGCCGGCGCCGCCGACGGTGAGGGCCCCGCCTGAATCGAGGCGCCGCGCAAGACGGCCGGGCGCGGCCAGCGAACGCTTCACGTGGACCTTCGTGCTGCTGTGCTGCTGGTTGATGGGCGGGGCCTACCTCGATGCCTGGCACCACCACAACCTTGTCGGCGTCGAGAACAACTTCTTCACCCCGTACCATTTCGCCCTCTATTCGGGGATCGCTGCCATCGGGACCTTTCTCGGCATCAACGTGGCCCGCAACTACCTCCGCTATCGCGCGTGGGAGGAATTGCTGCCAGACGGCTATGGCGTCTCGCTCATCGGGACGATCGTCTTCGGCGTCGGCGGATTCATCGACCTGCTGTGGCACCAGCGGTTCGGCATCGAGCTCAGCCTGGCCGCGCTGGTCAGCCCGCCACACCTCCTGCTCATGCTCTCAGGCGGCTTGATCGTCAGCGGTCCGCTCCGCGCTGCCATGCGCAGGGGAGGTGAGATGGCGTCGTGGCCGGCGATCATCTCCGGCGCGCTGTCCCTCTCGATGCTCACCTTCTTCCTGCAGTTCGACCAACCGTTCATCGATCGATGGGCGGCGGGGGCGTTTCCAGACCCACGGGCGCCCGAATGGGCGCAGCAGGAGCTCGGACTGCTCGGGCTCATCCTCTATGCGGTCATGGTGGCGGGACTTCTCGTCCTGCTCCTGCGAAGGTTCACGCTCCCCTTCGGCGCCGTGACTGTGATCCTGACCCTGAATGCGGTCTTTGTCAGCCCGGTCAAGAATCACAGCGACCTGGTGGTCGCCGCCCTGCTCGGCGGTGTCCTGGCCGACTACCTGCTGTACGTGCTGCGGCCATCGCCGGCTCGCGCGCAGGCATTCCACATCTTCATGTTCGTGGCGCCCGCGATCCTCGTCGCCAGCTACCTGTTCGTGCTGTCGCTTACGAGTGGGGTGTGGTGGCCGCCCAACATTTGGGCCAGCTCCATCCCGATCGCCGGCATGGCCGGGTGGTTGGTGAGCTTCCTCGCCCTGCCGGGCGCCTCGGCGCGGGCAAGGATCGCGCAGGGCGCGCTGCCGCCTCAAAACTGACTCGCGGCGCCCCTAAAGAATCAGTACATCTGCTGACGACGCGCTCGCCGGCGCTCCCTAAGTTGGGTCACGTTGCCGGCCACCCCGTTAGCAGGAGAACCGAAATGTCTGTCCACCCGGAAACCGACGGAAACGTTGCCCTCCGCGCGGCGCCGAACGGAGCCGAGGCGCTGGTGCCGGAGCCGGTGGCTGCCGTGCAGCCAACCATTGCCGTGCAGCCGGCCACGGTCGAAATCCCGCCTTACGGGCTGCCGGCGTTCGCTGCAGCGCTGGCGGTCGAGGCACCTGCCTACGCGCCGCCGGCCTACGCGCCGGTGGCCCAGCCGTGGGAGGTCCAGCCGGCCGTCGAGACGGCGCCGCCCGTTCGCGCCCGCAGGCGATTGGGATGGCTCGTGCCCACGGCAATCGGCGTGGTCGGACTGATCGCGTCGGGCACGCTGGGCTACTTCCTTTACGCGACGACCGGGCAGCGCGACGTGGCCAGGTACCAGCTGGCGACCACGCAGGTCACCCTTGCGGAGACCCAGAAGCAGCTCACCGCCAGGAAAGCGACGGCCGGCTACGTGAGCATCTACATCTCCGACAGCGCCGCCGTTCACACAGACTTCGCAAACCTGGACGCATGCGACTCGTACAGCCAGTGCCGGACCGCGGCCCAGGACCTTAGGTCCGATCTGCAGAAGTTCCAGTCCGACCGCACGAAGGTCACGGTGCCGGACGCGCTCAACAACTCGGACGCAATGCTCGGTAACGCGCTGAGCGCAGCCATGGCCGCCGACCAGGAGCTGATCAGCGGCATGGATGCCGGAAATCGCAGCAAGATCAGTGACGGCTGGGACAAGCTGGCTGCTGCCATGGTCAGCCTCGCGAAGGCTGAGGCAGCCCTCGGATACGGTCTCCAGTAGCGGGCGAAGTGGCAACCGAAAGCTACGCAGGACGAGCCGGCATCCGTATGCGGAGTGTGCTCCGTGCGGGTGCCGGCAACCTGTGGCGGTCGCGCCCACTTCCAGGATCGGTCGCGTTCACGTCAACAGTCGCCTGGGTCCTGATCGCCGTCGTAGGAAGCGGCTTCGGGCTGGCGATGCATGCTGAGATGGCGGCACAATCCCGCTCGATCGCGCACTTTGAGTCGGAGGTCAGCTTGCTGCGGACGCAGGTCGCCACGCAGCCCGACTGGGCGGCGATCGCGCAAGCCGTCGAACCGTCGGTCTTCACGATCGAGACCGACGAAGGCCTGGGCTCGGGATGGGTCGCGCACGCGGACGCCCGCGGTTCCGACCTGATCACCAACTATCACGTCGTCGAACCGGCGCTCACCGCGGGCGTCTCGGTCGTCGACGTCAAGCAGGGTGATCGGACCATCGTCGGCACGATCGCCCGCGTCGATCCGAACAATGACCTGGCCGTCGTCCACGTCCGAGAACAGCTGCCCGCGCTGAAAACGGCCGCAGCTCGACCGCTGCTGGCGCAGCCGGTGATGGTGGTCGGATCACCACTGGGGCTGGGAGGGAGCGCCTCCGTGGGTGTGATCTCGGGCTTCCGCAGCCTTGGTGGAAGCGCCTTCGTCCAGTTCTCAGCGCCGATCAGCCCTGGCAACAGCGGTGGACCGGTCGTGGATGCGCATGGCAGGGTGGTGGCCGTCGCCGCGGCCAAGTTCGTCTACCCGGGCGCCGAGGCGCTTTCCCTTGGCATCCCCATCCAGGTCGCATGCAACCTGGTTGTGAGCTGCGGGTAGCTCCCAACCCCGGCGACCCGAGCCTGCGGTTGGTGCGTTGTCGATCCATAGGCAAGCTGGATTGGCGCCTTTGCCGGATCGTGCCGGCATGTAACCAAAAGGGGTAGGTGTAGTGGCCATGGTGGTTGTGCCGGCGGCGCTGGTGTCGGCGGTGGAGATGAAGGACGGCATGGCCAGGGGTCACAACCGCCGGGTCGCCGACCTGGCGGCGAACATCGGGCGCGAGCTGGGGATGGGGCCCGCCGACCTCGAGATCCTCGAGCGCGCAGGCCTCTTGCACGATGTCGGCAAGCTCCGAATCCCGGATGCCATCCTCGCCAAGCACGACCCGCTCGACGACTTCGAATGGAGGGTGATGAAGACGCACCCCGAGCTTGGCCTGACCATCCTCCAGTGGGCGGGCGAGTTCAAGCGCGAGCTGCTGGCGGTGCTCTACCACCACGAGCGGATGGACGGAAGTGGCTATCCGCACGGCCTCGTCGCCGACCAGATCCCGATCGAAGCGCGCATCGTCGCGGTCGCGGACACATACGACGTGCTGACCTCGGACCGGCCGTACCGGCAAGCCCGCAACAAGCGTCAGGCGCGGCGCGTGCTACAGCAGGAGGCGGGTGCCCATCTCGATCGCGCGGTGGTCGGGGCGCTGCTGAGATTCCTCGACGGGCCGCGCGGCCATCTGGAGCCTGTCTTCGACTAACCTGGCGGGCATGTCCACCACCCGCGGCATCTCAACGCCGTCGACACTCGACGACCTCGCGCGGCTCAACCCCGATCAGCTCATGGCCCTGTACGAGGGTGCCCGCACGCCGCGGCTCGCAGACCTCGATGGGAAGCTCGCGGGCCGCATGCTCGCGGTTCCGCGGCTCCAGAAACCCCAGGTGAAGAGATGGGTCGAGAAGTTTGCGAAGTCCGCGGTCTTCCCGTGGCAGGGGAAGACCTTCGAGCACGAGACTGAGAGCCACGGCCACGGGGTCAACCGCCTGCTCGGTGAGCGCGTGAGCTGGTTCCACTTCGAGACGTCGGTCGGCCGCTCCCACGCCGGCGACTTTGATGCGATTCATCTTGACTACGAGCACAGCGGCAACCCGCCGCTGATCAGGAAGGTCAAGGAC
>DASXTG010000226.1:0-12956 GCA_036505515.1 Candidatus Dormiibacterota bacterium | reverse complement strand
AGGCTTCGGCTCTCTCTCCCCTGGCAGCCGTTCATGGGCACCCTCGCGGTCGCACCCGACCTGGAGGCGATCTCGACCCTGGCGCCTGGGCCCTTCGGCGGGAATATGGACGTGCCCGACGTGTGCCCCGGGAACACCGTGTATCTCCCGGTTTGGAACGAGGGCGCCCTCTTCTATACCGGCGACACGCACGCCCGCCAGGGACAGGGCGAGCTGTGCGGGGTGGCGCTGGAGATCACCTCCAAGGTCACGGTCGTCTTTCGCGTGATCAAGGGCCGGCAGATCTCCTGGCCGAGGATAGAGTCGCCCGACAGGCTGATGACGGTGGGCAGCGCCCGCCCGATGGAGGACGCGGCCCGCATCGCCTACGCGGAGCTGGTGGCCTGGCTGGAGGCCGATTACGGTTGGCGGCCTGCCGATGCGTACCAGCTCCTGACGCAGGCCGGTGGCCTGTACGTGGGCAACATGGTCGACACGACCTACTCGCTCGTGGCCTCCATCGACAAGAGCTACGTCAATCGTAGCCAGGCCTAGGGCTGTGATCCTCGTCTGCGGCGAAGCCCTGATCGACGCCATCGACGACACCGATGGAAAGCAGCGACTCATGCCGGGAGGTGGCCCTTTCAACACCGCCCGAGCCCTCGCGCGGCTGGGCGTGCCCACGGTTTTCATGGGCCGACTCTCGAACGACGCCTTCGGACGCCGCCTCGCGGCAGAGCTGATGGCAGACGGCGCGAGCCTGGCGCTGGTCAGCTACGGACCGGAGCCGACAACGCTGGCCGTGGCCGAGCTCGACGGCGCCGGATTGGCCGAGTACGAGTTCTTCACCGACGGCACGTCTGCGCCGAACCTGACCCCGGACATGATCCCCGAGCGACTATCGCCCGACATCACGGCCCTCCACCTGGGCACGCTGGGCCTGGTCCTGGAACCGATGGCGTCAACCCTGACCGAGCTGGTCGGGCGCGACGGCGCCGACCGCCTGATCATGCTCGACCCCAACATCCGTCCCGCGCTCCTTTCCGACGTCGGCGGGTACCGCGCCCGTCTCGACGGGCTCATGGCAAGAAGCACGATCGTGAAGACGAGCGAAGACGACCTGTCCTGGTTGTACCCACGCCTGGGTTACCAGGCGGCCGCCGACCGGATCCGCGACTCCGGGGCCGGTCTTGTCATCGTGACCCTGGGGCCGCAAGGCGCGTACGCGACAGGACCCAACCTTCGCCTCAGCGTCGAGGCGCCGGAAACGGAAGTCGTCGACACGATCGGCGCCGGCGATGCTTTCAGCGCGGGGCTGCTCGCGTGGCTGTACGAGAAGGGACGGATCGGTCCGAATCTGAGCCTGGATGCCGATGAGCTGCGGGCGGCGCTCGAGTTCGCCTGCCTGGCGGCGTCTCTAACCTGCGCACGCGCTGGGGCGGAACCTCCCACGCGCGCTGAGATGGAGCGTGCGCGCGCATCGGCCGGCAGCGGCTGATGGTCGACTAAATGCGCACGCTTGCCATGGTCCTCGCCGGCGGCGAGGGCAAGAGGCTCGCGCCGCTGACCGCCGACCGGGCCAAGCCGGCCGTGCCGTTCGGCGGCAGCTACCGCATCATCGACTTCGCGCTCTCGAACCTGGTCAATGGCGGCTTCCGGCAGATCATCGTGCTCACCCAGTACAAGAGCCACAGCCTCGATAGGCACCTGGCCCAGACATGGCGCCTCAACCCGATGCTAGGGAACTACGTGACATCGGTCCCGGCGCAGATGCGCCGCGGCCCGCACTGGTTCGCAGGCTCGGCGGACGCCATCTACCAGAACCTCAACCTGGTCTCCGACGAGCGCCCCGACTACATCTGTGTTTTCGGCGCGGACCACATCTATCGGATGGATCCCAGCCAGATGGTCGAGCAGCACGTGGCCTCGGGCGCGGGGCTGACTGTGGCGGCCATCCGCGCCCCGCTGGCAGAGGCGAGCGCTTTCGGCGTGATCGAGCCGGGGCGTGATCACCGGATCGCTGCCTTCAGGGAAAAGCCCGCCGGCGCCACGGGTCTGCCTGACTCGCCGAATCAGGTCTTGGCCTCCATGGGCAATTACGTATTCACGGCCTCCACACTGATCGACGCGGTAACCTCGGATGCCGACGACGCTGACAGCCGGCACGACGTCGGCAGCAACATCGTTCCCAACCTGGTCAGCGCGGGAGACGCGTGCTACTACGACTTTGCGACCAACGAGGTGCCCGGCGCTCTTGATCGTGATCGCGGCTACTGGCGCGATGTGGGTGAGCTGGACGCGTACTACGACGCGCAGATGGACCTGATCTCGCCTGAGCCTGTGTTCAACCTCTACAACCACGAGTGGCCCATTCACACGTGGCATCCCCCGCTCCCGCCGGCAAAGTTCGTGTTCGAGGACGGCGATCGCCGCGGGCAGGCCTTCAACTCTCTCGTGAGCGCCGGCTGCATCATCTCGGGTGGCACTGTTCGCCGGTCTGTGCTGTCAGCAGGCGTTCTTGTCGAACAGCAGGCGCTGGTCGAAGGCTCGATCCTGATGGACGGCGTGAAGATTCATGCGGGCGCGGTCGTGCGCAACGCGATCATCGACAAGGTGGTGGACGTGCCGGCCGGGGTTCGGATCGGCGTCGACCTGAACCACGACCGAAAGCTATTCACCGTCTCCCCGCGCGGGATCGTGGTCATCGGCAAGGGTCAAAAGGTTCCGGCCGCCCTCGTTTGATGCAGGTTGCGCTGCTTACCCGCGAGTTTCCGCCCGAGGTGTATGGCGGCGCCGGGGTCCATGTCGAGTACCTGTCCCGCGAGCTCGCGCGCCTGGTCGAGGTCAAGGTTCACTGCTTCGGAGCGGAACGAGACTCACCGCTGGTGGCGGCCGCCTATCGCCCGTGGGCGGCGCTGGCGGGCGAGGCGCCTCACCTGGCTGCTCTGCAGGCCGTTTCCGTTGACCTCGCCATGGCGGCGGGAGTGGCTGGCACGAGCCTGGTCCACAGCCACACCTGGTACGCGAATCTGGGGGGTCACCTCGCCAAGCTGCTGTACGGAATTCCCCACGTCGTGACCACCCACAGCCTCGAACCGCTGCGCCCGTGGAAAGCGGAGCAGCTTGGCGGCGGTTATGAGCTGTCGAGGTTCTGCGAGCGCACTGCGCTGGAAGCCTCCGACGCTGTGATCGCGGTGTCGCGGCAGATGAGGAAGGACGTGCTCGCCTGCTACCCGGCCATCGAGCCGGGACGCGTCCATGTGATCCACAACGGCATCGACCCACAGGAATACCGGCCTGATGCCGGCACTGATGTCTTGCTCCGGCGCGGAGTCAACCCGGCTCGGCCGTCAGTTGTGTTTGTCGGGCGCATCACGCGCCAGAAAGGTCTCGTGCACCTCCTGGAGGCGGCAGCGATGATCGATGGCGCGGCGCAGCTGGTCCTGTGCGCAGGGGCGCCAGACACGCCCGAGATCGCCGCCGAGGTTCGGCAGTCGGTTGCGAAGCTGGAGCGCAGCCGCGGCTCGGTGCTGTGGATCGAGGAGATGCTGCCGCGCCACGAGGTCGTGCAGCTGCTCAGCCACGCGACCGTCTTCGTGTGTCCCTCGATCTACGAGCCGTTCGGCCTGGTCAACCTCGAGGCCATGGCCTGCGAGGCGGCGGTGGTCGCCACCCACACCGGCGGCATCCCCGAGATCGTCGTCGACGGCGAGACGGGGCTGCTGGTTCCATTCGAGCGAGGCGACGACCAGTTCGGGTCGCCACGAGATCCGCGGCAGTTCGCCGCCAACCTCGCGCACGCGATCAACGCACTCGTCGCCGACCCGCAGCGTGCACGCCGGTTTGGAGAAGCGGGCCGGCGGCGTGTGCTGGAGAGCTTCAGCTGGTCGGCGATCGCCGCGCGCACCGCGGCGCTCTACGAATCGCTTGTGGTTTAAGAGGCGACGATCAGCTTGCCGCGGACATGCCCCTCCGCGATCTCCTTGTAAGCCTCTCCCGCCTGATCCAGCGAGAACGTCTTGATCTCAGGACGCTTGATCGTGCCTTTTGACACGAGGCCCGCGAGGCGCTCGAGTGACTCGGTCGTGACCATGGTCATGACGTTCAATCCAGTGACGTCGCGTTTCGCAAGCTGCTCGACGTCAGCGCCACCGCGCATCGAGACGACATGGCCGCCTTTGCGAACCAGGTCCGCCAGCTTCGCGAGCTCATCTTTCTCACCACCCGCATGCACGATGCCCGCGACCCCGTCGGGGTGCGCGCTATGGATGCCCTGCCGGATGTCGCCTTTGCTGTAGTCGACCACCTCGTCGGCGCCCAGGCCTCGGACGTAGGCGGCGTTGACCTCCCTTGTCACAGCGACCACGTGCGCTCCTGCGGCTTTGGCGAGCTGCAAAGCAAATCCGCCGATCCCGCCGGCCGCCCCAAGGATGATGACGACATCGCCCTTCTTGAGGCCCATGGGGTCGATGCACATGAGGGCCGAAACGCCCGGCAGCGGAAGCGCCGCGCCGAAATGCGCATCGATGCCGGCCGGCCTCATAGCGATGGTTTTCGTCGAGGCGGTCGTGTACTCGGCCATGCTCCCTGCACCCACGACCATCTTCCCCAGGCCCCCAAAGACTTCGTCGCCGACCTTCCACTGCCCGGCAGCGTCGCCGACTGCGTCGACTGTGCCGGCGACGTCCGCGCCCGGAACCAGAGGAAACCTGTGCTCAAGGCGGTCCTTGTAGAAGCCTTTGAGCATGAACACGTCCGCTGGGTTGACCCCAGCCGCCGCGACTCGAACCCGAACCTGCCCTTCATCTGGCTCGGGGACGTCCAGGTCATGAATCGACCCCGCACCACCGAACTCATCGACAGCAAAAGCTCGCACGACTCACCTCCACGCCGAAGTAGTTGTGCGCGCAACTATACGAGCCCGCAGGCGGTAGGCGTCAGGGCGCGATCGGCTCGACCTTGAACTTCCCCTGCGCCTGCACCACGACGACGCCGCCGCCCTTTTTGATCGGCGGCACGATCTCGCCCGTCAGACCGTAAACGGCGACCTCATGCATGGGTGAATGACCCACGATCAGCGCACGCCCGCTTTCGGGAAGCGATTCGAAGACCCTGCGCAGGCCCTCTCCAAAACGCCGCGCCTCCTGCTCGACGAGCTCTGGATCGGCAGCCTTGAACGATTCGAGGCCGCCTCCACCAGACCTGGCGGCCGCGAACCAACGCTCCTCGATCTCGGAGCGAAACGTCGGGTCGACGGTCACGCCACATTCAAGGCGGCGTCCGAGACCGGCAAGAATGCAGGCGAGGCTCTGGGTGGCCCGCTGCGCGCCCGACGAGATCAAGAGGTCGTAACCCGCGTCTAGCCGCGTCCCGATGTCAACCGCAGCGCGCACGCCGATGGGCGTCAGGACGTCCCCATCCGCTTCTGTATGCCGCCTCAGCTCGACGACTCTGGCCATCTCGCTCACCTCCGATTGCGATCAGTAACCTATAGGTACGGCCTAGGGGAAGTCAGACGCAAGGAGGTTCGAAATGAGCGAGGACATCGCCGGCAAGAAGGTCGCGATCCTTGCAGAGGAGCTCTACGAGGACATGGAGCTCTGGTATCCGTACTACCGCCTCAAGGAGGCGGGTGCGGATGTGAAGATCGTCGGCAGTGGCCGCGCCGATTCTTTCAAGAGCAAGCACGGCTACCCTGTGGTTCCGGACGTCGCTATCGACGACACCAGCGCCGCCAAGTTCGACGCCGTCGTCATCCCAGGCGGCTACTCGCCCGACCACATGCGGCGCAAGCCGGCGATGGTCGACTTCGTCCGGGAGATGGACAGGGCGGGCAAACCGGTGGCCGCCATCTGCCACGCGGGCTGGATGCTGGTGTCCGCCGGAATCGTCAAGGGGCGCCGGGCAACTTGCTTCTTCTCGATAAAGGACGACCTGGTGGCCGCCGGCGCTCGCTACACGGACGAGGCGGTGGTGGTCGACGGCAATCTCATCACGTCCCGCAACCCGGCCGACCTGCCAAAGTTTGTCCCCGCCCTGATCGACGCCCTCTCTCGCACCCGCGCCGCAGTCTGACGATCGCGACCCTGCTCATGCCTGGCCAGGTTTTGCGCGTTTGGCGGCAAACGTGCGGAATTCGTGCTTCATATCGAGCTTTTGGCGCCAAAAATGCGGAATCTCGGCTGGGGCGGCTCTTTCAGCGGCGCACGCCGGCCGCCATGGCTTCGAGCCGGCGAATCCTGTCTTCGATGGGCGGGTGGGTGCTGAACAGCCGCGCCAGCGCCTCTCCCCTGAACGGGTTGACGATGTAGAGGTGGGCGAAGGCCGGTTCTCCGGTCTGCGCCGGCACGACCTCGGTCGCCCGCTCCAGCTTACGGAGCGCGGACGCGAGCGCCATCGGGTCGCCCGACACCTCAGCGCCGGTGTGGTCCGCCTCGTACTCGCGCGATCTCGACACCGCGAGCTGGATGAGCGCCGCCGCGATCGGGGCCAGGATGATCGTCAGCAGCCCGACCACCAGGCCACCTGCCCCGCCACGGTCGCGGTCATCTCGGCCCCCGTAGCCGCCGAACATCAGGCCCCACTGGGCGACGTTCGCGATCAGGGTGATCGTGCCGGCGAGCACCGCCACCACGGAGCTGATCAGAATGTCGCGGTTGCGCACGTGCGCGAACTCGTGGGCCAGCACGCCGTAAAGCTCCTCCTCATCGAGAATCTGGAAAAGCCCCTGGTTGATACAGATCGCTGCGTGAGAAGGGCTGCGTCCGGTCGCAAATGCGTTCGGTGAGGGATCCGGGCTGACGTAGACCCGCGGCTTGGGCACGTGGTACTGGATGGCGAGCCTGTCCGCCAGCCGGTGAAGCATCGGCGCTTCCGCTGGGCCGACCTCGTGCGCCTTCGCCGCAGCCAGCGCTATCCGGTCGCTGAACCAGTACGCCACGCCATTCATCACGATCGCCAGCCCAAGGAAGCCCACAGTGCCTACGTCGCCGAACAACAGCCGGCCGGTGAGCACCAACAGCACCGTGAGGGCGACCATCCAGAACGCCGTCTTCAGCTGATTCATCTCTCACTGATTCTTCCCCGCCCCTGGCGGACGTAATCGAGATAATTCGGCGGAGGGGCGAGTCAGGATGGAGCGGGAATACGCACACGAATACAGCCACGCCCTCGGGCGGGACATGGAGCTGCTGCGCTTTGGCGCCGATGGCGCCACACCGCTCCTGATCTTCCCGACCTCGCAGGGGCGGTTCTACCAGTGGGAGGATTTCAGCCTGGTCGGCGCCCTGGCCGACTGGATTGACGGCGGCCACATCCAGCTCATATGCGTGGACAGCGTGGACAGCGAGTCGTGGTACGCACGCGATCGATCGCCGGGCGAGCGGGTCGTCCGCCACCTCCAGTACGAGCGCTACCTGCTGGACGAGGTCATGCCGCGTCTGCCGGGCGCCCCGATCGCCAGCGGCACCTCCTTTGGCGCCCTGCACGCGCTCCTGATCGCGGTTCGCCACCCGAATCGAGTCCGGGGCTTCATCGCCCTGAGCGGCGCGTACGACACGTCGCCGTGGCTGGACGGCTACCACGACGACAACGTCTATTACACGAACCTCGTCTCGTTCCTGCCCGGGCTGACCGACGAGGCGTACCTCGGCCCGCTGCGATCCATGTCGCCCAAGGTGGTCGCCACGGGGGAGCAGGACCCGAACGTGGCCGACTCGGTCAGGGTCGGCACCCTGCTCCGCGAGAAGGGCGTCGACGTCTGGCTCGACCTTTGGCCGGGCTGGGCGCACGATTGGCCTTACTGGAAGGACATGATGCGCAGGTATCTCGCCGCTTGACGCTGGAGGGTGACACATGGCTGACAAGGTCGTCGGGCTGCTGGTCGGACGTGAGAACACCTTCCCGGGCCCGTTCCTCGACAAGGTCAACAAGCGCGGCGCCGCCGAGGGCGTCACCGCCGAGCTGGCGGTGCTGGAAGGCTCAACCGAGCTCGGCGAGCAGCGCCATGCGGTCCTCGTCGATCGCATCTCCCATGAGGTGCCGTACTACCGAGCCCACTTGAAGAGCGCCGTCCTGCTCGGGACGGCGGTCATCAACGACCCCTTCTGGTGGGAGGCAGACGAGAAGTTCTTCGAGTGCACTCTCGCCCGCAAGCTCGGCGTCGCGGTGCCCAGGACAGTGGTCCTGCCCAACAAGCAGTACATCCCCGACATCGACCACTCGGTTTCGCTGCGCAACCTCGGCTACCCGCTGGACTGGGAAAGGCTCGTCGCCTACACGGGCCTGCCCGCGGTCCTCAAGCCGAACACGGGCGGCGGGTGGAAGGACGTGTACATCGTGCACTCCATTCAGGAGCTGATCTCGGCTTACGACCAGACCGGGCTGAAGACGATGATCCTGCAGGAGTTCATCGACTGGGACGACTACGTTCGCTGCATCTGCATCGGACGCAAGGACATCCTCCCCATTCGGTACAACCCTCGCGCCCCATTTCACGAGCGCTATCAGATCTCGAACCCGGTCGAGGGCGAGCTGCGCGAACGGGCGATCAATGACGCACGGGTGCTCGTGGACGCGCTCGGCTACGACATGGACACTGTCGAGTTCGCAGTCAGGCAGGGTGTGCTCTACGCAATCGACTTCCTGAATCCGGCGCCGGACTTCGACAACTTTTCGATCAAGGAAGACAACTTCGACTGGGTGCTCGAGAAGATGACCGACCTCGTGCTCAGCTACGCCCGCGGCGAAATGCCGCCCTGGCGGAACGAGCATCGGTGGTGGAAGCACGTGGAGGCAGCGCCGGCAAGAGCTCAAGTCGAGGCGTGAGAGACCCCGTCGCCGCGTACCACGCGCTGCTCGAGGACGGCGACCTGGCCGCGGCCAGCTCCGAAGCCCTCGCAGAGGGCCAGCGCGCGAGCCGGTTGATGTTTGGGGACCGGCCCCTCTCGGTCGCCCTCCGGCCGCAATTCCTGACCCGCGCGCGCTACGAAAGGGCGGTCAAGGCGTCTGAGGGCGTGTACTCGGCGCTCGGCGCGCTGGAGCGCGCGGTGCTGCGCGATGCCGGCCTGCGCGCGGAGCTGGCCCTGGAGCCCGAGGAGGAGCGCCTGGCCATGGCCGACCCTGGCGGCAGGTCATCCTCCCCCTCTGCCCGGCTGGACAGCTTCTTCGCCGGTGAGATCCGCTTCGTTGAGTACAACGCCGAGTCGCCGGCCGGGATGGCGTACGGCGACCATCTGTCGGCCGTCTTCGAACGCCTGCCGGTCATGAAGGCATTCCGCAAGCGATTCCGCGGCCGCTTCCTCTCCACGCGGCGACGACAGCTGGCCGCCATGCTGCGCGCCTTCAGGCAGTGGGGCCGCTCGGCCCGGCCGGTGATCGCGATCGTGGATTGGGCCGGCCTGCCGACGGCGCCTGAGTTCGAGATGTTCAAAGCCTTCTTCGAGGCTGAGGGCGTGAGGACCGTGATCTGCGATCCGCGGGCTCTGGAATTCAGGCGTGGGAGGCTTTACGCCAATGGCGCCCACGTCAACCTCGTCTACAGGCGGGTCCTGACCAGCGAGCTGCTCGCCCGCGGCGACGAGACAAGCGCGCTGCGGGATGCATACATGGCCGGCGCCGTCTGCGTCGTCAACAGCTTCCGCGCCAAGCTCCTGCACAAGAAGATGAGCCTGGCGCTGCTGTCAGATGACCGCTACGCGCGCCTGTACACGCCGGCGCAACGCGCCGCCATCCGGCGCCACGTGCCCTGGACCCGTCGCGTGCGACCCGAGCTGACCGACGAGATCGCCAAGCGGCGCGACACCCTGGTCCTCAAGCCGAATGACGAGTACGGCGGAAAAGGCGTGGTGCTCGGGTGGACGGTCGACCAGGCCACGTGGGAGGCGGCTGTCGAGGCCGCGACCACGCAGTCATACGTCGTCCAGGCCGCAGTGGAGATCCCGCGCGTGTCGTTCCCCGTCGCGCTGGGCGGCCTTCGCTACCTGGACCTCGCCGTGGACCTCGACCCATACCTGTTCGACGGCCGCACAGGCGGGATCATGACCCGGGTCTCGGCTGAGGCCTTGCTGAACGTCACCGCCGGAGCGGGCAGCCTCGTGCCAACATTCGTGATCGAGGGATCCGCATGAGTAGCCAAGGCCTGCTCACGATCGGGGTGGAAGAGGAGTACCAGATCATCGACAGCGCTGGTGACCTCCACTCCCACATCGACGCATTGCTGGCGGCCGCAACGCCCCGCCTGGGCGACAAGGTCAAGGGCGAGATGATGCAGTCGGTGGTGGAGGTCGGAACCTCGATCTGCGAGAACGTGGAGGAAGCACGCGCCCAACTGGCCGACATGCGCGGCACGCTGGCCTCGCTGCTGGAGCCAGAGGCGTTGCGGATCGCGTGCGCGGGGACGCATCCTTTCTCGAGGTGGCATGAGCAGGAGATCACGCAGAACGACCGCTACAAGATGCTCGAAGAGGAGCTCCAGGACGTCGTCCGTTCGCTGCTCATCTTTGGGCTTCACATCCATGTGGGCATCCCCGATCGAGAGCTCCGGATCGAGGTCCTGAACGAGGCGCGCTACTTTCTGCCCCACCTGCTCGCGCTGAGCACCTCGAGCCCCTTCTGGATGGGCCGCAACACCGGCCTGAAGTCCTACCGAAGCGTCATCTGGTCGAGCTTCCCGCGCACGGGAATCCCGCCTGAGCTGAGCTCATTTGACGAGTACGAGAACTACGTCGACCTCCTGGTCAAGACGGGCTCGATCGACAACGGCAAGAAGATCTGGTGGGACCTGCGCGCGCACCCCAGCTTTCCGACGCTGGAGTTTCGAGTCTGCGACCAGACGACCCGCCTGGAGGAGACGATCTGCATCGCCGCGCTGATCCAGGCCATCTGCGCCAAGCTCCTGCAGCTTCGCGCCCGCAACCTCGGGTTCCGAAAGTACATGCCGGCCCTGATCGGCGAGAACAAGTGGCGGGCGATCCGCTACGGGCTGGACGGCAAGCTCATCGATTTCGGGAAGCAGGCCGAAGTCCCGATGCGCGAGCTAGCCCTCGAGCTGGTGGAGTTCGTCGACGACGTGGTCGACGACCTCGGCTCGCGCTCGGCGGTCGAGTACGTCCATACCATCCTCGCCGAAGGCACGAGCGCCGACCGGCAGCTGGCGGTGCTCGAAGGTGGCGGAGACACTCGCGCGGTTGTGCAAATGCTCGCCGAAGAGACGCTCCGGGGCGTCACCAGCGGCAGCGTGGCGCGCGCCCGGCAGTAGATCAGCTCAGCGTGGCGAAGAGCAACCCGCACGACCCAGGTGTAGAGGTGGCGAGGCAGCGGGCAGACGAGGCCGGCGACTCCGGGCAGTCGGCGGTGCGAATCGGCAAGGCCCGCGTGCGAGTGGGGACGGCGAGCTGGACCGATCCGACGATGACCGCGCCTGGCGTCTTCTACCCCAAGGGAGCCGCCACGGCTGAGGACCGCTTGCGCTTCTACGCCAGCCAGTTTCCGCTGGTGGAAGTCGACGCCACGTACTACGCGCTGCCGTACAGGCGCATGGCGGAGGCGTGGGTCGAGCGCACGCCCAAGGACTTCGTATTCGACGTCAAGGCACACGCCCTGATGACCGGACAGCCAACCGAGGTGGCTCGGCTGCCAAAAGCGATTCGGGAGGAGCTGCCCGCCGAGCTCAAGGAGAAGAAGCGCATCTACCGCAAGGACATGCCCAAGGAGCTGCTGGACGCCGTGTACCAGCAGTTTCGAGAGGCGCTCGAACCGCTGACCGAAGCCGGCAAGCTCGGTGCGGTCTTCGTCCAGTTCCCGAAGTGGGTCTTCCCATCAAACGAGGCCCGGGACCTGATCCTGGAGAACCGCCAGCGCCTCGAGCTGCCGATTGCGGTCGAGTTCCGGCACGGCAGCTGGTTCAACGAGAAGAATGCCGAGCGCTCGATCAAGTTCCTGCAGGACAACAAGATCCCCTACGTCGCCGTCGACGAGCCGCAGGGTTTCAAGAGCTCGGTGCCGCCCGTGGTCATCCAGACCTCGCCCGACCTGGCGGTGTTCCGCTTCCACGGCCGGAACAAGGAGAGCTGGGAGAAGAAGGACATCACGCCCGCGGAGCGTTTTCGCTACCTCTACGACGAGGACGAGCTGGCGGACTGGACACCCCAGATCGCTGCCGCATCCAAGGGCACGAAGGAGACGCACGTGCTCTACAACAACTGCTTCTCGAACTACGGAACCACCAACGCGCGCGAGATGGCGCGGCTCCTGGCAGAGCTGCAGAAGTAGCTGCACTCGCGAGTGCGCACACTCGCGGGTTTGCGAGCACCGAATTACCCGCGAGTGCGCACACTTGCGGGTTATCGTCCGACTCTCAGCTCAGGTGCTTCGTCAGCCAGGCGGTCAGGTCGCCTCCGTCCCTCCACACTCGAGCCACGCCCTTGCGCACCTCGGGCGTTGCAATCCAGGGCTCGATCTCCCAGCGCCGCCAGTGATCAGCCGCTTGTGGCGGAGCAGGTCGCCGCGTGGATGGTCCTGCCGGTAGGGTGGCGGCACCCGCTTGAGCTCCTGCCCGCCGATCTCATAACCCTTGTTGCGCAGGGCCTCGACAATCCCGGCCAGCTTCCTGCCTGACCGGTCCGCACCAATCGCCGCCCGGAAGCGCGCCAGCTGCTCCGCGTCCATCATGTAGCGCCCTCCGGCCGCGACCAGGCCGGTGGCGTCGAGCGCCACGTAGCCGCCACCCCGCGCGTCGGCGTAGATGTTCGTCTTGTACGGGGATTTGTCGGCCGCGAAGCGGATGTCACGATTCGGCCGTGCGAGCCGGGCGGGGCCGAATTCCGGCTCGAGGTCCGCGAGCAGCGCCACCATCGGCCCCTTCACCTCTTCCTCGTACTGGCGCCGGTGAGCGTCGAAGTAGGCCTTGGAGTTGTTCGCCTGCAGGCCGAGAAAGAAGCCGATGAAGTCGCCCCGCCAACCCGCGAACCGGTCCGCCA
>DASXTG010000225.1:0-6643 GCA_036505515.1 Candidatus Dormiibacterota bacterium | reverse complement strand
ACCGCTCCGCCAATGAGCCCCCCCACCAGCCGGGCGACTCGCCCCGGCCCGAGTAGTACTCGCACCATCACGGGCGATCTGGTCCAGCCAGTACTCCTCCTGACCCGCCCGAAGGGGCGTGACCCCAGCGCCAAGCCGACTCCCCACCGCGCCAGCGGCATCCCAACGCATCGTAGATGCCGCTGTGTTGACAATTCGTGACCGGTGAGCAGCATAGCTCTGACTGCAATGCATTAAGCAGTCGTTGACGGTGCTGAGGGAAGTAAGAGTCGCATTGACAGAAGGATCTGCGAGGGAGGTCGCTGGAGTATCTGAGCTGCTCACAGGAGTGGGAGCGACTCCGCACCGCAGCAGTTACGAACTATTAGTAACGGTATTACAATGGCCCTAGTGCGGACGCTCTTAGAGCAAATAACTTACCGCCTCGTGGCCCTCCGGGACCTGCAAAACCGCAGGAGAGTACAGCGCGTAAGCTTGGCTATTTAGGAGGCAGTTGCTCTATCCGCTGAGCTACCAGGGCTCCTGTGGAGGGAGTGAAGGGCCGTTGAGCTGCGGTTTCTTCTTTCCCGCCGTTGGCGTGAGGCTAGCACACTGTTCCCAAAGCAGATGACTGCTCGCTGGCGCCGCCAACCGCCACGACGCTGTCCGGATCGACACTTCTGCTCGCTCCTACGATGTCAGCGCCGAGCCCGCAAATAGGATCAAACTGCCCCAATACATCCGAAACGCTCGGACGAGCCAGGACCTCTTCACGGTTTGGCGAGCGACGTGGCATCTGCCGTGCGGCGAGGGGTCATAGGTTCGAGACCTCTACATCGCAGGGCATGGTGGCAACGACCCTAGGTTGTCGGTAGAGTGTGGTCATCCCCCTAGCCGCTTCGGTGGCTGGGTGCGAGGCCCGCTCCGGCGGGCCTCTGCGTTTCAAGAACCCTCTGCAGCCCTACCAGCGTGCTGGCTTGTGGAACCTCCCGTTGGCGTCGGCGAGGACTCGGGGAAACTGGGATGTCCGTAGGGCCGACTCTCGGATCTGCTTGAAGAACGTTGGCTGCAATGCTCGGCTTCGGCGCTGGGGTGGGTGCGGATTGAGGATCCCCACGATCAGGCCAAGCTCGCGTTGCGCGATGGCAATCGGTTCCTTGAGGTCGGAGTCGTTCGAGATGACGACGGCCGCCTCGCAGTCCTGCTTGAAGGCGTCGAGCAGTAGATAGGTGGCGAGGTTGACGTCGGATCCCTTCTCCTCGGTCTTGATCACTTCGACGGTTGCAGGGCGGCCGGGTGTGGGATTCGACAGGCGCATCCTGACCGCGTGGCTCAGGTAATGTCCGGTGTGGATGCTCAGATTCGGGATGGTTCCCAAGGCGCGCAGATAGGTGAGCTGGCGCTGCGGCTCTTGCGGGTCGTCGGGACGCGCACTAACGAGCGCGGTGAAGTACCGGATACGGTTGATCTCGTCGTTTGGCAGGAGGCGTCGACAGAGCGCCGCGAGATCGAGCCAGCGGTACGGCGTGCCCTTCAGGCAGCCGTAATACAAGTTGAAGGCGTCAACGTAGACGTTGGTTCGCATGGGTGCCAAGCCTACCGTCTTCCGTGTGACGTGGGAAAGCCTGCACCTTCCCCCATAGCGGGCCGGGCTTTCGTCCACCGCGGTCGAAGGCTCCAGGTTGTCGGTCCGCGCGTGTCATCAAGGAGCCTCAAGGCGCCGGGGAGGATTGCGATCGATGAAACGATGATCGCAGTGGCGGTAGGAGCTGTTCGTAACGCCAGTACAATGTCCTGAGAACGCAACTCGAAAAGCAAATAACCTACAGGCTCTCGCTCCTGCTGGATCAGCAAAACCACAGAATAGTACAGCGTGTAGGCTTGGCTATTTAGGAGGCAGTTGCTCTATCCGCTGAGCTACCAGGGCTCCTGTGAGGGGGAGTGATTCGGCCTCTGAACTGCGGCTTCCTCTCCCTCTCGACCTGGCGGAGGCTAGCACACTGGCATTGAGCGGAGAACTATGCTCGCCCCAGCCCATGGCCGATGTCAGGATAGACCCCTTGTCCGCTCCCTCGAGCGGTCTCTGCGGGCCGAGCACAAGTCCGAGCGCACCCATCGACACCTACTTCGAAGCGCTCGAACAGCTCACCGCGCTCCTCCACGAGTGCGGGCGCGGCCGTCTTCCTGGCGGATGCCGAGTTCCTGAAGCGGCGCGGTGAGTTCGTCGGTGTTCATGCGCCCGTGTCGCGGTCACTGCCGCCGCTGGTCGATGAGCCGGAGCTGTGTAAGGACTTCGTTACCGGCGTAGAACAGCGGCGCCAGTTCGCTTCGGCCGTCGACGAGTTCGCCTTCCTCAGCCTCGGCGCTCCGTAGCGAATCGAAGGTGAGCGCATGGAACCGAATGGCGCCGGTCTGCGGCAGCGGCGCTTCGGAGATCGCCTGGAGCCGATCGAGGTGCGCCTCCGCGGTGTCAAGGAACGCTTCCGACACGCGACGTACCCCTTGGTGCTCGCCCCCGCCGATGACACCGCCCCCGGTGCTCATGTACAGACTCGTCGTGCCGTCGGCGACGGCCACCAGAGAGGCGGTTCCTGTGTCGAGGCCCATCTCCATGAAAAGAGCCCAGACCCTCGGCCGTCCTGGGGAGGGGCTGAGCTCGAGTTCGGCGGGATCGAGCGTAAGCAACTGGCGACGCAGCCCGAGAAATACCTCACGTGCGTCACCGTCACCGTCACCGCCACCGCCCCGGCGGTCCTTTCGGCGCTTGAACATGGCAGAACCCTAACAGCCTGTGTGCCCTGGCAGTAGTGCCCCGGGTGCCTTCTCCGCTTTTCCTGGGGTGAAGGCGCAGAGGACAAGCCACGTTACAGAGCATTAGCCTCGATTCCCGGTCAAGAAATCTGGTTGAGGTCCGCCACGAGGCGGGAGTGAAGGAAGAACGCGCCTGACCTGCGGCGCGACGCACGACCTCCGAGGAAACCATCCGCTCACAGTCCCACAAGCATGGGAACTTTCCGGAGCTCCGACCCGGCGTACGTCGGGCTGTTTCTTGTCGCCAAGGCCGTCCGCTGCGGCGGAACCCTTCGGATACCTCATGATTCGGTTCGCCCGGCCAGCCCTGGTGACCGAAACCGCCAGTGGATCCTGTGGCCGTTGTTCAGGAAGACCACTTGCGGTGGCAGGCGCTGCTGCTCACCAACGCCCTCGCAACACTGAGGTTCAGGTGCCCGGTCGCCCGACCGGACCGCGATCGGCCCTTCCCGAATCGAGGTCAGCCGGCCGGCCAGTCGGCTCCGCCACCGAGCAGGCCGAGCTCCTCAAGCACTTGCTCTACCTGCGCTCGTACCGAGTCACCGCGCGCTGCCGCCTCGCTGATGACACGGGCGACCGCCGTCACCAGCTCCCCGTGGGCGGGCTGGGGCTGGCGCCCGGCGCTGCCGAGGGCCACGGGCACGCGCGGCTGCCAGATCTTGCCCTCGAGTGCGTAGCCGGGCTCGTCAGGGAGCGCAAGCAGCTCCTCGGCGGCCATGGCCAGCGCGGAGACCGCGGCATCGAAGGCGTCCTCGCTCGCGGCCGCGACCCGGCGAAACTCAAGCGCCATCGGGACGGCCGTCAAGTAGCGCTCCCGTTCGCTCTGGCTGTTCTTGCGCACGGGGCCGGTGAGGACCCGCGGGAAGATCTCGACGACCAGCGGCAACCGCGGCGCGTCGAACGGCCAGACCCGAAACCCGGCGGCAGCAAGCCGCTGGAGCGCCTGCATCCCATATAGCGAGCCCCGGCCCACCTGCCCAGCCCCGACGAGCTGAAAGACGGACTTCGGCTGTGCGCCAGACACGCGGACGTCATTCTCGGTCTGGCGGAACTCCTGCCCGGGCGCCAGCAGCGCGTGCGCCTCGCCTGTCGTCCAGAACGGCGGTTCCGGCGTGTTCATCCATCGCGCCAGTCCAAGGCGACGCATGGCCGGCGTCAGCGCCTCGTCGGCAAGCGCCGTCCACAGTTCGCGTGGTGTGAGCCCCCGATCGCGCAGGTACCAGGCGGGAAGCGAGAACGCGAAGTCGAAGCCGACGATCAGGTCGGGGTCGCGGTCGGCTGCTGCGACCAGCAGCTTGACGACCTCGGCGCGCGTCCGACCGCCCTCGAGTCGAACAAGCTCACCGTCGACGGCCTCGCCGAGCCACAGCGCCCGCCGCTGGTCGGCGCCGCTTCGCCCGGACCAGTCGATCGCGATGATGCGCGGCTTGTTCATGCCGTAAAGCGTACGACGGTGCCATCAGCTCCATACCCGGCCAATGGCGAGCCACGGCCCGGTGGACCAAGATCGCAGGTGGGGTGGTTGGCGCTGCTTCCCCTTTTCGCACCAGCCGCGGCAGAGACCTCAACCAGATTTCTTGACCGGGAATCGAGGTTAGCGGCCGGCCGGGGCCGGGCGCGCGGAACCTCCATTCGAAGCGGTAGCGGGCGTTGAGGGGCGGGTGCTCGGTGGCGCAGTCGAAAACGGTCATGCCGTTGGTCTCGGTGGACTGGAGGGCTGTGCGGAGGGGATCTGACCGATCGTGTATGAGGTCTCGATGCCCCCCACCATCGGCTGAAGCTCAGTGGGGAAGGCGAGCCGGACGCTGAGGCGGCGGTCGGCAGCCTGACGGCGCGCTGGAACCAGCGTCCCCATTTCTCGTCGCTGAGGGTGGTTGTGAGTCATGCCGAGATGCCGACGTCGAAGCCTGACAGAAATCCTCCACGACCGCCTGCTGGAGATTCACAGATCCGTTCGTCCCGAAGCCCGTGGTCGATGTGACGAGGCTGCTATGTCTTGTCAAGGGCGGGCTGGACGTCAAGGTGACCGTCACTCACCAGTGGCCGCTATGGACGATGGGGTCGAGCGGTTGTCGCGGCCGGCGGACTCGCTGGGCGAGCGCCTGGGGGAAGGTGCCTGATAGCGAGGGCGCCGATCGGCTCGTCGACGCACTGGGTCACGCCCGCGTGGCTGCTCGGGCGCTGGCGCTGCCGCCTTTAGCGGCGCTGCAGCGGCGCCGCGAGTATGGCCATGCCCGCGGCGAGCAGGTAGCTGCCGATCACGTCGGTTAACCAGTGCGCCCCGACCGCCACGCGGGCAGCAGCATGGACCGCGAGCGCAAGCGTGCCGGCGGCCAGCAGGGGGCGGCGCCAGGAGGGGCGCAGCCGCATGATCACAGTGCCGCCGACGATCCAGCCCAGGGCGACCAGCAGCGCGGCGCCGGACGGATAGGACCCCAATGGCGACTTGGGGTTGGCAGACTCTGTCGGGTCCGGCCGGTCAAAGGCCAGGCGCAGCGCCTCGACCAGTGGCAGCGAGGACAGCAGGATGCAGGACCAGCCAAGCCACGGCCACGCTCGCGCGCGCAGCTTGGACCATCGCGCCTGGCCCTGGTCCCGCTCGCGGCGCAGTCTGCCTGCGGAAAGGATCGCGGCGAGGATCGCGGCCGACAGCAGCGGCAGTGCGGCAGTCACGTACGATCCGTGGTAGCGGCCCCGCTCGTGCGCGATCGGGCCGACCACGTGTCGGGTGAGACGCTGCTGGGACAGCCAGCCGTGCAGGTCTCGACGCGCCGTCTCGTCGAGCGGTGTCGCGCCATGCTTGACGAGCACGCCGAGGACCAGGACGGCGGCAAGGCAGCCGAGCCCGGCGGCGACCGGCGGCCAGGGTCGCCGGTCGCGATGCAGCACGCGCAGCAGGTGCCGGTCGCGACGCGGGCTCGATGAGCCAGCCTGCCGCTGCGACCCGATGCGGGATCGTGGTGCTGGTCCTGGCAATGGCGAGGGCAGACGCATCTCTCCTCGGCAGGTCCACCCCGCAGTGGGTGATCGGGTGCGTGATGAAGCGCATCATCCTAATCGCGGGGTGGTGCTCCTGTTCACCACGCCGCTACCCGCGCGGCATCCTTCGACTTCGCGCTGGAGCATGAACCGCTGGCGCCTGCGCTCGCGGCTACGCCGGGCTGTTGACCGACGAGTACCCGCCTTTCAGACTCGACATGGGCGGCGAACCGGGAGCTGTGTCCGTCGGAGCAGCGGCCCGGGCGATGGCCGCCTCGGAAGGGACACCATGAACGCCGTTGGCCAAGAGCGGTACGGCTCGCCCGACGTCCTGAGGGGACGCACGCGATGAGGGTCTGCATCGTCGGGGCCTCTGGGAAGCTCGGGCAATACATGGTGCGGCACGCGCTGGATCGGGGCTACGAGGTGGTTGGCGTGTGTCGCGAGGAAAGCGTCGAGAAGCTCAATGCGTTCAAGGGGCGCATCACCGTCGTTCCGGGAGCGACGAACGACGCCGAGGTCATCAAGAGGGCGGTCTCAGGGTGCGACGGAGTGCTCGTCGTGCTGGTCCCGCGAGGCGTCCACGGGTACTCGACGGGGACGGCCCAGGCGATGCTCGACGACGCGCCTCAGGGCGCGCGCCTCGTGTTCTCGTGCGGGTGGCATATCAGGCGCGACGGGCAGGACGTGTATTCGTGGAAGCTCAAGGCGATCGTGAAGGTCTTCGGCCCGCTCGCGCGTCTCGCTCGCTTCGCCGACCTCGACGACCAGGTGGAGGCGTGCCGGCGGGTGTTCGCCAGCGACACGCGGTGGACCGTCGTGCGCGGCAGCGACCTCGAGGAGGGCGAGAGTCAGGGCCTGCCCGTGTGGAGCC
>DASXTG010000224.1:0-23564 GCA_036505515.1 Candidatus Dormiibacterota bacterium | reverse complement strand
GAAGCAGCCGCTGCCGACGGCATCGGCATCTACGGCATCAGCGTCGACTCCGTCTTCTCGCACAAGGCCTTCGCTGAGGAGCTGGGAGGTCTCCCTTTCGATCTGATCGGCGATTTCGAGCGGAAGATGGTCACCGACTACGGCGTGCGCCGCGACGACGTTGAGGGTTATTCGGGCATGGCCCGGCGCACTGTCTACGTGATCGACCGCTCAGGGACGGTGCGCTGGACGTGGCAGGGCTCACGTGAAACTCCGCAGCCGGATTACGACCTCGTTATCGAGGAGGCGAGAAAGGCCGCCGCCGGGTAGGGCTAGACGGGCACGCGAAGCGTGTCCAGCAGGCCGGCAAGCGACCTCCGCATCTCCCGCGCGCGCGCCGGTGTGACCTCCACGAAGTGCAGCTCGTCGCCTGGCACGAGTTGGGCGGCAGCCGGCAGCGAAGCGCTGACCACCGTGGCGACGACCGGATAGCCGCCGGCGGTCTGGTGATCGGCCATGAGCAAGATCGGTTGCCCGCTGCCTGAGACCTGAACGGCTCCCGCCGCCAGCCCGAAGGAAAGCAGCTCATCGCCAGCCGTGTGGAGCGGGGGACCGTCGAGCCGGTAGCCCATCCGGTCGGCCTCGCGGCTGACCTTGAACGCGGCCCCGAAGAGCTGCGCTCGACTCGGCGCATCGAGCCTTTTCAAGTGCGGCCCGCCGATTGCGTGGAGCGTGTGGTCGACGTAATTCGGGAGCAGGCGGCGGGGCAGCTCATGCCCGGACACGCCCGGCTTTCGCGGCTCATGTGCGGTCGCGATCACGTCTCCAGCTTTCAGGTTGCGGCCCTGAATGCCGCCGCGAGTTGCCATGAGGTTCGTGGACAGAGAACCGAGCCACCGTTCGGCCTGGATGCCGCCGGCCACGCCGATGTAGGCGCGCGCACCCATCCGCCTGCCTCCGAAGGCAAGCTGATCACCCGGGCCCAAAAAGACGCTTGTCCACTGCCGCACGGCCTCACCGTTGACGCGCGGTTCGAAATCTGCACCGGTGATGGCGACCAGGCACGAGCGCTCGGCCACCAGGCGCGGGCCGCTCAGCGTGCACTCCAGGGTGGCGTCGCCTTCGTCGTTGCCGACCAGCAGGTTTGCCGCCCGATGCGCAAAGCGGTCCATCGCTCCGCCCGGCGGGACGCCGGACGCTATCGCGTTGGGCCGACCTAGGTCCTGGACCGTGGTCAACAACCCCGGCTCGACGACGCGGAGAACCAAGGTCACGACCTGACGGCGAAGAACTTGACCCGGTCGCCGGCGCGAAACAGGCATGGCGGGTCGGAGTCCGGCAAAAAGAGCTTGACCGACGTCCGCCCGATGAGATGCCATCCACCCGGCGCGGGCAGCGGATAGACGCCGGTCTGCCTGCCAGCGATCGCCACCGATCCGGGCGGCACCTGCGTTCGAGGCACCTGGCGCCTGGGCAGCTCGAGCTCCTCGGGCAGCGGCCCAAGGTAGGCCCAGCCGGGCACGAATCCAATCAGGAACACGCGATAGATCGGCTGCATGTGAAGCGAGACGACGCGCTCGCTCGGAATGTTGAGGCGAGCCGCCACAACCTCCAGGTCGGGGCCGTCGTACACGACCGGGATCCGGTGCAGGCGCCCGGGCTCGGCCATCGGCGGCCTCTTGGCGGCAAGGCGTTTGATCGCCGGACCGAGCACATCCTCAGAGGTTTGCTCGGGATCGAAGTGCACGGTCACGCTGGCATAGCCCGCGATCGCTTGCCTGACGTCGCGCCGCTTCTTCAGTGCCGCTGCGAGCGCAATGGCGCGTGTGTTGAGCGCGGTGTCGAGTCGCGAGCCAAGCTCCGCGAGCAGCGCCGTGTCACCCAGCGGGTGGATTCGCACCCGAGGCGGACGGCCATGCGCGGGGCGCGGTTTCGAGCGCGGCGCAGGCATGTGCGCTGACAAGGATGGCGTAGAAGATCCCCGGCAGTAGGCCCACGCACAGAAGGCCGCTGCACGCAAGACCGATCGCCCACGCGGTCACCATCGCAGCCGCGGCGACATTCCACGTTGCGAAATCGCGCCGCACATCGCGTATGGCCGCCGGGAAGTCGAACAGGTCGAGTGGGCTACCGCTGGATGCATACCGCCGTACCCCGTGCGGCACGAGCACCAGTAGGACCAGGCCCCAGGGCAAGGCGACGATGAACGCCGCGCCCACCAGCGCATAGATGTGCGATACGACGCGGTCGCTCACGTGCCAGAGGTGAGCCTGGTCCAGGCCGTCAGCCAGCGGATTCAGCGCCAGGCCGAAGGGCGCGGTGAGCAGCAGCAGCAGCAGCGCGGCCCACAAACCGTCGGACAACAGGCGGATCGAAAGCTTCCATGGTGGTGGGCCATTCGACGGATCGGCGCTCGCCGCTCGCGTCGCGGCGACCGCATAGCCGAGCAGCGGGACGAAGCCCAGTGGGAGGACGAGCAGGGTCAGCACCCCGATCGCCCAGCGCGCCTTCCACCGGCCTTGAAAGGGCCATGAGAAGGACATGGCGACCAGGTTCACGTGGCAAACATAAACCGGCGCTTTGAGCACGGTAACCTTCGCCCGTGCACGCGCTCGCGACCGACCTCTACGAGCTGAACATGGCCGCCAGCTACCTGCGCAGGGGCATGACAGCCCCGGCAACGTTCAGCTTGTTCGTGCGCTCACTGCCCCCGAACCGCGGCTTTCTGGTGGCGGCCGGCATCCAGTCCTGCCTGGATCTTCTGGACGAATTTCGATTCGAAGAGGAGGACCTCCGCTACCTGCGCGACACGTTGAGATTCACGGATGGCGACCTGGACGCGTTCGCCAGACTTCGCTTCACGGGCGATGTGTGGGCGATACCCGAAGGGCGCGTCGCGCTCGCGGGCGAGCCTCTCGTCGAGGTCACCGCACCCCTCCCTGAGGCGCAGCTCATCGAGACCTTCTTTTTGAACCGGGTCACTTTCGAGACCACGATCGCGACCAAAGCCGCCCGCTGCGTGGTCGCCGCCGGTGGCCGCGATGTCGTCGACTTCTCGTTTCGCAGGACGCACGGCATCGAGGCGGGCATCGACGTCGCACGCCTCTCGGCGATGGTCGGCTTCGTGGCCACGAGCAACGTCGAAGCGGCGCGCCGCCATGGGCTGACGGCGGCGGGCACCATGGCGCACTCCTACATCGAGGCCTTCTCGAATGAGACCGGTGCATTTCGCGCTTTCGCCCAGGACTTTCCGGACCGCACGACTTTCCTGGTCGACACCTACAACACCATGCACGGTATTCGGCGAGCGATCGCCGTCATCAAGGAGCTCGGCCTTGGCGGGCGACTCGGCATACGCCTGGACAGCGGCGATCTCGCCGAGCTGGCTCGCCGCGGTCGGCGAGAGCTCGATCGGGCGGGACTCTCGAGCGTCCGCATCTTCGTGAGCGGTGGGCTCGACGAGCTCGCGATCCACAGGCTCGTGAAGGCGCGGGCGCCGGTCGATGCCTTTGGCGTCGGCACCAGGATGGGGGTCGCCGCCGATCATCCCTACCTCGACACCGCATACAAGCTCGTCAGCTATGGCGGCCGGCCCGTGATGAAGCTGTCGAGCGGAAAGGTGACTGCACCGGGGCGCAAGCAGGTCTTCCGTCGGGCGAGGCCTTTCGGAGATCTGGTCGGGCTGCACGATGAAGCGCTGCCGCGTGGTCGCGAGCGCGTGCTCGAGCCCATGATGCTCAAGGGGTCACGCCGCGCGCCTCGTGCGCCGATCGCCGAAAGTCGGACGCGATTCGAGTCGGACCTGGCCCTGTTGCCTGCAGGCGCCCTTGAGCTGCGTCGACCGAAGCCTCCGTCGGCGCGGCCGAGTTCGGCGCTTCGCCTCCTCACCTCTGAGACGAGGCGGAAGTTGACGGTTAAGCCGTAGTGCTTGGCGCCGGCTCGGGGAGTGCCCGAGGGTCGTCTTGCGCCGGCTTTACCGAGCGCACGTAGCCGATGAGCGGCGACACCGACACGGTCACGACGTCGTACTCGTTGAGCGCCGAATACACGAGCGGCCGCACCAGCCACGCGCGCACACGACGACCGACGCCTGTGTACACGGCGAGGTAGTAGCGCGATGCCTCTTCAGCGCCGAAGTGGCGGACGCGGATGGCCTCGCCGGTGACATCTCTGGTCCGGATCAAGGCGATGACGGCGATCGCCAGCACGATGATTCCCAACAAGACCGCGGCAGCGCCAAGAAGCGTCGCTCCCACTATCCCCGCGCTCACATAGCGCGAGACCTGGTCCGTCCCGGGCCCGAACTCGATCGAGGGCAGCATCTGCGTGGTGACCCACAGCACGAGCACGCCGAATCCCCCGGCCAGCAGCCCGGTCCAGCCGACCTCCCATGGCGACGAGCCCCACGCGGGCGGCCAGCGGCGGGGGTACGAAACTCGCACCTGCTGCCACTGCCCTCCGTATCGCGTCCAGGCCCAGCGGTCGCTTTCGGCTCCCATAGGGATAGCCCGCACCGTGGCCGCTGCGACCCCTAGCGCCGCTCCGTACGCGAGGTAGCGCTCGCGATTCGCGACTGCGGTCGGCGGCAGGCTCGGGAAGATCTCGTCGTCGTGCAAGTATTTGCGCAGCGACAGCCAGCGGGCCTGTGCCGCGAGGCCGGCGGGCGTCACCATCTCGGTGTCCTCGGTGAAATTCCGCCCCAGGACGATAAAGGTCAGGATCGCCACCCCGACGGCGATCGCTTGCGGCCAGGTCATGTCGTCCTCCTGGCCACCGGCAATCCCGAGCAGCAAGGCGCCGAGGCCCAACACGCCGAGCACGGTCAGCACGCTCTTGGGCCAGCGAGGCGCGCACTTCCCGGCGGCGTTCGCCTCGGCCACGACCTCGCTGCGGAACGCCTTCATCCAGCCGCGAGCCTCGTCGGCCGGGCCGGCGGTCAGCGCCCTTGCCGGGACGACCCCGCCCTGGGCCCGTTTGCGGAGAAGCGCAAGCACGCGCGACTCGTACGCGGTCAGGATGCCTGACGGCCCGACACCGATGCGGCATGTGTAGGTGCCCTGCTCGGCCTCTTCGATCTTGACCGCCTGGCGGACGGCCAGGTCGAGCAGCGTGGCGGGAACGGCTTCGGGCGTGAGCCGCCCGCCATTGGCCAGGAGGTTGGCGACTGCCGGCGTCTCGGGACCAAGGTCGGACATGGCCGGCAGGACTGGCGGCTCATGTGGCCTGCGCAGGATCGCGACCATCCCCGCCAGCACGAAGAAGGCAGCGCTGCAGGCGAAGCTGCCGGTGATGGCGACGTCGTAGGCGCTCACGGGCGGACCGAGATGGTCGCCCGTTCCACGGCTCCGGCCTGGAAAAACTGGCGCGCTCGAAAGCCGAACATCGCAGCCACGATGCTGCGCGGCAGTGTCTGGATCGCGTTGTTGTAGCCGTACACGGAGTCGTTGTAGAACTGCCGCGCGTGCTCGAGGCCGTCCTCTGTCGTCGCCAGCTGCTGCTGGAGCTGGACGAAGGCGGTGCTGGCCTTGAGGTCCGGGTAAGCCTCGGCAACGGCGAGGATGGTTTTGACTCCGCCCGCAAGCTCCTTTTCGGCGTCGCTCTGAGCCCCCGGCCCGTGTGCGGTGATCGCGGCTGCTCGCGCTTGAGCCACGGCTTGCATCACAGCGGATTCGTGTCTTGCGTAGCCGCCAACGGTGGACACGAGGTTAGGCACCAGGTCGTGCCGGCGTCGAAGCAGCACATCGATGTCGCTCCAGGTGGCGTCGACGCGGTTGCGCCTGCGCACCAGGCTGTTGTAGGCCAGGCCGACCAGCGCGACCACGGCCAGAATCACGACCAGGGCCACTAGAACCGGTTGCGACAAACTCCCTCCCGACGGCGCAGACCGCCGCCGCCATCTTCTGCCTACGTCGCCACGGGGTCAACTGCCTGGAGGCCTGCTCACCAGGGCCATGGCAAGCTAGATCGATTGAGTGAGCGCGTCCTTTCCACCCGCGAGCTAAACCGGGCGTTGCTCGCCCGGCAGCTGCTGCTCAAGCGCTCGAAGCTGTCCCTGACGGCAGCGCTGGAGCGGCTCGGCGGCTTGCAGTCCCAGTACGCGCCTTCACCGTACATAGGCCTGTGGTCTCGCCTGGCTGGGTTTCGTCGAGAGAGCTTGACCCGAGCGCTGGAAAAACGGCAAGCGGTCCAGGCGACCCTCATGCGGTCGACGATCCACACGGTTTCAGCGGCCGACTTCCCTGTGCTCACCGCGGGCATCAGCGGCGGCCGGCGCGAATGGTGGCTGCGGATCGCGCGACACCAGATCGAGGGCGTCGACATGGAGGCCGTGGCCGACCTTCTTCGCAAGCGGCTGGCCAATGGAGCATGCCGCGCGACCGAGCTGCGTTCGCTCCTCGCCGACCACGGCATCCCGGCCATCGCGTGGTCGGGCATCGGGCTGTGGCTCGACATGGTCAGGGTCCCGCCATCCGGGACCTGGGAGCAGCGGCGAGCGGATCTCTACGGCCTCGCGGAGGATTGGCTGGGGCCTCGGCGAGCCGATGAGGCGGAAGGGAGGGAGCTGCTCATACGCCGCTACCTCGGAGCATTCGGACCGGCGACTCCGAACGACATCGCCGGCTGGGCCGGGCTTCCCCCGACAAAGATTGCCCCGACCGCGGAGAAGCTCAGCCTGCGCCGGTTCCGCGACGCCAACGGCGGTCGCCTCCTGGATCTTCCCGGCAGCACCATCCCCGATGCGGCAACGCCGGCGCCGGTTCGGTTCCTTCCCACCTGGGACGCCACGCTGCTCGTGCATGCCCGGCGCACGCAGATCCTGCCCGAGCGCTACCGGCCGCTCGTCTTCGACACCAAGACGCCTCATTCGTTCCCGACGTTCCTGGTCGACGGTGACGTCGCAGGCAAGTGGAGATACGAGAGCGGGCGCGTGCGCCTGGAGCCGTTCGAGCCCCTGCCGGCTCGGGTGCGAAGGGAGCTCGACGAGGAGGCGAAGGCGCTGGCCGCCTTCCACGGGTAGCCCCTATCGGCTCAGAGCAGCTGTTCGATCGCCTCGATGATCTTGGGGTCCTCAGGCACGACCTTGGGCCGGAACCTTCGGACGACGCGGCCATCCTTGCCGACCAGGAACTTCTCGAAGTTCCACGTCACATTGCCCGCCTTGCCCGCGTCGTCGGGATGGGTGGTAAGTGCCGCGTACAGAGGGTGCTGGCTGCTGCCCTTGACGTCCAGCTTGCTGAAGAGCGGAAACGAGACGCCATAGTTCAGGCTGCAGAACTCCTGGATCTCCTCAGAGCTGCCCGGCTCCTGGCCGAAGAACTGGTTGCACGGAAACCCGAGGACGGTGAATCCGCGGCTCCCATAGCGATCGTGCAGCGCCTGCAGGCCCTCGTACTGGGGCGTCAGGCCGCAGCGCGAGGCGACGTTGACCGCCATCACCACCTGGCCCGCGTACGACGAGAGCGATTCGGGCTGCCCGTTGAGGCGGGGGAGCGTGATCTCGTGGATCGACCGCGCGACCATCTCACTCATAACCTCATGAATTCTGGCGCCTTGCCGGGTATTCCTCGAAATGCTCAGCCTCGCCGCACACGGACCTCGACGCCGCGGCCCATCGGCACGACCTCGACGTCGCCGGCGTGCAGCCTGATCCCGCTCTCGTTTCGAGAGGCGACCGTGTGCCCGTCGAACAGGAGCTCAGCGAAGAGCGGCTTTGGCTGACGACCCATACGCACGATCACGCCCGAAGGGCTCCGCCAGACGCCGTTCCCGGCTGACTTGAATCCCGCTGTCACGAGCTCGCCGATGCGGTCGGGCACCGCGGCCGGAGCCGGCGCCGGGCGAACCTTTGGTTTGACGACGGTGAGCGTGGGCGCCCCCTGTGGCGGTGGCCTGCGAATGCGTGCCTGTTCCAGTGAAAGGCGCAGAAGCTCTGAACCCTCCTCCTGCGCGAAAAAAGCAGACGAGATCCGGCTTGCATCCCGCGACCGCCGGATGCAGTTGGTGCAGTCCGCAGCGTCGGCGACGGCTGCGTAGGTGCCCTCGGCAAGGGTCTGATTGCACAGAGTGGAAACCGGGCCGCTGCGAGGAACTTTGGGTGTGAGGTGGATGCGCCCGCCGGTCTTGCGGCGAACCGTCGCCAGCCGAACACCAGGGATGCTCATGTCTTGCCGACGACCATGACCGCAGTATGACAATCGCTATGAGGGGACTCTGATCAGGCCGGTCGTCAACCGAACCAAAGTCCTCGTGCTCGGTTTCTGTGCCGGCGCCTGGCTCGTGCTGGTGCTCATCCTGCTCGTGGCGCCGGAGGTCTACGACCAGTCGCTGAACCAGTTCGGCGCCGACCGGGGCGGCATCGAGCTCGCGTTCCTGGTCATCTTGACGGCGTTCCTGACCTTGCTTGCCGTGGGTGTTATCCGCGGCTGGCGGTGGATGTTCTGGCTGGTGTTGGTGGCGTTTGGGGCCGGGCCGCTGCGAGTTGTCGCCTCCGCGCTCGAGGTGGCCGGCGTGATGCCGGCTCAGGGACCCATCTGGTACGCGGTTGTTCAGGCGGTGATCGGTGTCGTCCAGTTCGCCATCGCGATGGCGATGCTCGCCGGGTATCGAAAGCACGGAACCTGGGGGGCATTTTGATTCGCACGCCGTCACCTAAGCTGGGCTCGTGAAGCCGCCGGCGCGCCGCCCTCTCGGGGCCTCGGGCATCGACGTCTCCGAGCTGTCGCTGGGCTCGTGGAGGACCTACGAACGCATACCGCGCGAGATGGGAATCGCCGTGATGCGGAAGGCTCGCGAGCTCGGCATCAACTTCCTCGACGACGCCCGCTACAACGATGAAACGGGCACGGCGCCCATGAAGACGGGTTACTCGGAAGTCGTGTTCGGTGAGCTGTTCCGAGCTTCAGGGTGGAAACGGGACGAGATCGTCCTCGCCAACAAGCTGTGGTGGGAATTCTGGCCCGAGCAGAGCGCGGCGGCTGAGCTCGAAGGGTCCCTGCAGCGAATGGGCATGGACTTCATCGACCTGGCGTATGCCGAGAAGCCTCCCGCGGGGTTGAGTGTCGAAGTGATCGTCCACGATGTCGGAGCGCTGATCGGGGCCGGGAAGCTGCGCGCCTGGGGAGTCCTGAACTGGCCGGCAAACCTCATCGAGGAAGCCGCAAGGAGCTCAGCGTTGCAGGGCGTTCCATCGCCGAGCGCTGCGCAGCTGGCCTACAGCCTGGTTCGCCGATCGCCGGTCGAAGACAAGGATATGGCTGACGCGCTGGCGGCGGCCCATGCCGGCGTGGTCGCGTCATACGTCCTCGACGGGGGCGCGCTCACCGGCAAGTACGCAGCACCCACGGCCAAGGGTCGTCTCACCGGCCACCTCGACGATCAGACGCACGCCCGGGCCCTTCGGGCGAGCCGTCAGCTCAATGAGGTTGCCGAACGCATCGGTGCGAAGCCGGCGCCGCTGGCGATCGCGTTTGCGCTCCTCAACCCCCTGGTCGCAAGCGTGCTCTTTGGCTCGACCACTCCCGAGCAGGTCAGCGAGAACGTGGCCGCGGTTGAGCTGCTGTCAGCCCTGGATGAGCGGACCATCGCCGACCTGCGCCGCATCGGCGGCGAGTAGCCGCGGCCTTCTCGCCTGTCCGCCTCCTCTTCCTTAACAAAACTTAACGGGCGGAATGTGGGGCGCCGCCGAATACGTCCCTTAGATTGACAGTCCTCGTGAGCATCGACGCCAGTCCTCCGCAGCAGCCGCCCATGCTGTCGCCTGACGGCAATTGGGTCTGGGATGGGAAGCAGTGGCAGCCCATCGCCGTCAAGCACGAAGGGGTTTTTCCTTCCTTTGCCGCCATCCGGGTCGATCCCACCGAGCCTGTTGGCGCGGACGCCGACCTTGCGCCGGTCGCGATGGCTGCGTCCTCGCGAGTAATGGGTCCCCCGCCCGAATACACGATGGAGGCGACCTACCCGCCGGTGGAGGCAGTGGTCGAGAAGCCGGTGACGCCCTTGTGGCAGGAACCCGCCACCGGCTTGAACAGGTATCTCTACATTGCCGCGGGACTGATGGTGGTGGTGCTAGCGGCAGTCGTGCTGAACGCCTTCGTGCCTTTCTCGAAACTATTGTCTGGGCCAGAACCGGAGGCGCGACCCACTCCCTCACCGACCCCGGCTCTCGCCGCCCGCACGGAATTCAACCGCGCCGACCGTGTCGTGAACGTTCTGCTGGCGCCCGCCATGGGCAACGTGAGTGACACCGCGCAGGTCCAGAAGCAAGCGTGCAACGGCTTGATGACGGTGAGCTGCAGGTCTGCGCTCACGGAGACGGAGAATCAGGTTGTGAACGCCCTGGCGGTCATCGACAAGGCCGAGATCCCGACGTGCATCGCACCCTACGTGGCCAAGGTCAGGGCTGACCTGGCCGGAATGGACACCAACGTCAAGCTGGCGATCAAGGGGTACACAGACAACAAGAAGGCCGAGCTGACTTTGGGCTTGTCCCGGTTCAACGCCTACGCCAAGCCACTGCCGGCTGACGCTGCCGCCCTGAGCAAGGCGGTACAAACGCAGTGCGACACCCAGATCGACGGACCCTAGGAAAGGCCACCAGCTTCGTTCCCGGGTAGTCAAGACGCCGGTTTCGTTACCCGAGAGCTTGACCTTGAGTTGGTCTCGCCGTGACGATCCGCTCGCCTTCACTCCTAGGCTTGAGGCCTCGATGACACGAGTGACGCCAGAGCAAGGATGGGCGCCGGATCGGGACGAGCCGCCAGCCCGCACTGTCGAGACCTTTTTCGAAGCCGGTCGGATGGTGACCGCCACCTGGTTTGATCCTCCGTTCCGGCCCGAGCCCCCGGACTGCAACCAGGCTTACGGGATCTGCTTCACCGTCGCGGGCGAGATCGTCCTTGTGCGCATCGATGACGACTACTGGACTCTCCCCGGCGGCGGCGTCGAGGCCGGCGAGTCACTGGAGGATGCGCTGGTTCGGGAGATTGCCGAAGAAGCGTGTGCGCAGGTAATTCGGTGTCAGTATCTGGGATGCCAGCGGATTGACGATCCCCAGCACCCCGATGGTCCTCAGCGCTACTACCAGGCGCGGTTCTGGGCTCGCGTCGAACTCGAGCCGTGGGTCGAGCGCTTCGAGGTCAGTGAGCGGCGGCTCGTAAGTCAGGACGAGTTTCTCGCGACGCTGCAGTGGGGGGAAGCGACAACGGCGCACGTCATCCTCGAAGAAGGTTTGCGCCTGAACTCAGCCGCTCGGTGAGATAGACAGCGATGGCGGATCGGGACGGCCGCTCGGAGTACGTCGCTCGCATGCATCGCGTGCTCGAGCACATCGACCGCCGGCTGGACGAGCAGCTGGAGCTCGAGACGCTGGCCCGAGTCGCCCAACTTCTCCTCGTTCCACTTTCACCGCCTGTTCACCGCATGGTTCGGGGAGACGCTCGGCGAATACGTGCGCCGGCGACGGCTGGAAACCGCAGCCTTACGGCTGGTCGCTCAACCTCGTCTGCCGGTCCTGCAAGTTGCCCTATCGGTCGGGTTTGGTTCCACCGAAGCATTTGCCCGAGCTTTCAAGGCGCGCTTCGGTTCCACTCCGACCGCATGGCGGGTCTCGCAACGCACAATTGCGATCAGTTGAAGAGCAAGGTCGATCAGGCCCCGGTGGCGCTGCCCCGGAATGATGGACGTATGAAAGTCACCATCGTGGACAGACAACCGACCTCCGTCGCTTACCTCCGGCACGTAGGGCGTTACGGCAAACCCGTCTCAGACTTCTGGATCATCAAGGTTGCTCCCTGGATGGAAACGAACGGGTTGCTCGGTCGCCCGCGCTACGGCATCAGCCACGACGACCCGGGCATCACTGCAGCGGAGAAGCTGCGATATGACGCCGCCGTGGAAGTGCCGGCTAACTTCGTCGGAGCTGGAGATCACCAGACAGCGGTCATCCCCGGAGGCAAGTACGCCGCCGGGAAATTCAAAGGCACCGACAAAGGGGTTGGTGAAGCGTGGGCATGGATGCTGCGCGATTGGCTCCCTGGCAGCGGCATGCAGCTGGACTCGCGCCCGTTCTTCGAGCACTACCCGGTCGACGCGACCTATGACCCGAAGACGGGCGAGTTCGAATGCGAGATCTGCATCCCGGTCACCGCTCTTTGACCGGCGCTTCTACATGTCCTCCTGACCGCCGAAGGGCTAGTCCGTCGGTGGTCAGGTTCGCGTGGTTGCGAGCTCGTCGATGAGTGTCTGCACCCTGGCGTCGATCTCGTCTCGAATCCTTCGAACCGTCGCCAGGTCCTGGCCGGCAGGGTCGTCCAGCTCCCAGTCTTCGTAGCGCTTGCCGGGATAGATCGGGCAGGCGCCGCCGCAGCCCATCGTGATCACAACATCGGCTGCTCTCACGAACTCATCCGTGAGGGGTTTCGGAAATTCCTGGCTGACGTCGATTCCGACCTCGCGCATCGCCTCCACCACGCGAGGGTTGATCTCGCTCGCGGGGGTGCTGCCGGCCGAGCGAACGTGAAGCCTACCGCCTGCCCGCCAGTTGAGCAGGCCGGCGGCCATCTGGCTGCGCCCGGCGTTGTGGACGCAGACGAAGAGGACCTCGGGGACGCCTTGGACGATTCTCCAATTGTCACATCGGCCCGGCTTCGTACGTCAGAACAGATGACGGAGTACAACCAAGGACTATCAGCGATGGACGACCATGAGTGGCTGGCCGAACGCTTCGAGGAGAACCGCGCGCACCTCCGCGCAGTGGCCTACCGGATGCTTGGATCGGTCACAGAAGCGGACGACGCGGTGCAGGAGTCCTGGCTGCGGCTCAGCCGCTCCGGCGCGAGCGGGGTCGAGAACCTGGGTGGCTGGCTGACGACGGTCGTCGCCCGCGTGTGCCTGGACATGCTGCGTTCGCGCAAGTCGCGGCGCGAAGAGCCGCTGGAGGCGCAGGCGGGCGAGCCGATCGCGAGCGGCGAGAACGGGATCGACCCCGAGCACGAAGCGCTGCTGGCCGACTCGGTAGGCCTCGCCATGCACGTGGTGCTCGAAAAGCTGGCGCCTGCCGAACGGGTCGCGTTCGTGCTCCACGACATGTTCGCGGTGCCGTTCGACGAGATCGCTCCCATCGTGAGGCGCTCCCCGGCCGCGGCCAGGCAGCTCGCAAGTCGGGCGCGCCGCCGCGTCCAGGGAGGAGAAGCAGCCGGCGACACCGGTCTCGCCCGCCAGCGAAAAATCGTCGATGCCTTCCTCGCCGCCTCGCGCGGCGGCGACTTCGCCGCTCTTCTCGCGGTGCTCGACCCAGACGTCGTGCTCCGCGCCGACGGTGTGGCCGTGGAGATGGGCGCCCTGAAGCTGGTGCGCGGTGCGGAGGCCGTGGCGGGCACCTTCTCGGGGCGTGCCCGAGTCGCGAAACCGGCGCTCATCAACGGCGCGGTTGGCGCCGTGTGGGCGCAGGACGGTCGGCCACGCGTGGTGTTCGGCATCACGATCACGGGCGGGAAGATCGTCGAGATCGAGATGATCGCGGACCCCGAGCGACTTGGCGAGCTGGACCTGGTCTTCCTCAACGGCTGACGCTAGAGTCGGGGCATGACTGTCGATGAATTCGTCGAGAGCAAGGTGCTGCCCGAATTCAAGCCGATCGTCGCCGCCATCCGAAGCCTGATGAAGGAGTCTGCGCCCGGAGCGAGGGAGGTCATCAGCTACGGGGTACCGATGTACATCCAGAGAACCGCTGTGGCCTGGATCACCCCGAGCAAATCGGGCGTCAGCTTCGGCCTTCAGCAGGGCGCTTACTTCGAGGACAGGTACGGACTGCTGCGAGGGGCGGGGAAGCATGCGAAGAACGTCAGGATGAGAAAGCTGGGCGACGTGAACAGGCCGGCGCTCAAGTACTACATCAAACAGGCGCTGAAGCACGACAAGCGCTGACACAGCCGGGGCTTGACAGCCGCTGGCAGGCGGCGGTATTCTACCCATCAGTTAATTAGCTAATGGGAAAAATACCTCAATGGCAAGCGATCACCTGAGCGTCACGTTTGCAGCCCTCGCCGATCCCACCCGGCGGGCGATCCTGGCTCGTCTTTCCATGGGACAGGCCTCGGTCACGGAGCTGGCCAAGCCGTTCGACCTGAGCCTCCCCGGAATTTCGAAACATCTGAAAGTGCTGCAGCGCGCCGGCCTGATCACGCAGAGCCGCAGCGCGCAGTGGAGGCCGTGCCGCCTCGAAGGCGGTCGCCTGAAGGAGGCGGCCGAGTGGGTGGGGGAGTACCGGCGCTTCTGGGACGAAAGCTTCGAGCGCCTCGACGAATACCTGGAGCAACTGAAGAAGGAGAAGACGGATGGCACCGACGGGAGAGACAGCGATGGCAAAGACTGAGTACGTGATCGAGCCGGGAAAGCAGGAGATCATCATCACCCGCGTGTTCGACGCGCCCCGTGAGCTGGTGTTCAAGGCTTTCACGGATCCGAAGCTGGTCGCACAGTGGTTCGGGCCGCGGAAGTACACGACGAAGGTCGACAAGTTTGAGGCCCGGCCAGGCGGAGTGTGGCGGATGGTCCAATGGGACGAGAGCGGAAACGAGCACGGGTTCCACGGCGTAAACCACGATGTCGTGGCCCCGGAGCGAATCGTTGCGACGTTCGAGTACGAAGGCTTTCCCGGTCACGTCCTGCTGCAAACGGTCACCTTCGAGCCGCTGGGCAACAAGACCAGGATGGCGGAGCAGCTCCTCTACCAGTCCGTGGCCGACCGCGATGGGATGGTGGCTTCGGGCATGCAGGAAGGCTCCGACCAGTCGATGGAGCAGCTGGACGAGCTGCTCGAGAAGATGAAGGCCGAGCGGGCCTGATTGGAAGATCTGGACGGATACCGGGCGGCCGCGCGGTCGCCCGGTAATCTTCCCCCGCCAAACGGCTACCGCCAAGGATCAGCTCTTCGTAATCGCGTTGCCGCTCGGGTCTATGACGTACCAGGCGGCACCGAAGTTGACCACGGCCTGGCACTTGATCTCGCCCGCCTTCTTGTCGCCCTCGTAGTAGTACAGCGGGTGGCCGTTGTAGGTCGCCTGGATCGTGCCGTCCTTACGGGTAGTGGTTCCTTCCAGCGAAGCGCTTACACCGGTCGTCGCGTCGATTGTGGCGCCCTTGTCCACGAGCATGGGCGGCCACGCTGTCGCGCATGCGTCATAGCAGGTCGAGTCGGTGGTCTTGTCAGCAGCGAAGAGGTACAGCGCACGGCCCTGGCCGTCGACGAGGATCTGGCCAAAGCGGGAATTCTGCACACCCAGCGCGGCGTGGTGCATTGAAGAGCCCGAGGTGGCTGTTGATGGGGACGTGCTCACAGCGCCTCCGCCGCCTCCGCATGCAGCGGCTAGCAGCACTGCCGTTGCGAGGGTGCCACGCCAAAGGTTTTGCCCGATCGATGTGATTCTCATGCGGCCATCGTGGCCAACCTGTGTTACAGGACGGTGACAGCGGGGTGGCGCGAAACCTGCCGTCTAGGCTTGGCGCCGCGCCAGGAAAACGTCTCGGACGTACTCGTCGCGGACGACGGTGGGCTTGAATCCGACCTTCCGCAGCACCCGCATCCAGACCGAGCGCGCGAAAAGGCCGTGGGTGTGACGTTCATGCAGCACGCGCATATCGCCTTGTTCGTCCCGGATCAAAATCCCAAAGTCCACCTGAATCGTTGTGTCGCTCGGATCGGGATCGGTGGTCCACTGCACGTAGCGCACGCTGCCCCGAGCTGAGTCGTTGCCTCCGTGATCTGTGCTCGGGACGAAGCTTTCGCGCACTTCGTCGGGCACGAACAGGGCAACGCCACCCGGGCGGCAGTGCTCGTACGAAGTCTCCATCAATGCGCGCAGATCCTCCTTCGTAGTCATGTGGCAGACGGAGTCGTGAACGAAGACGGCGTCGAACGTTCGGCCCAGGCGAATCGTTCGTATGTCGCCCTCGAGGTGCTCGCACTCGGGGTTGAGTGCTCGACTCACGGCCAGCATCCCGGGGGACACATCCACGAGGGTCATCTTGAAATGAGCCTTCAGATGGGAGGCGTTGTTACCACCGCCTGACCCCAGTTCCAGCAGCGTTTGCGGAGCCGGGCTGCATGACTCGGTAAGTACGCGAGCGAAGAACGCGGCTTCTTCCCGGTACTCCTCAGGGCCTGAGAAGATCGGCCACCATTCCGCAAGCTCGTTGTAAAGCTTCATCGCCATCTGTTCGGACGCTCCTAGCAAACAATAGGCTGACGCGTCTGGGCGGCAAGCCTCAACCAGACGGGTCGCGGAGGGGCGCCGTCTTAAAGTAGCCAGCCATGAGCAGAACACTGATTACCACCAAAGGCTCTTACGTTGAACCGTCCACCCGAGATCTGAGTGCGCACCTGAAGCAGGCCGAAGGGGAAGGTTTCTGGCTGGACATCGAAGCCCCAGACGAGGACGACTTTGAAGTCCTGGAGAACATCTTCAAATTTCACGCGCTGACGATTGAGGACGTCAGGCACAGGAACCAGAGGCCCAAGCTCGAAGAGTATTCGGGCTATTCGTTCATGGTGGCCTTCTCGGCCGACTGGGGCAATGACGAGCGGCTGATGTTACTCGAGCACGACATCTACCTGGGTCGCAACTACATCATCACGGTTCACGATCAGCCGGCCCCGGTGCTCGTGGAGACGCGGGAGCGGATCCGGCAGAGCCCTGAGCTGACCAAGAACCAACCTGCATTTCTAACCTACCTGGTCATCGACGCCATCGTCGACTGCAACTTTCCTCCGCTGGCGCGGCTGGACGAGAGGATCGACGAGCTTCAGGACGACATCATCGAGAAGGCCAATCCCGCGATGCTGTCCACCATCTACGGGCTCAAGCACGACATCACGGAGCTCCGCCGCTACCTGAGCTCGCAGCGCGACCTCTTCCAGCAGCTGATCTCCCATTCCCTCGACCTGCACCAACACGACCTCATGGTCTACTGGCGCGACGTCCACGACCACATCTTGCGGCAGTACGAAACGGTCGATTCCCTGCGTGATCTGCTCACAGGCGCCATGGACGTGTACCTGTCAACGGTCTCCAATCGGCTGAACATGACGATGAAGACATTGACAGTCGTTGCCAGCCTTTTCCTCCCACTTACGTGGCTGACCGGCTTCTACGGTATGAACTTCGCCTACCTGACGGGAGTGCTGGAACCGGCCACCTGGGCGTTCTGGGTCGGCGTGGCAACCATGGTCGGCTCGCTGATCATCCAGGTGATCATGTTCCGGCGCCGAGGCTGGCTCTGAGCCCCCCGCCAGCTTGTCCGGTGACGCGATCTAGGCGCGACCTCGCTCGTTGATCAGGAGCAGAGTGCCGAACACGAGAAGCACCATAGCGGCGGGAGTGAGAACGCCCAGCCAGAAGAGGATCGCGTCCATGGTGGGGGCCACTCTATAGCACAGGCGCTCGTTCTTCTGATCGCTACTAGGCCGGGTAGACGCCGACGTCGGTGGCCTTGAATGAGAGCCACACCTCCCCTCCCTCCTCCAGCCCCAGGTCACTGAGAGCTGCGGGGGTCACCTCCGCCACCACCGGGACGGCGCCGTCTATGCGAACGCGGACGCGACCGCCCATCAGCTCTATACCGGTTATCCGGCCGGCCCAGACGTTGCGGGGACTGCCTTCAGGCCGGTGGCGGTGAAGGGATACGGCGCGCGGATGGATCACCACGAAGACCTCTCCCGACTCGGCGGCGGCGGCCGCGAGCACCGAACCGCCCGGAGTACGCACGGACCCATGATCGGCAATGCCACTCAGCAGATTGACGCCAACGAGGTCGGCCACGTACTGCGATCTGGGGCGTTCGGTGACTTCGGCTGGGGTGCCTGTTTGGACCAGCCGGCCTTCTTCCATGACGACCAGGCGGTCCGCGAGCGCCGCCGCCTCGAGAGGATCGTGGGTGACGACCAGACGAAGACCCGGAAAGGCAGCGAGGTGGCGCTTGAGTTCGCGGCGGACGTCGGCGCGCGCGGTCGCATCGAGAGCGGCCAACGGCTCGTCAAGGAGAAGAAGGCGCGGGTCCGGCGCGAGCGCGCGTGCCAGCGCCACCCGCTGCCGCTGCCCCCCCGACAGCGCATCTGGTTTGGCTCGCGCGTAAGTGTTCAGCCCGACCCTGTCCAACCAGGCCGCCGCCTTGTTGGATGCCTCACCCGGTCGCATCCCGCGTGAGCGCAGGCCGAACGCGATGTTGTCCAAGACGCTGAGGTGCGGGAAGAGCAGATAGTCCTGGAACACGACCCCGAGCGGCCGTCGCTCGGTCGGGACGTAGTTGCCGGTATCGGTGTCCTCGAGCATGTTTCCATCCAGCTCGACATGTCCGGAGCTCAATGGAATCAAGCCTGCTATGGCCCGAAGCATCGTGGTCTTTCCCGCCCCGTTGGGGCCAAGGAGCGCCACCACTTCGCCCTCGCCGATCTTGAGCTCCATATCGAGGGTCAGGGCGCCCAGCGTCAACCGCACGACGGAGTCCAGGCTCATGCGGAGCCAAGCCAACGGTGCCTGAGGGCGACGAGCACAAGTAGAGAAACGAGGAGCAGCACGAGGCTCAGGATGTAGGACGCTTCCTGATTGGTTTCGAGAAGGACATAGACCGCCAGCGGCATCGTCTGGGTGACACCCGGAAAATTGCCAGCGAATGTGATCGTCGCGCCGAACTCCCCAAGCGCGCGCGCCCAACACAGCACAGCGCCCGCAAACAGCGACGGCCAGATGAGCGGCAACGTAACCCGCGTGAAAACCCTCCAGCGCCTGGCCCCAAGGGCGCGCGCGGCCTCCTCGTAACGGCGGTCCATCGAGCGCAGACCTGCCTCCACGGTGATAACCAAGAAGGGCATGGCCACAAAGGTCTCGGCCATCACGACGCCGGCGGTCGTGAACGGGAGCGTGATGCCGAAGGTGCTGTCGAGCCACGATCCCACCAGTCCCCGCCGGCCGAAGGCGAGCAGGAGGGCGATGCCTCCAACGACCGGAGGTAGAACCATCGGCAGGGTCGTCAAGGCACGCAGGAGATTCCGGCCGGGGAACTCGACTCGAGCGAAGACCCACGCGAGCGGCACTCCCAGCACCAGCCCGATGGCCGTCGCGGACAGTGACGCAACCAGCGACAGCCTTAGGGCTTCGAGGGTTTCCGGCGCCGTAAGCGATCTGACCGCATCTCCCCATGGGGAACGAACGATGAGGCCAAGCAGAGGCAGCATGAAGAACGCCGCCCCGATCGCAGCAAGGACTGCGACGACGATCGGGACGCGCTCGCTTCTCACGGGCGCTACGCCGGCAGGAATCCGAAAGACTGCAACTTCGACTGGCCGTCGGCGGACAGAACGTAGGCGATAAAAGCCTTGGCCAGGTCCGCGTTCCTGGTGCCTTTGATCGCGACTATCGGGTAGGTGGCGATCACGTTCACCGAGTCAGGTATCTGGACGCCCTGCACCCTGGATCCAGCGGCGGATACGTCCGTGGTGTAAACGATGCCTGCGTCGGCCTCGCCCAGCGCGACCTTGCCGACCACCGACTTGACATCGGTCTCCAGGCTCCTGGGAGTTACCTTCACGCCTGCATTGGCGAGGATCTGGAGCGCGTACTTTCCGGCGGGCACCGTGGCCGCTTCGGTGATGTAGATAACGCCGGGTTTGGCAAGGTCAGCCAGGCCGGTGATGCCCTTGGGATTGCCGGCGCCGACCACGATCGCCAGCTTGTTGTGCGCGAACACCTGCGAGGCACCTGAGGTAAAGCCGTCGGCGTTCAGCTTGTCCATGTTCGCCATGTCGGCAGACGCGAAGACATCGGCGGATGCACCCTGCTCGATCTGCGTCACCAACGTCGGCGTGCCGGCGAAGTTGAATTGCACGGTGACTGCGGAGTGGGTTGCCTGAAAGGAGGTGCCGAGAGCCTTGAACGCGTCCGTCAAGGATGCCGCCGCAAAAACTGAAGCCGTGGCGCTGAACGAGGCAGGAGTGGTCCCGCCTCCCCCGCACGAGGCGAGCAATATGGCGGCGACGACCAATGCCAAGATCTGATGCCGCATCAGAACTCCTCCGTCAGCCGCGTGGCAGCTCAATCACGACATTGGTGGCCTTCACTGACGCGACGGCCATCACGCCAGGCTTTAGCCCTAGCTCGTCAGCGGACTCTCGAGTGATCAGCGAGACGATCCTGTGCGGGCCGGCCTGCATCTCGATCTGCGCCGTGACGCCGTCCTTGATCACGCGGGTGACGATCCCTGCGAAATGGTTGCGGGCCGACTGTCTGGCTGCCGCCGGCAGAACCGGGCGTGGCGTGGCGGCCATGTAGCGTGCGAGTGAGGCGCCATTGATTTGGCGTTGACCTCCGGCTGTACGCGCTGTCTTGATGTGGCCCGAATCGACCAGGCGCCTCACGGTGTCTGGGCTGACACGCAGAAGATCAGCAGCCTGCCCGATCCTCAGAAGTTGCTGCATGGTGCCACAATAGCAAATGCGGGTTCTTCAGGCCAAAAAGATGGCTATTGGAGCGATCTGGCGCTCTTATCCGGTATTTGCGAGAGATGTGAAGTGTGCTTGGCCGCACTAAGGTGACGCCTATGAAGGCGATCGTCTACCACCGGTATGGCTCACCGGATGTCCTCGAGCTGGCGGAGGTCGACCGGCCGGCTGTAGGGGACGACCAGGTGTTGGTGAGAGTCCACGCGTCCTCCGTCAACGCGCTGGACTGGCATTACATGCGGGGCAAGCCGTACATCGCGCGCCCGTCGTTCGGGCTGCTCAAGCCAAAGGACGGAGTTCTGGGCGCTGACTTCGCGGGGACTGTGGATTCGGTGGGTAGAAACGTGACGCAGTTTCAAGCTGGAGACGAGGTGTTCGGCGGGAAATTCGGGTCCATCGCCGAGTATGTGTGCGTTTCCGAGGGCGGAGCGGTGGTGCCCAAGCCAGCCAACCTGACGTTCGAGCAAGCGGCGGCGGTGCCGGTGGCGGCCAGCACTGCACTCCAGGGGCTTCGGGATCGAGGACAGGTTCAGGCCGGTCAGAAGGTCCTGGTCAATGGCGCCGGGGGAGGTGTGGGCACCTTCATCGTGCAGATTGCAAAGTCACTCGGAGCGGAGGTGACTGCCGTCACCAGCACGAAGAACGTCGAGAGGATTCGGTCGATCGGCGCTGATCAGGTCGTCGATTACTCCGTGGATGATTTCACGCAGTCTGGGCAGCGGTATGACCTGATCCTCGACATCGGGGGGAACCGGTCGATGTCAGAGCTCAGACGGGCGATGACTCCCAAAGGCACTCTTGTAATCGTCGGGGGAGGGGGCGGCGCGCTGCTCGGGCCACTAGCGTTCATGGTCCGGGCGCTCGTGGTGTCGCGGTTCATGAGCCAGAGGGTGCTCCCGTTTCTGGCTGAGACGAACAAGAAGGACCTGCTAGTTCTGAAGGAGCTCATCGAAGCCGGAAAGGTGACGCCCGTAATCGACCGGCGTTACCCGTTGAGCGAGGTTCCTGAGGCTATCCGTTATCTGGAAGCAGGACACGCCCAAGGAAAAGTCGTCATCACCATAGGACCTGAAAAAAAGTGATGGTGCCCGGACTCAGCGGAACACCAATTCTCCCGTGATCGTCTTGCGCGGCTACCCGATGCTGTCGAGGAATTTGAGCGTGCGTTCCATGACCAGCGCAGCGGCATCTTCGTCGTAATCGGGCAGGCTGCTGTCGGAGAACAGGTGTCGGTCGCCGGGATAGAGGAAGAGCTCCGCGCCATCAGTCGTCTCGGCGAGTTGACGAGCTGCGGCCAGGTCCTCGTTTGGCGGCAAGACCCATTCGTCACCCTCCATGAGGTGGATCTGGACGGGGACGCCCTGCGGCCACTCCCCGCCGAACTCGGAAAGCGGCACACACGAGTGGAACAGCAGGACGCCTTTGGCGCCCGCACGCGTCTGGGTCATCTCCTGTGCGGACATCGCCCCGAGCGAGAAGCCGGCGTAGACGATTTGGTTCGACAAGCTCTCGGCGGCGTGGCGAGCGCGCTCACCGACCGTGCCGAATCCCACCTTCTTGGCGTACCCGATACCGTCGTTTAGCGAGGCGAAGGTGTTGCCGTCGTAGAGATCCGGGGTGTGCACGACGTGTCCGGCCGCCCGGAGACGGTCAGCGAATGCGACGCACCCACGCGTCAGGCCCTGCGCGTGGTGATAGAGGAGAACCTCGGCCACGGTGATGCACTATAAGATCTCCGTACTCGACGACGAGCCACGGCATGCAGGGGTCTCAATCGATTTTGGATTCATGATGCAAACGTCTCAAGGTCGTCTCCTGGCGTGTCAGGAGTCTCCCGGTCAGGGTGTCAAATGGGGTGTGAATCTGACGTCGATGGGGGAGCCGGCGGCGGCGTCGGCACAGGAACAAGGCCCAAGCCGGTAGCGTGCGACGACCAGCCAAGTAAGACGCGGCCTGGTGTTGAGATCTAGACCAACCCGTTTGACAGCCGCCCCGACGTAATAAATGCGGATGCGGCCCCGGCTGCATCGACGCTTGCTGCGCTGGCGAAGTACACCCCGCGACCTGAAAGGGCCGGTCCAATGAGCGTCTGATCGACTGGCGAGGCTCAAAGAAACGCATCCAGTGAGAGCCATGTTCTTCGTCGGTTTCCTCACCCTCATCGTCTCGGCCCTTCGACGTTTTCGCGTCGATCTCAGCGGCTCGGCCTTCCGGACGCCCCTGAGACCCAGAGGCGATCAACAAGAGGACTGAGCTACGGCGCCCCGGCGCCAAGGTAGGGTGCTCAGATCAGGACGGGCGCCTTTCCTTCACCACCGGCTTCAGATCGCCCTTCAGCGCATCCTCATACGCGGCCCACAGCACCCCATACGCCGCCACCAGGCCTTCGGGACGGGGCTGGCTCAGGGCCACTTCGAAGCGCTTTGTGTACGCGTGGTCGCCGAGCTCACCTCGCAGCAAGGCCTGAGTCTGCGCCTCCCATTTCGACGCCGACGCGAGGTCCTTGCGCTTCTCACTCATCTGCCGGCCCCGGTTCATCATCTCCTCCAAGCGTGCGACGAAACCGTGCCGGTCGAATCCCTTCGGCGCGCGAGGCGGGCCCTCGCGGCCTACCGTCTTCCATTGGACCGGGCGGCCGTATGACGGGGCCGACGCGGAGGGGCGCCAGCCGGCGGCTGCCCGCTGTCGGTCGTATGCCGCGCGCTTGGTGCTGTTTGTCAGAACGTCGTGCGCCAAGTTAATCAACTTCGCGTGCTCGAGCGCGTCCGGATGGTTGCCGCGGTCAGGGTGCCAGTACTTGAGCTGCCGACGCCAGGCGGCGTGCAACTCCGTCTCCGTTGCGTCAGGCGGGACGCCGAGCACGAAGTAGTAGTCGGCTAAGGGACGGCGGTCGTAAGGCGAGGCCGCACCTCCTTCGTCTCACACGCAGAACTGGGCTGTCGAAAGCGCAGTCTCGCACGGCGGCCAGGGCTTGTGGCAAGCCCCTCGCCAGTGGGATGATGGTTATGGAGACGGCCGTTTTCGCAACGCTATGCGCGACTTCGCCCACCGCCCTTGTACCTCTGCCCGGTCGCGCTTGACTCCCTCATGCGAG
>DASXTG010000223.1:0-20723 GCA_036505515.1 Candidatus Dormiibacterota bacterium | reverse complement strand
GGGAGGGGACGCTCGTTAGCCATCTTTCGTGGCGGGGGCATATCGCTTCTCCTCGAGCCCTCGCAGCATTGCGAAGGTCTGCTCATCGATGGCGCCCGGGCGTCCGCGCCTGCGAACGCTGTCCCAACGCTTCCAATCGATCTCAACACTCGGGGCCTTCGTCTCGAGCCGCTCCTCCAGGCGGAGCCTGAGCTCTGCCGGTCCCATGCTGAGCCGTCCGTCCTTGTGAAACGCGGCCGCCTCACCGTCTGGCGGACCAAACCACTCGATCGCTTCCCGCCAGGCCCGGTTCAACGGCCCGGCATCGATGCCGGATTTCAACCAGCTGCGGCCATGGAGGAAGTGGTAGCGCTCCTCCATGAGCATCTTCCGCAGTCGGTGCTGCAGCACCTCGACCGATCCGCCGACGCAGGCTTCGATCATCATGGTGAAGGCGGTGTCCAGAACCGCGTTGGCGGCGACGAAATGCGCCCACTCGGTCCAGGGCTGGTCGAAGTAGGGGAGGGAGCGGATGCTGGCCGGGTCGGTTTCGCGCTCCGGCCCGCGGGGGTCGGCGCCGAGCGGTTCGAGACATCCGTACAGCACGCGGCTGTGGCCGAGGTCATCGAGGCCCATGGCCGCGGCGGCGATGTCGGCCTCGAGGGATGGCGCGCGCGTCGCCCACTCCGCGTACCGCAGCCCAAGCATCTGCTTGTTGTCGGCGATGCTGAGGACGAGGTCCGGGAGGCTCATCCCTCCCCCGGTGACCAGAGGCTGATGACGTTGTCCTTGCGCACGATTGCCATCTCGCACCAGCGCTCCTCGTCATAGGTCGCGCGCGCGTAAGCCATCGCGAGGTCGTCGTCGGGGGCGACCACGCTTCCCACCTGGTGCAGCGGCTCGACCCGCGTCTTGCGCGCGAACACCTCGTACTCGACGGCATCGCCGCTGACGCGCCGGTACTTCGTGGTCAAACCGCCAGGCCCCAGGCTTCGAGCGCGTCGCGGCCCGCCTCTGTCATCCGCGCGGTCGTCCAGGGCGGATCCCAGACCACGTTGACGCGCACCTCGCGCACGCCCGCCTCACGCAGCAGGCGCTCGCGCACGTCTTCGAGGATGAAGTCGGACGCAGGGCAGCCCATCGCCGTAAACGTCAGGTCGACGTCGACGACGCCGTCCTGCTCACGGATTCCATAGATGACGCCCAGGTCGACAAGGCTCACCGGCATCTCCGGGTCCTGGACCTCGGCGAGCGCCGTCCAGAACCGCTCCATCAGGACCCGTTCGCTTCGTGCGTCTTGCGGAACTTGTGGAACCCTTCCTGGAACATCGCGACCATCTCCGCGTTTCGAGGACCGCGATCTCGCCAGCGCACGAGCACGTCATCCCAGGTGCTGGGCTGTTTGAAGTCCCATCGCTTCTCGCCGGCGTCGAACTCGCACGGGAACGGATAGTCCAGGGCCCAGAGGTCCTTTCCGTCCTTTGTCTCCTTGTGCGCCGGGACCTTGATGCCGATCTGCTCGCAGTACGGCACGACCGTCGACAGCCACCACTGCCGCAGCTGGTCGTTGGTGAGCCCCTTCAATCGGTAGTCGAGCTGCGTCGAGTGCATCTTCAAGTCGTCCGGCAGCCCGAACCACTCGACGCTGAGGGGGAACATCCAGTCCACAGCCCGCTGCAGCTCGTCCTTGGCCGAGCCGCCGGCCTGGCTGATCCGCTTCATCCACGTGCGGCCGTTGCGGAGGTGGAAGTTCTCTTCCGCCATCACCTTGTTGAGGCCTCGCTTCCAGGGCCCGTACGAGCACTTGTCGTGGATGTCGCCCAGCAGGCAGAAGCCCGCCTGGTCATACATGCCGTTGGCGACCACGAGCTCGGTCCAGCTGTCGAGCGGCACGTCGAAGGCGTATGGATAGCGGAAGCTTTTTGGGTCGCGGCTGAAGATAAGCTGCTCCTGGTCCTCGCCGAGCTCCTCGAGGATGTGGTAGGCGATGTGGGCATGGGCCAGCTCGTCCTGGATGATCGCGATGCCGGTCATGAAGGCGTTGATCGAAGGCGCCCGTTTGGCCGCGAGGTAGTAGGCGGGAGCGGAGATGAGCTCGGTGTCGCCGGACACGATGAGCGTGTGCTTCAGCTCGCGCAGATACTCGGGGGTCATCTCGCTGGGCGACTCGATCAGCTCCCCAGATTTGATCGTCTGCTCGAACTCGGCGGCGGATGGCATCGCGATTCCATTGTCCGACAACAAGCCGGGTAAAATCGGGGTCCCGACCGGGCCCACGACTCCTGGCCCATGCGTGGTGGCTATAGCTCAGTAGGCAGAGCACCAGATTGTGGATCTGGGTGTCGCGGGTTCAAGTCCCGCTAGCCACCCCAACATCCTCCCAACGGAGGTATGATGTTCCCATGGCGGTGAGGTGGCGTGTCAACGAGCTTGCGGAGAGGAAGGGCTGGAGCGCGCGGCGCTTGGCCGAAAAGGCCGGCGTCGACATCAAGACTGCTCGGAACATCCTCACCGGCCGCGCCACGCGTGTCGACCTGGAGACCATTGGGCGGCTAGCAGACGCACTAGGAGTCGAGCCCGGCTCCCTGTGGCGACGCTCAGGAGGCAAATCAGGAAAGGACCGCTGGGCCACCCTGGCCGGCGTGGCCGGCAAGGCGACGAAGGAGGAGATCGACAGTGTTCTTCGAGGCGATTGGGACGAAACCACTGACCCCGGGTTGGAGAGAGCGGCTCGCGACTTGTGACCCGCTGCTATATCGACACTAATTTTCTGTTCGCTTATAGCCGCCGAGCAAGCACCAATCCAGATCCACGACTCGATGACTGGCGCAGGCTTGTCGATGCTGAGCTTGGGGACGACCCTGGTGTGATAAGTGGCCTTGTCCTTGATGAGCTGGCTTATCGTGCGGTACTTGGGTGGCTTCGGGACGCAGGTGACGTGAGTCCCCTGTCGACCTTTCGGAAATCAGCGCCCGTTGTCATGCGTCGGATGCGGGGGCGACTCCGACGTCTCTGGAAGGCAATCGATGAACTGGATTTCGAGATCGCTGTGACTGATCGATCAGTCACGCGGAGCGCGATTGAACTGATGTCCGACCCAGGGCTGTCGCCTCGGGACGCTTTTCACGCTGCACACGCGATTGATTCCGGCTGCAGAGTCATCGTCAGCTCCGACCCCGACTATGACAGGCTGGGCGCGGTTCGTCGGGTCGGGCCAGGCTGATTGCGGGGCTGAATCGGACCTGCCCTCGTGCCGATTAGCCTGAGGATCGTTCTGGTACTGGTTCGGGCTGGCAGGTGCAATCCTGTGGCGGTCGGGCCGCGGAATGGGACCGCCGATCTGGCCGAACGCGCCAACATGGTTGAAAGCGGTCCTGACCCCTAGCGGGCCTGGAGGACGACGCCCGCCGAACCATCCACCGTGACCAGCATCCCGTCCCGAAGCTTTCGGGTCGCCTCGCCGGTTCCGACCACAGCTGGAATCCCATATTCACGCGCCACCAGTGACGCGTGCGCCATGACGCTTCCCGTATCGGTGACAACCGCGGCGGCTCTTGCGAAAAGGGGCGTCCAGCCAGGCGTGGTGGCTTGGGCAACAAGCACCTCCCCCTTCTCGAAGTCGTCGAACCTCTCAGGTCCAGCGACCACGCGGACCCGGCCTTGTGCAATTCCAGGGCTACTCGGCATTCCCCTCAGCAGCTCGACGCCGCCGGCCTGGCCGCGCGCTCTGAAAGTTTTGACGTGGTCGTCCATCATCCGGCGGAGCATCACCCGCTCGGGACCCAGGTTGAGCGGAGGGGTCAAAAGGCGCTGCCGCTGCCAGGTTTCCAGGCGGACGCCAGCCTCTGCGGTCAGGTCGTCGCGGGCTGAGGCCACTTCGTCGCGGGTCAGAAAAAAGATCTCATCGGGGTCTGCCAGGACTTTCCGCTCGGCCAGATGCTCGCCCAGGCGGCGCAATGCAAGCCGCAGGACCGGCCAGCCCATTGTGAGTTCGGAGATCTGCTCCTCGCGAACTGAGGCGAACTGCTGGGCGACCGACAGCAGGGCTTCGAAGCGCCGCAGAAGCGTGTGTCGGCCTGCTAGTGCAGCGCGAGCCGTCGACTCGGCTTCCTGCCGCCGAGAGAGCAACCGGCGGTGGCGCGCAAACGCTTCATCGGCGGACTGTGAAGGCTCCGTTTCGATCAGCATTGGCCGGTACCAGTCCAGGCTGATCACCTTGTGGAGGGTGGCGTCGGGCTCGCGGCAGGCGAGCAGCAACTCCTGATGGCTGGTCAGACCCGAACCCTCCAGGTGCGCTCGGCAGAACTCCGCCAGCTTGAGCTCTGACTTCCAGGCGTAGCCGCCGACGCACGCGATGTAGGCGAAGTACTCGCCCGCGTCGTCGGCCAGCTGGTCCACGATTGCGATCAGTTCCTGTGAGTCTGCGCGCTCGATCCGCTGCCGAGACTCATCCACCAGCCGTCGGTGGGCGGGCTGGATGCGCTGGCGCCACTCCTCGTAATAGAGCGGGATCGCGAAGGGGACGAAGGGAGGCATCATCATTGCCGCGCGGCGCGGGCTGCGGATCGCCCGGGGCAGAATGTGCCGCAGAAACATGCGGATCATCGCGCGAGGGCTGTCTGGCATGAAGCCAACGTCCATGAAGTACCACCCGTTCACGAGAGCGTGATGGTGGTCGCGGACCGGAATTCCCATCCAGCGGTGCATGAGCTCGAATTCACGAGCCTCCAGCCGCCTGACCAGCCACTCGTCGAATAGCGGGGTCAGAGGCTCGAAGAACCACTCTCCCAGCCGGAAGTTGCGGAGGTAGGAGCTGCCATCCGGCGGCTCCCACCGCACTTCGTCCGGTAACGCCGTGATCGGGCGCGCTTGCAGCAGGAACAACCTGCCCTCCCGGTCCAGTGCCCACTCGATGTCTTGGGGCGCGCCGAAGTGGTCGGCGGCCGCCCGCGCAAGCGCAGCGATGCTTAGAGCAGTGTTGGCATCAATGGCCCCTTCCGGCCGTGCGCGGCAGGTGGCGTTGCCAGCCTCGATCGACCATTCGTCGGCGGTGGTCTGACCCGATACGAGCCGCTCGCCGAGGCCTTTCACGGCGCTGACCAGTACTCGATCGCGAACCCCTGTCAGCGGGTCGGCGCTAAAGGCTACTCCGGCCGCCACCGCGTCTACTAGCTCCTGGACGATGACCGCGATAACGGACGGCGCGTCGTTGATACGCTGCTTCTCGCGGTAAGCGGCGACGCGGTGCGCCGCACCTGAATCGCGGCAGCCGCGAACTGCGGCCACAACGCCTTCGCGAGTCACTCCAAGGTAGGTTTCGTACTGGCCGGCAAAGGAAGCCGCAGCCATGTCTTCGGCGATTCCCGAGGAGCGAACCGCGAACCGGTCGCCATTCAGGCGGCCCAGCGCCTCGTCTACAGCCGCCGGCAGGGCAGCGTCGGCCAACCTCGCCGGCAGCACGACCCCCGCCGGAACGTCGAAGCCCGCTCTGATGAGCTCGCCGAGGTTGGCGGCCTTTCCGCCGACCACCTCAACCGCCGTCGCGTCGGCGAGATCCAACACTGCCGCGAGCTTCAATCCAGCATCACCCCAGCGCTTATTCGGTGGAGTATGACTCCACTTATGTAGAGGTATACTCTACCCAATGGCAGGCGTTGTCAAGACCCGCCTTTACAACTCTCCCTCACGACGGTTGCAGCTCACGGCCACGAAGGCGGCCGTGGTGGCGGCCGCGATTGCCCTGATGGCCAAGCGCGGTTACTCCGCCACCACCATGGAGCAGATCGCCGGCGAGGCTGGCGTCGCGGTGCAGACCGTCTATAAGCACTTCGGCTCCAAGGCCGCGATTGTGATGGCGTTCCTCAAACATGCTCAGCAGGACGATCGGCTGGTGGAGCAGCGGCGGCGAATGATGCAGGCGGTGGATGCAGTCGAGCAAGTGAAGCTGATCGCACAGCGAGCCCGCCTGTATGCCGAAATCGGCCTGCATGCCTCCCTCGCGGCCGCCGCCCGCGCCGACGACCCCGAGCTGGCGAAAGCATGGCGTCGAGGGCGCGAGGACCATCGACGCTCATGCATCGAGTACGCCCGCTCGCTCGAAGGTAAAGGCGCGCTACGCGAGGGCTTAAGCGTTGAGCAGGCTGCCGAGCACATGTGGGTTTTGATGTCGCCCGACCTGGTACTCATGACGCGACGCGACAACGACTGGTCGCTGGATCAGTGCGAACAGTGGCTCGCCGGAGTTCTTGCACGTCTACTGCTCGACTAGTCAGATCCGCGGGCACGAAACGGCATTCCCACAGTCGCCGACCAAGTTATTGACCAGATTCGAGTCCAAGACAGCGGTTCTAAAGTCGTCCCACCAGCGACCCTGCTTTACAGCGCCGGCACTCCCACTGCAGCGTGGGACGAGGCTCGGCTGCGAGCACCATGCAACTGGAGTCCGATCTCCGGCCGCCGGTTCCAGGTTGGCAGCGCTCGACGAAGATCGCGCGGTCCCGTCACTGTGACCCCGCCGGACCGCAACGCACTCGCCCAGTCGATGTGCCCCAGGTGCCATCGGGCGAACGTGAGCGAGTCGTTGATTGTGACGATGAGGTCGTCCCCGAACCCCGGGTCGAAGGCGCAAAGCTCGGCTTCGCCCCGTTCGATCAGGAGCCACGTCTTGTCCGGGCGCCCGCGGTATTCGAACTCAAAGCGGACGACGACGCGCCGATCCGGCAGGCGCTCGCGGTACAGGTAGACCTGGCACCAGGACCAAAGGGCCACCCCCGGGTCTGAGTGCTCGGGCCGGACATCCATCCACAGGTCGCCCCAGACTCCGAGCGCGGTCAGGACTGGCTGGAGCGCCCGCCCGGCGCCGGTGGGTTCGTAGATAGATCCATGGCCATCGGGTTTTGGACGGATCTCGATGACACCGGCGTGCTCGAGCTCTCGAAGGCGCCGGATCAGGAGGGCGCGGGACAACCCGGGAGCGCCGGCGGCGATGTCGTTGAAGGTGCGGCAGCCGTAGAGGATGTTTCGCATGACGATTGGCGTCCATCGCTCGGCGAAGACCTCCGCTCCTCGCGCGACCGGACAGTATTGGCCATAGGTGCGCATGCGCGTAGTTTCCACCGTCTGGCCTCGCCTGAGTAGTTCTGAATATGTACTTTTGGCCGCCCCAGTTCACAAGTTGTCCTAGACGCTCGCCGGGTTGCGCGTGACGCTTGGCGTGGAACGGATCACAGCGCCGGAGGACTAACGAGGAGGCTGGAAATGACTGCGCAGCATGGAGCGGCAATCAAAGGGACTGGGGGAGGTGTCGCGCATCCTGACGAGGTCGCGGCGGTTCACAGACGGATGCTCGCAGGAGCCTCACCTCAGCGCCGCTACGTCGAGATTGTCGGCGGTCGGCGCGTCCACGCCATCGAGGCCGGCGACGGGAAGCCACTTGTCCTGCTCCATGGGAGCGGGCCGGCCGCGTTGCTCTTTCTCCCGCTCCTCGAGCGGCTCAGGGATGTGCGGGCGATCGCCGTGGACCGCCCCGGATTCGGGCTCAGCGACCCGATCGATCGACCCCTGGAGGCCTACCGCGCGTCTGCGATCGACACCGTGACGAGGATCCTCGACGCCCTGGGTGTGGGCAAGACCGCGCTCTTGGGTAACTCGACGGGTGGAGCGTGGGCGCTGTGGTACGCGCTCGCCCATCCCGATCGAGTGAGTCGACTCGTCCTGGTCGGGGCGGCGCCTTTGCTGCCGGGTACCCACGTGCCGCCGCCAATGCTGGCAGTAGCCGCGCCCCCTATTGGGCAGCCACCCAACATGCCTGCTCCATCTCGGGAGACCGTGGTCCAGACGATGCGCGTCATGGGCGAGGCGGACACGATCGTCACCTATCCGGACCAGATCGATGCACTGGTCGCAGCCGGGTCCGACCCGCTTGCCTCCGCCACCAGTCTCGGCGAACTGCGCGCCATGATCTGTCCGACTGGGTGGCAACCGGAGCTGGCGATACGGCCAGAGGAGCTGCGACAGCTCACCGTTCCGACGCTGCTCATCTGGGGCGAGAACGATCCCCTCGGCGGCGCGGACGTCGCGCGGATGACGGCTGCCACGATCCCCCACGCGCTGCTGGAGGTGTTGTCAGCGGGTCATGCGCCCTGGCTGGGCCATCCCGATCGGGTGGCCACGATGGTGAGCGAGTTCGTGCGTCGAGACCCGTAACCTGTCGACAGGCTCGACTTCTGGAGAGCGGTTCTAAAGTCGTCCCAATAGGGACCCGCCCTTAACCCGCCGGTGTATGCACTCGCGGGTCTCAAGGGCGGCTCAAACCCGCGGGTGCCGGCACACGTCCGGTGGCCATAGTTAGCGGCGTTGGACGTCATCGCCGCCGAGGAGTGGATCCGCAAGCACGTCGATCCGGCCGGCGCCATCGAAACGACTCACGATCGGCCGTGGGCGACGGTGATGCGGGTGCCGGTCGCGGGTGGCGTGACCTGGTTCAAGGCCTGCGCGCAAGTTCAGGGGTTCGAGCCGAGGCTCACCGCTGACCTTTTCGCTCGGTGGCCTGACCGTGTCACCGAGGTGCTGGCCGTCGACGAAGCGCGGCGCTGGCTCCTGCTCGGCGACGCTGGCATCGCGGTCGGGGAGCGGGGAAATCCGCCCGAGGCCTGGCTTGAGGCGTTGCCGGCGTATGCCGAGCTGCAGAAAGGAGAGGCGGCATATGCCCTCGACCACATCCGTCACAGCGTGCCGGACCTGCGCATGGCGGCGCTGCCGGCGGGTTACGAGCGTCTGCTCCGGACCGAGCTCCCACTTGCGAGAGATGACGTTAAGCGCCTACGGGACTATGCGCCGCGCTTCGCCGAGCTCTGCGCGGCGTTGGCTGCACTGGGCATCCAGGAGTCCGTCCAGCACGACGATCTCCACATGGCAAACCTCTACTCAGACGGCGGCCAGCTCCGCGTCGTGGATTGGGGGGACTCATCGATCGCGCATCCCTTTTTTTCCTTGGTGGTGACGTTCCAGTTCCTCGAGGAGGTGAACCACCTCGCTCCCGATGACCCCTGGTTCCGCAGGCTGCGCGACACCTACCTGGAGCCGTGGGGGAGCGGATTGCAAGAGACTTTCGAAATCGCGATACGCGTCGGCTGGTTTGCGCATGCGATCGCATGGACCCGGCAGCGGGATGCACTCCCGCCCGAGGCACGACCCGACTTCGACAGAGCGTTCGCGATCATCCTGCGGCGGGCAGTGGCTCAGACGCGCGACTAGGACGATAGTGGGGCCGGGAAAAGTTCCCGGCACCACGCGGTTTGGCCGTTGCGTCACGCCGCAGCGAGGATGCGCTGGTCTTTTGGTTTGGTGGTCTTGACGCCGACCACGAGCAGGTAGAGGACCATCGAGATCTCGGCGATTGCTGACGGGATGACGATGAAGGTGTGAATCTTTTGGCCGAAGTCGGGGACCAGGAACGCCGCGAGCAGGTCCACGAGGTAGCAGACGCCTCCCACGATGAGCATGACGCCGAGCCACTTGGGGAACAGCCCCGATGACTTGTAGGCGAGATACCCCAGCGGCACCAGCCACAGGCCAAAGAAGATTTGCGCGATGAGCAATCCATAGTGCTGCGCGTCGAGCAAGAGCATCACGATGGCATTCGAACCTCCGGTGCCGAGGGCGGCCGCGTACGACGCGTCGGTCGCGACCCGCAAGCCTTCAAACTCGAAGACCGCAACGAGGCATGTGATGGCAGTCGCGAGTGCGACGAGGACCAGCATTGCCAACGCCACGCTCTTGTGCACGTGCTTCAGCAGGATGTAGAGGGTCAGGGCCAGGAAGACAAAAACTGTCCCATCCAACAGGTCGGCGACGACGCCCAAACGGACAAGTCCAGAGTTCGCGACAACGTTCCCAGCCGTGGCCGCCGCGTTGCCGGCAACGTACATCTTGGGTTCCACATAGCCTTCGGCAAAGCCGCCGAAGATGCCGACGAGCACGTACAGAAGGCCGGCGATTCTGGCGAGGCGCTTGGGTGAGGTCATGGGGTTCTCTTTGTCCTGGAACGAGGTGGGGGCGGCCCACAACCGATAAACATACGATGTAAGCTTATGGCGTAAGCTTATACATACACCGTAAGTTTGTCAAGAGGGGAACCAGCAGCCCTCTCACGGAGAACCGGGCAGAATGACCGAGGCGGTGGGCGAAGGCAGACTCATGAGAGCAGTTGTCTACGACAGGTACGGCCCGCCGGACGTTCTGCGCCTCGAAGACGTCGAGCGGCCGGTACCCAAAGAGGACGAGGTCCTCATCAAGATCCACGCCACGACGGTCAACCGGTCGGACGTCCACACTCGTGAAGCCAACCGAAGCAGCGGTCTGGCCGTCTCGCTTCTCAGCCGCATAGTCTCGGGCGTCCGCCGGCCGAGACAGCGGATCCTCGGCACCGAGTTTGCCGGAGACGTCGAGGCAGTTGGCGCAGCCGTCAGCGAGTTCGCGGTCGGTGACCACGTCTTCGGCACCAGTGGGCTCAGGTTCGGGGCGCACGCCGAGTTCATGTGCATACGGGAGAGCGCCCGAATTGCGCACATGCCGACCGGCATGAGCTTCGAGGACGCTGCGCCGGTGTGCGACGGAGCGCTCAATGCACTCACCTGTCTGAAACAGTCAGATCTTCGGAAGGGGCGCAGGATCCTTATCTACGGGGCGTCCGGAGCCATCGGCACTGCGGGAGTACAGCTGGCCAGATACTTCGGCGCGGACGTCACCGCGGTGTGCAGCACGAAGAACCTCGAGCTCGTGAGATCGCTCGGAGCGGATAGGGTGATCGACTACACGCAGGAAGATTTCACCAAGAACGGCGAAACGTACGACGTCATCTTCGATGCGGTCGGCAAGCACTCGTTTCGGCGGTGCCGCGGCTCGCTGAAGCCGGGCGGCATCTACCTGCCTACCGACGGGTTAGGGAACCTCATCTTGGCGCTGTGGCCCTCGCGGATCGGAGATAAGAAAGTGGTGTTCCAGATACCACCTCGACAGACGAAGCAGGACGTTCTCTTCCTCAAGGAGCTCATCGAGGCCGGTAGGTACCGGGCGGTCATCGATCGGTCCTACCCGCTGGAGGACGTGGTCGAGGCGACGCGGTATGTCGAGACGCAGCAGAAGACCGGGAACGTCGTCATGACGATCACCGGCGGCGCTGCTCCCGCCCAGCGCCCGGAGGTCTAGCCCGGGGGCGTCCTCGAGATCCGTCTGGGCGTGCGACCGAGTCGCGGACCACGAGGGAGACGTCGACAAGCTGATGTCGCCGGCGGGTCCGGTTGGGATTGGCCAGCTCCTCGACGAGGAACCTCACCGCCCTGGCCCCAACCTCTGGCATCGGCTGCCGCACCGTGGTCAGGGCTGGGCTCAGGTACTGCGCCACCGGGATGTCGTCGTAGCCGACGACCGAGACGTCGCCCGGCACCGAAAGCCCTCGCGCCTGCAGCTCGGCCATCGCCCCCAGGGCAAGCAGGTCGCTCTGGGCGAACAGCGCCGTGAACGTCTGACCGGATTCCAGAAGCTGTGACATCGCTGCTCGGCCGCCCTCAACGCCCCATTCGCCGCTGGTTGCCACCAATGGCTTCGTGTCGATGCCTGCGCTCCGCAGCGCTTCCTGCGCGCCCTCCATCCGGGCCTGCGCCGAAGGCCAATCCAGGGGCCCTGTGATGGTGGCGATGGCCCGATGTCCCATCTCGATCAGGTGAGCCGCGGCGATGCGGCCGCCGCCCCGGTTGTCGATGTCGACGGTGTGAAGGCGCAGGGCTTCCAGGCGCGAGGCGATCGCTACCGTGGGTATTGAATCAGCCATCGAGGCGAGCAGTCGCCGGCTGGCCGGGCGAAGGCGAGGTCGGGCCACGATCAAGCCTTCGATGCGCCTCTGCTGCATCAGGCGAAGGTAGGCCTCTTCGTCGTCAGGTGACTCGTCCTCGACGCTCCCGATGATGAGGTAGAAGCCATGACGCCGCGCCTCCAGCTCGGCCCCCGCCGCCATTTCGGCGAACGAGTGATCAGAGATGTCGTTGCTGACCACGCCAAGCGTGTGGCTGCGCCTCGAGGACAGGCTGCGAGCGATCGCGTTGGGGACGAAATTGAGCTGCTTGATCGCCTGCAGCACCTTGGCTCGCGTCGCTTCGGCAACATACCCGTCGGCATTGATCACCCGCGAGACCGTCTGATGCGAGACGCCGGCCCGTGCCGCGACCTCACGGATGGTCGGTCGCCTTCCGTTCGCAGATTCGACGCGTTTCACGAGCTTGAATTATGGCGGACACCGGCCGCGTAGGTGACCGGTCACATTTTCTTCTTGACAAATGCCTCGAGGGCGCTCACCATCCCATGTGTGACCGGTCACTCATTGCCCGAGTGGCGGAACGCCGGTCCCCTGAATGAAGGGCCATGGGAGAGCGAGCTATGAGCCAGGATGAGCTGAACACCAGAGGAAATCCGTTGGCGGGCTGGCCTGAAAGCCGGCTCACGCGTCGTCAGATGATTCAGCGCCTGGGCATTCTCGGTCTCGCCCTCCCGTCTGCCGCCGCACTGCTCGAGGCCTGCGGACCGGGCGGCGCAACGCAGCAGGCGACGCAACCGACAAAGGACCTGACGGGCGACCTTACGATCTGGGGTTGGGGCGCTTCGCTCGACGCCCTGAAGCTGGTCGACGCGGACTTCAGCGCGGCCTATCCGAAGATCACCCTCAAATACGTCGTGCGCCCTCCGGCTGACACCTATAGGAACATCCAGCTCGCGATCACCGCCGGTGCAGGCGCTCCCGACATCTCTGTCATCGAGGACTCCCACATCTCGCAGTACGTCCAGCTGGGCGCGCTCGCCGACATCACCGACTGGGTCAAGCCGTACGTCCCGAAGATCGTCACGTACAAGTGGACCTGGATCAGCAAATCGAATCGCTACTACGCCATGCCCTGGGATCCAGGGCCGGTCGCCGTCTTCTACCGTCGCGACATCTTCCAGAAGGCAGGCGTCGATCCCGCCTCCATCCAGACCTGGGAGGACTTCTACCAGGCGGCGACGACGATCAAGCAAAAGACGGGCTCGTTCATGTGGCAGCAGGCAAAGGCCCGCAACGATGGGCGCCTGTTCGAGACGCTGCTCTGGCAGCAGGGCACGGGCTACATCGACCCCAAGGGCAACGTCATCCTTGACAAGGACCCAAAGGTTCAGCAGACGCTCGAATTCATCGGGCGTTTCTGGAAAGACAACCTGGCGGCGGACCAGGAGCCCTGGACCGACCCCTGGTACAAGTCGCAATCAAACGGCAGCGCCGCCACGGTGATCGATGCGGTCTGGATGGGCACCTTCTTCAAGAGCTTCATAGCGCCCAAGGCCGCGGGGAGCTGGGGGGTGTTCATGCTGCCGGTGTGGCAGGCCGGCGGCAGCCGGGCCAGCAACGACGGCGGCTCCGTGCTGGGGATCTTCGAGCAGAGCAGCCAGAAGCTGGCAGCCTGGGCCTACGTGCAGTTTCACCTGGGTCGAGATCAGTCGCAGCTCCAGATCTACCAGAAGACCGATATCTTCCCAAGCCTCAAGTCGTCGTTCCAGGATCCTTTCTTCCAGGAGGGCGATCCTTATTTCGGCGATCAGAAGGTGCGGTCGATGTTCGCCGACATCGCGGCCAAGATCCCCGACGCAGGGATCTACAGCAAGGACTACCAGCAGATGAGCAGCCTGACCACGCCGGAGATTCAGAAATACGCACTGGGCAAGCAGAGCGCTCAGCAGGCGCTGGCCAACGCCGCTGGTCTGATACGTGAAAGGACGCACCGCTCCTGAGCCGGCTGCTCTTTACTTGAGCGGTGTTAGGCGAGCTTCGGCGAAGGATCCGCCACCCGCCTGACAAGGCGGGCGGCGTAGCGCGCCCGATCGAGCGCGAGCAGCGGCCGATGTCCGTCCGGCAGCGGTGGCGGTGGATCCTGTGGCGCCATCGTTGGCCACTGATTTTCGTTTCCCCCTTCTTCGTTCTGTTCGCCATCTTCAACGTGTACCCGATCATCTTTTCGTTCTGGCTCAGCCTCCACGACTGGGCGGGGCTCGGGCCGATGCAATTCGTCGGCCTGGCCAACTATGCCGAGCTCAGCCACGACTCCATCTTCTGGAACTCGATGCTGAATGCGGCCTTCCTCTTTTTCATCTACGTCCCTGTGATGACATTCCTGGCCGTCGTTCTGGCGGCTGTGCTGAATTCGGGCTTTCTCAAGCTGCAAGGCCTCTGGCGCGCCCTGATCTTCCTGCCGAACATCACCTCGATGGTCGCCGCCGGCTACACGTTCAGGCTCATCCTCGACAAGGACAGCGGCGCGCTCAACCACGCGCTCGCCTTGCTGCATATCTCCGCCGTGCCCTGGCTCGATGACGTCTGGTGGGCTCGGATCTCACTTGGCCTGCTGATGATCTGGGCGTGGCTTGGCTACAACACCGTGATCATGCTGGCCGGGCTTCAGACAATCCCCAAGGAGCTGGTGGAGGCGGCGAAGGTGGATGGCGCAACCGCGATCCAGGCATTCCGGCAGATCACTGTGCCCCTGCTTCGCCCGGTGATCGTTTTCTCGGTGACGCTCTCCATCATCGGCACCTTCTCGATGTTCACCGAGCCCTACATCCTCACTCGCGGAGGGCCGATCAGAGCCACCGAGACGCCTGTCATCGAGATCTTCAACTCCACCTTTACCGACATTCGTTTCGGCTATGCCGCTGCGGAGAGCTACATCTACTTCGCGATCATCGTCGTCATCACGCTGCTGCAGTTCTGGACCGTCAGCCGGAGCGACCCAGCGCGATGAGACGCGCGGCGGCCAAACCCATCGCCTATGTGAGCGTGATCGGGCTGAGCGCGGTCATGGCCTTTCCATTCGTCTGGATGCTCAGCTCATCGTTCAAGCCGTTCTCGGAGATCTTTGCGGGAACGAGCTTCCTGCCCGAGCAGCCGACGATTGCCAACTACGTGTCGCTCTTCCAGCAGAGCAATGCGCTGCTCAAGCTCTGGAACAGCTTTTACATCGCCACTGCGGCGACGCTCATCTCCGTTTTGCTCTGCGCCCTGGGAGGCTACGCCTTCGCCAAGTTCCGCTTTCCGGGGCGGGCTCTCATGTTCAGCCTGATGCTCGCCTCGATGGCGCTGCCTTTCGCGGTGGTGATGGTTCCGCTGTTCGTCATGATGCGGAACGTCTTCCACTGGATCGACACGCCCTGGCCGCTGATCGTGCCCGGGGCCGCCAACGCATTCGGCATCTTCTTCATGCGCCAGTACATGCTCTCGGTGCCCGACGAGATGCTGGACGCGGCGAGAGTCGACGGAGCGACGGAGTTCGGCATCTTCTGGCGGATCGTGCTGCCCACCACCGTGCCCGGCCTGGTCAGCCTCTCGATCATCTTCTTCATGAGCTCGTGGAACAACTTCCTCTGGCCGCTGACGATCCTCCACTCCGACGCGGTGCAGACCGTGCCGGTGATGCTCAACAGCCTCCAGGGACCTCCGGGACGCACCGCCTTCGACGTCCTGATGGCGGGCTCGGTGGTGAGCGTTCTGCCCATGCTCGTGGTATTCCTGCTGCTGCAGCGGCGCCTGGTTGCAGGCATCACCAGCGGCGCGGTCAAAGGCTGAGGCGGTGACCAATCCAGGCGTCAGGCTGGGCGTCGCCTACTACCCGGAGCAGTGGCCCCGAACCAGATGGCGCACCGATGCCCGGATGATGGCCGATGCCGGTCTGACGCTGGTCAGGGTTGGGGAGTTCGCCTGGTCGGCGCTGGAGCCCGAGCCTGGCATGTTTGACTTGGACTGGCTCGACGATGCGATCGGCGTGCTGGCCGACGCCGGCCTTGGGGTCGTGCTCGGGACGCCGACCGCAGCCCCGCCCGCCTGGCTGGTGCAGCAAAACCCGGAGATCCTGCCCGTCGACGTCGACGGGCGCCTGCACCACTTCGGGAACCGCCGGCACTACTGTCCCAACCAGCCCGCCTACCATGCCGCCACGGAGCGGGTTGTCGACCAGCTGAGCCGCCGTTTCGGCGCTGACTCGCGCGTGATCGGCTGGCAGATCGACAACGAGTTCGGCGGGCGGTGCTACTGCCAGACCTGCCGGCACCGGTTTCAGGGCTGGCTTCGAGAGCGGTATCGGTCGCTGGAGCACCTGAACGAGAGTTGGGGGACCGCCTTCTGGAGCCAGACCTACTCGCAGTGGGAACAGATCCCTCTACCTCAGAGAGAACCCTGGGACCCCAGCCCGAGCCTTGCGCTCGACTACCTCCGCTTCATGTCCGACAGCTACATCCGCTTCCAGGCGATGCAAGCGGGCCGCCTGCGCGAACACGGCAGGGGTCAGTTCCTGACGCATAACTTGATGGGCTTCAAGTTTGCGGAGATCGATTACGGCAAGCTCGCCGCCGATCTCGACGTGGTGAGCTGGGACAACTATCCGGGCCTGGAACCGGATGGTGGACATTCCTCCGCCGCGCTGGCCGCCGACGTCATGCGCGGACTCAAGCGCAAGAGGTTCTGGGTGATGGAGCAGCAGGCAGGGCCGGTCGGCTGGGGCCTCATGCAGTCTCCGGCACCAGGCCAGGTCCGGCTCTGGACGTATCAAGCGATCGCCCACGGCGCCGAGGCGGTGCTCTTCTTTCGCTGGCGCACGGCACGTTTCGGGACCGAGCAGCACTGGCACGGAATTCTCGACGCCGATGGGAGCGCCCGCCGCCGGTACAGCGAGCTCGCCCGGCTGAGCGAGGAGCTGCGGCAGCTCGGCCCTCAGCTTGTTTCCTCGGCCCCTGTCGCCGACGCCGCCCTCTTGCACGACTACGACTCGCGCTTCGCCCTGCAGGTCCAGCCGACCAACGGGGCTCTCGGCTACGAGGCGACGCTGCAGCGGCACTACAAGGCGCTGCGCAGATTGGGACTTGGCGTCGACGTGCTGGCCGACACCGCAGATCTGGATCGATATCGAATGGTTGTCGTGCCCAGCCTTTACCTGGCCGGACCAGAGCTGGCCTCGATCCTGTCGGGTTACGTGCATGGGGGCGGGACCCTGGTGCTCGCACCGAGGACGGCGGTCAAAGACCGTTTCAACGCCGTCCCGGAACGTTCGCTCCCTGCGTGGCTGGACAGCCTCTGCGGCGTTCGCGTCACCGATTACCAGAGCGTTGCTGCCGAGTTGGGTGTCGCGTTGGTGGGGGGCGGCGGCGCGTCCTCTTTCGAGGGCGAGTTCAAGGGCTGGTACGAGGAGTTGGAAGTTACCGACGCGGGGGTGGTGGCCACCTACTCGGACGGTGCCTTCGCAGGATCACCCGCGATCACGGAAAGAAAAGTTGGAGACGGGCGTGCTATCTACGTCGCGGGTGTCGCGACGCAGTCAAGCCTGGACAGCCTGTACCGGCTCATCAGCGACCAGCTGGGACTGAGGGCTCTAAACCTTCCGGAGGAAGTGGAAGCGATCAGGCTGGAGGGCGGAGGCGATGGCGAGCTGCTTGCCCTGCTCAATCACTCCGACAGAGAGCAGCGCCTGAGCTTCAACGGATCGCGCTGGCATGATCACCTGAGCGGCGCAATCGGTGAGGGAAGCTTCGACATCGGACCATATGGCGTGGCTTTTCTCGAGGGCGTTGGGCTTACGCCTGCAGCTCGCGCTCGATGAAGATCGCCGAGGTCACACCCATGGTGATGGGCACCGCGTGGCGCAACCTGACAATCGTCAAGGTGCGCACCGACGAGGGGCTCGTCGGGGTTGGCGAGGTACGGATGGTCAACCATACGCAGGCCGTGCTCGGCTACCTCGAACACGCAATCCGGGCCCACGTTCTCGGAGCCGACCCTTTCGACGTCGAGGCCCTGGTGCAACGGATGTGGCGGAGCGATTACGAAAGGGTGGGAGGCACCGTGATGTCGGGAATCAGCGCCATCGAGATCGCCTGCTGGGACATCATCGGTAAGGCGGTCGGGCAACCTGTCTTCAGGCTTCTGGGCGGCGCCGTGCGCAGCCGCATCAAGGCATACGCCAACGGCTGGTACACGGTCGAACGGACGCCATCTGAATTCCATGACGCCGCCCGCCGGGTGGTCGACCGAGGTTACGGGGCGCTCAAGCTCGACCCCTTCGGGGCCGGCGCCTACGAGCTGACGCCCCAGCAGCGGCGACAGGCTGTCGCCCTCGTCGAGGCGGTCCGAGACGCCATCGGGCCCGACTCGGAGCTGCTGATCGAGATGCACGGTCGCTTCACTCCCGCCACGGCGGTGTCCGTCGCCCGCGAGCTCGAGCCCTACAAACCATCATGGATCGAAGAGCCGGTTCCTCCCGAGAACCTGAAGGCCCTGGCCAAGGTCGCCGCGCAGGTGCAGATTCCAGTCGCAACCGGCGAAAGGATCCACGTGCGGCACGAGTTTCGCGAGCTTTTCGAGCTCCAGGCGGCGGACATCGTGCAGCCCGACATCACAACCGTCGGCGGCTTGCTTGAGAGCAAGAAGATCGCGGCCTGGGCGGATTCGCACTATGTGCTCGTTGCGCCGCACAACGTTGGCGGACCCATCTCCACCGCAGCCGCTCTCCACCTGGCCGCCTGCACCACCAACTTCAAGATCCAGGAGCATTTCAACGACTTCACCGAGGCATACGTGAAGGAATCGGCCCCTGGAAACCCTGAGGTAATCGACGGCTACTTCGGGCTGCCGCAAGGACCGGGCCTGGGGGTGACGCTGAAAGAGGATCTCGTCATCGAGCATCCGGCGCGCAGCTTTCACTTCAACCTTTTCCAGGACCAGTGGCATCTCCGCCAGGCGCTGCCGACCACGGCGCCCTCATGACCACGATGCGGGCGCTGGTCGTGGAGCGCCCGGGGCTGGCCCAGATCTCGGAGCTGGCGACGCCGAAGCCCGGCCCGGGCGAGGTTCTCATCCGGGTGGGCGCCGCCGGGATCTGCGGCTCGGACCTCGAGCTGATGCAGGGCACGCGGCCGGCGGCATACGTCCGCTATCCGGTTGTCCCGGGACATGAATGGGCGGGCACGGTCGCCCAGGTAGGTTCTGGCGTGAGCGGGCTGGCGTCGGGCGATCCGGTGGTCGCGGAGGGCTTCCGCTCGTGCGGCTCCTGCGACCGCTGCCGGGAAGGCCGGACGAACCTCTGCCTGGCCGAGTACGCGGAAACCGGCTTCACCCACCAGGGGGCGTTTGCAGAGCTCATCTGCGTCCCCGCCCGCCTGGTCCATCGCCTGCCGGCCGGTTCCGACCTGGAAGCCGCCGCCCTCCTCGAGCCCGCTGCCTGCGTCGCCGGCGGGCTGCTTGAAGCGGAGCTGCGACCTGGGCTCCGGATCGCCGTCATCGGGGCGGGCACTCTCGGACTGCTGGCGGTCTCCGTGCTGCGCCTGTCATCGCCGAGCCGGCTCGCGCTCGTCGGCAGCCGCGAGGCGCGGCTGGCGCTGGGCCGGCGCCTCGGCTGCGACGAGACGTGGGACATCAACAGCGGCGACTCCCTGGAAGCGCTCGAGGAAGGCTTCGACCTCGTTTTCGAGGCGGCCAACCGCCCGGAGGCGGCGACGACCGCGCTGGCACTGGCACGGCGCGGTGGCACCGTGGTGCTGGAAGGCATCTCCGGAGCAGACCGTCCCGCCATAAGAGCGGATCTGATCACCCTCAAACACCTTCAGGTGCGCGGCATCTTCGGGGCCTCCGGCAGGGCCTGGAGCTGGGCGGTTGAGCTCTTCTCCACCGGCCGGCTTCCCCTCGCCCAGCTGATCAGCCACCGGTTCCCGCTCGAGCGTTACGAGGCTGCTTTCGACACCCTTCAAGACAGGAGCAGCGGTGCTGTGAAGGTCGAGCTCGTGCCAGGGATGAGGCCTGCGTGACGTCGCCCACGGCCGATGTGCTGCTAGCGATGGGCCTGCCGGGTGGGGATCTGCACGGCCTCCCCGATTCGCTCAAGCGCTTCCCAGACGGCGCCCAGTACAGGGTCGAGATCCCCAGCACCGAAGGGCCCGCCTGCTTGCGCGCCGTCCTCGAAGAGGCGAGTCGGCTGTCGGTTCCCGTCCACCGCGTCTCCCAGGGCAGCGGGGTGTTCCTGCAGACCGACGTGGAGCTGGACGAGATGGCTCAGGTCGCGGCAGACGCCGGCGTCGAGGTCAGCCTTTTCGCCCGGCCCAACGCCGGCTGGGACACCTCGGCCATGGCGCGTGCGCCCGCCGGAGCAGCCCTGGCGGCGGCAGCGCGCGGCCAGGACCAGGTGGTCGCCTGCATGGACGATACCCGCCGCGCAGCTGCGCATGGTTTTCGAAGTGTTCTGGTCGCCGACCTGGGCGTGCTGGCAGCCTTCGACGCCATGCGTACGGCGGGCGCGCTGCCCTCCGACATGCAGGCCAAAGTTTCGGTGATGCTTGCGGTTGCGAACCCTGCGGCGGCTCAGGTGATCGAGCGGCTGGGCGCGGACACACTGAATCTCCCGACCGATCTCACCCTGCCGCAGATCGCCGCGATTCGGGCGGCGATCGCAATCCCGCTCGACATCTACGTCGAAGCCCCGGACAGCCTCGGCGGTTTCATCCGCCTGCACGAGATCCCGGAGATCATCCGGGTGGCGGCTCCCGTCTATCTCAAGTTCGGACTGCGCAACGCACCCGACATCTATCCGTCGGGAAGCCACCTCGAGTCGACCGCCGTCGCGCTCAGCCGCGAGCGGGTGCGCCGGGCCAGGCTTGGCCTCGACTTGCTCCAGCGGTCTGGGATGGCGGCT
>DASXTG010000222.1:0-8292 GCA_036505515.1 Candidatus Dormiibacterota bacterium | reverse complement strand
CGTAGGCCTGGTTGGGCTGGCTCGCGGACGTCGCGAACACGATGCCGAGCACCCGGCCTTGCTGGTCGACGAGCGGCCCGCCCGAGTTGCCAGGTCGGACCCTGGCCTCGATGACGTAGATCTCGCGCGTGACCGAGCCCTGCGAGTAGATGTCGCGACCTTCCGCCGCCACCGCGCCGTCGACGATCGCGGGCTGTATCGATTCGTGCCCTCCCCCCGGATACCCGATCACAGCTCCCTTCGTTCCGCGCTCTGCGGTGGCGAAATCCATGCCGGTGGCGGTGTAGCCGGGTACGTACAGGACCGCCACGTCGCGATTCGGGTCGAACAGGACGACGGTTGCCCGGAGGATCGATCCGTCTGAAGTCTCGATGCGGTGGCCGCTTGTCCCCGAGACGACGTGGGCATTCGTGGCCACGTAGCCGTTTCCAAGCGGGAATCCGCTGCCCGTGACCAGGCCGCCGCACCCGACCCCAGTCACCTTGACGACGACCTGCGCGGCGTGGTTGACGCCGGGCGTGTCGACCGAGGCCGGGATCGGCAGTGGGGCCGGCAGGGTCGGCTCGAGGCCGGCGAAGACTGGCGGGAAGGAGACCCCCGACAGGATGCCCTCGACCCGAGCCAGGAAGTCTGGCGGGCGCGCGAGTGAATCGAGCATGTGAAGCACGGTCGAGCGCTGGATCTGTTGAGCGACCTCCTGGCTGGGTCCGCGCGAAAAGCTCAGCCCCAGAAACCAGCACATGGCCAGCACTGCGACCATCGACAGCGCGGCGCCGCCGATCGAGTCAACCGTGGTGTGGGTCCGGGTCCGAAGGATCTGCCTGCGGATCGGCTCGCCGGCCGCAAAACCGATGCTGGAACCCAGGCTGCCGCCGATGACCAGGACCAGCACCGCTCCCAGCGGGCGCGCGACTGGATTGTTGATCTGGAGGTAGTCCAGCACCGGCCGGGCAGCGGCGGCTCCGACCAGCACGCCGACGATCAGCCCGACGTACTGCGCGAGTGAGAGCCAGAAGCCTCGACGGTAGCCGTTGGCCAGGCCGACCGCGGTGGCGGCCACGATCACAAGGTCGATGAAATTTACGCTATTGATGAGGTTCGGTCGGTTCCCCTTCCCCGGTCTCTTCCGCGGCCCGGTTGCGTGCGTCCCCGCGCAAAACCCACCAGCCAAGCCCGGCCACGCCCAGCAGGGCGATCAAGAAGGTGACGCTCATGCCGAGCCACCCGGGTACCCACTCACCGGCCAGGATCATGTGCGGGCCGGCTCGGGAACCGCGTCCGGCGCCACCTCGCCCGACTCGCGCAGGTCCCGCAGCGGCATGAAGCTGCGAACCGGCGGCACCCTTTCGAAGTTGTAGGGCGGTGGGGGCGAAGTGGTTGCCCACTCCAGGGTGTTGCCCTGCCAGGGGTCGTTGCCGGCGATCTCGCCGTGGTTCCAGCTCCGGACGATGTTGATGAAGAAGATCAAAACGGAGAAGGCGATCAGGAACGACGAGACCGTGATGATCATGTTGGTGGCCGCCCACGCCGGGTTGGCGTAGGTGGCGATGCGCCGGGGCATCCCTTCGAGGCCGAGCGTGTGCATGATCAAGAAGGTTCCGTTGAACCCGATGAACAGCGTCCAGAAGTTCCACTCACCGAGCTTGCGATCAAGGAGCCGGCCGGTGATCTTCGGGAACCAGTAGTAGACACCGGCGAAGATCGTGAAGACGCTGCCACCGAACAGCACGTAGTGCAGGTGGGCCACGACGTAGTACGACTGGTGGAGCTGCGTGTCCACCGGCACCGACGCCAGGTAGACGCCGGTGATGCCTCCGATGAGGAACGTCGCAAGAAACCCGAAAACAAACTTCATCGGCACCGTGAATTCGACGGACCCCCACCACGCGGTCGCGATCCAGTTGAAGAACTTGATGCCCGTCGGGACCGCGATGAGCACCGTCATCAACATGAAAAAACCCTCGACATAGATGTTCATGCCGACCGTGAACATGTGGTGAGCCCAGACGGTCATCGAGAGGAAGACGATGCCGAAGAGCGCCGCCACCATCGACATGTAGCCGAAGATTGGCTTGCGCGCGAAGACCGGGATGATCTCCGAGATCATTCCGAACCCGGGCAGGATCATGATGTAGACCTCCGGGTGCCCGAAGAACCAGAACAGGTGCTGGTACAGCACGGGGCGGCCCGCCGTCGTGAAGAACTGCGTGCCCAACTGGCGATCGAACTCGACAAGGATCATGGCCGCGGCCAGCGGTGCGCCGACCACGAGCAGCAGGATCGAGGTCGAGATCTGCGCCCACACGAAGAGCGGCAGACGCGTGAGCTTCATGCCAGGTGCGCGCAGGGCGACGATCGTGGTCAGGAAGTTGGTCGAGGCCATGATCCCGGAGATGGCCCACACGATGATGCTCATCGCCCAGAAGTCGACGCCCCAGCCGGGGTTGTAGATCTTTGAGGTCAGAGGCGCGTATCCGGTCCAGCCCGCATTCAGCGCGCCGCCTGTGAAGAAGCCGCCGTAGTAGAGGGCGATCGAGACGGGGACCAGCCAGAACCCGAGCAGGTTGACGCGCGGGAACGCCATGTCCCGCGCCCCGATCATGATCGGCACCATGTAGTTGGCGATCCCTGTAAGGAAGATCGTGACGAAGAAGAAGATCATCGTCACGCCGTGGGCCGAGATGAGCTGGTTGTACGTCTCGGCGTCGACGACCTTCAGGTTGGGCTGCGCGAGCTGCAGCCGGATGACCAGGGCGAAGATGCCTCCGATCAGGAAGCTGAGCAGGCCGGTGACCATGTACATGATCCCGATCAGCTTGTGATCGGTCGTGGTCAGCCAGAGGGTGATCGGCTTCCAGAAGGTGTCGTCGTATGCCTTGGGGCGGGGCAGTACCTGGGTCGCTGCCATATTTCTATCCTAAGGCGACTTGGTGGTCGCCAGCTGTTGCTGCACCCACTGGTTGTAATCGGCTTCGTCCATCGCCTGAACGATGATCTGCATGGTGCCGTGCCCGGCGCCGCAGAGCTCGGCGCATTCGCCGCGCCACCTGCCGACGCGGTCGATCTTCAACCACGAGAAGTTGTCGTATCCAGGCACCGCATCTGTCTTGCCAGAGATCGCCGGCACCCACCACGAATGGATGACGTCCACACCCTGGAACCGCAGTCTGACCAGCTTATGGGTCGGGACCACGAACGGGGTGACATCACCCACCAGTGTGCCCTCCTGATGGATGGTGAAGTTTTGCGGATACGTGTAGCTCCAGCCGAACTGGTGCCCTGAGACGACAACCTCCATGTCCTGGTTGGAGATCGGCTGAAAGTCTTTCTGCAGCTCGGCGAAGCTGTATCCGGCGATGCCGAGGACGACGATCAGAGGCGCCAACGTCCAGGCGATCTCGAGCGTGTGGTTGCCGTGGATCTGTGGCGGTATGTATCCGGCGGGCTGCTTCGAGCGCCTGTAGCGGATGACGATCCAGAGCAGGGCCAGCTCGACCCCGATGAAGATGATGATGGCCGGGATCGAGATCCCGATGTAGAGGTTGTAGATGTTCTGCCCGTTGGGCGACACCGGTTCCGGGAAAATGGGGGAGATGCCGCCTGGGGCCTCGCATGAGCTGAGGAGGATGGCGGCGAGAAGGAGGCCGGGTGCAGCCAGCAGCGCTCGAGCGCTCGCCTTCACGGCTCTGAGTATATCGGCCGTCGGAGATCCGACTCCGGGCGTCACTCCCGCCGCTGATAGAATCCAAAACCGACCGTGGCGGCAGGCAAACAGCCCCGATACGTCGACGTGTCCAATCCGTCCCTGGCCGTGGACTGCCCGCGCTGCGGGCTCCGCACCGCCCGGTTCATTGACCACTGCCGCAACTGCGGCTACAAGCTTTGGCCTTCAAGCGTCGTCGCCTCCGCCGCCTTCCAAGCGTGGCGCGCGGCTGATCCCCCGCGTGCTGAGGCGTCGAGGGTGGACCTGGAACTGCCCCAGCACATCGAGAATGTCGTCGACTACGATGCCAAGGCGCACGAGCTCGGCATCCACATGCCGCCGCCGAGCAACTGGCCCTTCGTGATCTGCGCCGGCGCGCTGTTCCTCAGCCTCGCCGCCATCCCCTTTCCGGCAGTGCCCAGGATCGCGCTCGCGGTCATCGGCGGCGTGATCTTTCTGATCGGCGTCGTCGGCTGGGTCGTGGTTGAGGACGTGCGCATGTTCCCGAGTGACGCCGGCACGAGCGGCGAGGCCCACCACTGATGGCGGTCGCCACGATGCAGCGGCAGACCGCGCCCCAGTACCCGGCGATCAAGCCCGGCATGATGGGCATGTACATCTTCCTCGCGTCCGAGGTGATGTTCTTCGGGAGCCTTTTCGCGACGTACTTCTACCTCTACGGCTCTCACATCGTCTGGCCGCCGCCGCCGCCCTCGAGCGAGCCCGAATTCTACGTCAGTTGGTGGCCGATCCCGTTCATCAACACGATCGTCCTGCTCTCGAGTGGTGTTACCTGCCACTTCGCCAGCGACGCGATCGCGCACGACAACCGCCGCCGATTCTTCATCCTCCAGATCGCGACCATCGTCCTGGGCTTCGGATTCGAGTTCGGTCAGCTCTACGAGTTCATCGCCGCGTTCTCGCGCGGCCTGACCCTCACCGCCAATACGTTCGCGAGCGCTTTCTTCACGATGACCGGCTTCCACGGTGCGCACGTGCTCGGAGGCTTGATCCTGCTCCTCCTCATCCTCTACCGCGCGGCCAAGGGCCAGTTCTCGTCACAGCATCACGTGGGTGTGGCGGCGGTGACCCTCTACTGGCACTTCGTTGACGTAGTGTGGATCTTCCTGTTCGGAATCCTCTACCTGGGGGTAACGCTGTTCCGATGAAAGCTCTTGTTGCGGCGCTGATGGCGGTGGCCCTGCTCGCAGGCTGCGGTGGCGGCGGCGGCACTCAGCCGGCGGGTTCGATCAAGGTCACGATGACGGAGTACGCCTTCGACCCATCGAGCATCAGTTCGCCGGCCGGGAAGGTCGTGTTCTGGCTCGTCAACTCGGGCAACATCGCTCATGACATGGTCATCAGCAACAGCTCTGGCAACCGCGTCGCCGCCAGTGAGCTCGTGTCGGCGGGAGATACGTTCACGTTCACGGTCGACAACCTGCAAGCAGGCAGCTACAAGATCTTCTGCAACCAGCCAGGCCACGAAGCCTCGGGCATGAAGGGGACGCTGACCGTGACGTAATGAGAGGGAACCCGGGCGGTTCCCTCTCATCGCCAGGCGCTGCCGCGCGTGGCTGCTCTCTTTCCGAAAAGGATGCGATTTTTTAGAGTCGCCACTCCTGGCAACGATTGGGTGCCTAGGGGACAAAGCCGCGGCCGGGCTGAGCCCGGCCGCCCTAGCCGCGTGTTACTTAGTCGGCGAGGGGCTCGGCGACGGCTTCGGCGAGGGGGATGGCGTCGGCGTCGGTCCCGGCTTGACGCCGACCAGCTCGACAATGAAGATCAGCGTCTCGTTGGGCGGGATGATGATCGCGCCGCTCTGAGGATCTTTCTGTCCCTGTTCGCCGTAGCCGAGCGGCCCGGGGATGATCAGCTTTCTCCTGCCGCCGACATTCATCCCGGGAAGCCCCTCGTCCCAGCCCGCGATGACCTGACCCTGCCCGATGGGCACCGTGAACGGTGAGCCACGGTCGCGACTCGAGTCGAACTTCTGGCAGTTGCTCAACCACCCGGTGTACTGCACGGTGAGGATGTCCCCGCTGCGAGCCAGGATTCCCGTGCCGACCTTCAGATCGATGTACTTGAGGCCGTCCGGGTAGGTGACCGCAGGCAGCGTGGCGCCCTCATTGCAAGAGTCCGCGCCGGGCGACGGGCTGACGGTGAGCGCGGGGCTCTCGTTGGCCACCGGTCCCGTGCTGGTGTAGGGGTCTGGATAGCCACACGCAGCCGCGACGAACGCGGTCAGCGCGATGACTGCAAGGAGCGTTCCCCTCACTGGCTGGTAACGTCGATCGAGGTCATCCGGTCGCCGATCTGGATCTTGTCGATGACATCCATTCCCGATGAGACCTGCCCGAAGTGGTTGTAGACGCCGCTGGTGGCGAGGAACGGAGCATCGCCCAATGTGATGAAGAACTGAGATCCACTCACTCCGGCCGAGCTGGACGCCATGCCGGCGGTGCCGCGCGGCCATTTCGAGGGGTTGCTCTCGTTCGGCAGCTTGTAACCAGGCCCGCCCGTGCCGTTGCCGTCTGGGTCACCGCCCTGGACCACGAATCCCGCCACCACGCGATGGAAGGTCAGCCCGGAGTAGTAAGAGTTCTGGGACAGATATACGAAGTTGTTGACCGTCTGTGGCGCCACTTTCGGATCGACGAATGAGATCACGAAGTCGCCGCGACTCGTGTGGACGGTGGCGGTGTACTTCTTGCTCTGGTCGATGACCATCGGCGGGGGAGTGGTTCGTTCAGCCATACAGGTGACGATTCCATTGTGGCAGCCCGAGTTAGTCGAGGCGGGTTCCTCCGATCCGCAGGCGCACAAGGCCAGCGCAGCGAGCGCAGCCGCGTAACCGCGCACGCTATCTCGCCGGTTCACGGGCACCAATCCCCGCCAGCAGGGCGAGAAGCATCGCCAGGCCGGCGGTCACCGCGAGCGCGCCTCCCACGCCGTTGGTAGCCGCAACGCCTCCTCCGATGAGCGGGCCGAGGAAGAATCCGAACGCCACGGAGCTCGCCGTGAATCCAAAGACGGTGCTCTGCGCCTCAGGCGGAGTCTCGAGGCCGATCATGCTGGCGGTGGAGGGCACGATCGTCCCGTTCAGAAGACCTGTCATGGCCACCGCGGCAACGATCAATGCCTCGGTCGGCGCTACGACCAGCAAACCCACCGTGGCCGCGAGAAGCATCGCGGCCAGCGTGATCGTCGGCACGTACCCGATGCGTCGCGTGACCTGTGTGTAGCCGATGGCCGACGCGCTGTTGGTGACGCCGGCCGCGCCGAAAGCGAACCCGGTCACGGCAGATGCGCCGGTCCCGATCGTCTCGATGAGCTTCAGCACGACGAGCTGCTGCGAGGCGGTCATGACGACTGTGACCAGGCCCTGGGCGCCGATGAGGACCGCAAGAGCGCGCATGGCGCCCGGGCGCTGCTTGATGAGGGCGAACACTCCAGGTCGTGTGCGGTCGCGAGGACGCAGTGGGCTCTCGCGGACGATGAGCAGGACGGGGATCGTCGAGATGAGGAGCAGGATGCCGCCGCCGAGAAAGACCAGGCGCAGTCCGAAGGCTGCGCCGGCCAGGCCGCCGACGACAGGACCGACCGCTCCACCAAGCGCCACAGCGGATGTGACCACTCCCAGGGCCCAGCCCACACGGTGGCGGGGAGTCTCAACCGCGACCAGCGCGGTCGCGGCGGCAACCGTTCCGCTGGTCATGCCTTGCAGGAAGCGGAGGATCACCAGCTGCACCGGTGTCTGCACGAAGAAGATCAACCCGACCGTCACCGCGCCACCCACCATCGACCGGATGAGCATCGGCTTGCGTCCGTAGCGGTCTCCGAGCAGGCCCCACACCGGGCTGGCGAACGCCATCGCCAGGCCGGACACGCTGCCGGCGGCGGCGGTCCACAGGTCGAGGTCCCGGCCCGGCGCTACGCCGAGGTCCTGCGAGATGAAGATGGACAGGAAGGGGAAGGCGAAGCTGAAGCCGAAGATGGCCGTGAATTCGGCGAACCACAGCGCGACGAGGTTGCGCCGCCAGTCAACTGTCGATGATCCTCCCCCAGCTGGGGAGGCGGTCGGGTGAGGTGGCGTCAATCCTTCCCTGAGTTGAGGATCTCGACGATTCGATCCGGGGTGATCGGAAGCCGGTCGACGACCGCATCGCGCCGGCGCTGGCGCAGCGCGTCTTCGACGGCGTTGGCGATCGCCGCCGGGACCGGGATCGTCCCGCTTTCGCCGGCGCCCTTGAAGCCTTCCGGGTTGGTGTCGGTGGGCGTGTCGATGTGGATGAGCTCAGGCGTGTCCATCTCGCCGGCGGTCACGATCGAGTAGTCCAGAAAGCTGGGAGTCCGAAATGACCCGTCAGCGTCATAGACCGCCGATTCGTACAGGGCATACCCCAGCCCGTGCGCGTAGCCACCGTGCAGCTGGCCCTCGAGCATGGCCGTGTTGATGGCCTTGCCGGTGTCGTGGGCGATCACGTAGCGCAGCACCTCGACCTCGCCCGTGTCCGGGTCGACGGCGACCTTCGCGACGTGGCAGCCGCTGGAGAACGTGAGGGGGCGTGTGGGGCTGAAGCTCTCCA
>DASXTG010000221.1:0-1673 GCA_036505515.1 Candidatus Dormiibacterota bacterium | reverse complement strand
CCGCGTGCCTGGCTTCGATCCTTCAGGCTGCCGGCCACAGAGTCGGCTTCATGCCCAAGCCGCACCTGATCTCGTACACGGAGCGAATCCAGGTCGACGGCACTGCCATCAGCAAGGGCGACTTCGTGAAGACCCTGGAGGACCTGATGCCGACGCTCGACGGCATCGGAGAGGAAATGGGGCAGGCGACCGAGTTCGAGATGCTGACCGCGATGGCGCTCGCATACCTCTCCCCGAAGATCGACCGACTGGTGTGCGAGGTTGGTCTCGGCGGCCGGCTTGACGCCACCAACGCCCTCGATCTCGGCGTCGCGCTGATCACCAATGTCGACCTTGACCACCAGAAGTATCTGGGCGACACCATCGAGGAGATCGCGCATGAGAAGGCCGCGATCATCAAGCCCGGCAACAGTGTCATCACAGGCTGCGAAGGTCCTGCCCTCGACATCGTGGAGGAGCGCGCGCTCCTGGCTGATGCGCGAGTCTGGCGCCTCGGTCACGAGATCAAGGTCGAGTCGATCCCGCGGGCGTGGGACGGACACACGATCGCCGTGTCGGGTCCGGGCTTCGAGCATTCCGGCCTCGAGCTGCCGCTGGTCGGCGATTATCAGCCGCTCAATGCAGCGCTCGCGGTGGCAGCGGCGCACGCCCTGGACCAGGTCGACGACGGAACGGTTCGGCGTGGTCTGGCCCGCACGAGCTGGCCGGGTCGCCTGCAGCTGATCGCCACTGGGCCGCGCATCATCCTCGACGGCGGTCACAACCCCGCCGCGATGACGAAGTCAGGCGCGGCGCTCCGCCGCTTGATCGGGTCCGAGCGCCTCGTCGCGGTCTTCGCCATGCTCAGCGAGCGCGATCCCGCGCAGCTTCTGTCGGCGCTGCGTACCATGCACCCCGACTCCGTGGTGTTCACCGAGCCGGACAGCGCTCGCGGCCACGCGGTGTCAGCAGACGAGCTGGCGGCTCGTTACGGCGCGTCAGGCAGCGCGATCGTGCCCGCACCGGCGGCGCTCGAGCGGGCCAAGGAGCTCGCACGCCCGGACGGCAATGTTCTTGTCTGCGGCTCGCTGTACCTCGTGGGTGAGATCCTGGCCAAGAGCCAGCAGCAGTGAGAACATGCAGCAAGTGAACGACCAGAGGTTCTACCGCGGCAGCGACAGGATCATCGGCGGCGTGTGCTCTGGCCTGGCTGAAGGGTTCCACCTGGACCCGCTGGTTGTGCGCGTCCTCTTCGTGCTCCTCATCTTCCTGCAAGGAGTCGGCGTCTTTCTCTACATCGTGCTCTGGCTGGTGATGCCAGAGCGCTTGGAGGGAGGCGCGACGAAGGCAGGCTTCAGCGCCATGACCTCTGATCTGAAACGAGTATCGGCCGATATCCGCAGCCAGGTCGGAAGCACCGCAGCCACGCGAACCGCCCAGTCGCCGCCCGCTCAGGCGGCGTCGACGCCTGTCGCTCCCGCTGCCCACACTGAGCCCGGATGGCTGCAGCAGCCATCCCTGATCGGCCTCGTCCTGGTCGTGATCGGCCTCTTCTTGCTGGGGAGCAACATCGGTCTCATCAACTGGGCAGTCGTCTGGCCAGCGGCGTTGATAACGATCGGCATCGTGCTGCTGGTGCGAAACCTCGAGCGGAAGCCCTGATCTAGCGCGATCTCGAGCGACGTCCGGTTAAA
>DASXTG010000220.1:0-19288 GCA_036505515.1 Candidatus Dormiibacterota bacterium | reverse complement strand
GCTCATGCCACCGATCACCGCGCGCTCAACGCCCAGGTGGTCCAGGAGCCCGGCGAGGTCGTTGGCAGAGTCCCAGAAGGTGGCCGGTTCGATCGTCGACACGGTGCGGCCGTGGCCGCGCTGATCCCAGGTGATGACTCGATAACGGCCGCCAAGGGCCCGCACCTGGGGCTCGAACATGTCGGCGTCCATCAGGAACCCGTGGCTGAGGACGAGGGGCAAACCGGCGCCACCGGTGTCCTCGTAATACAGCCGCTGGCCGCCCACCTCAGCAACCGGCATCGGCCCCGCAGCCTAGCCCAAATTCGATCCAGGATGGAGGGGCACGTTCTGAACCGCGTACATCGAGGCGTGCAGCGCGGCCCTTGACTGGTGCATCTGCTGCACGGCTGCGACGAACGCCGGATGGACGTTTCGCAGGACAAAGGTGAGAGCGCTCAGGATGAAAATGTCACCGGCGAATGCGCTGGCGGTCTCGTTGTACGAGCTGACGGCGACGATGATGCCGAGGATCCACAGCACGACGGTCGCGATCACCAGGCCGCCTGGGACCCAGGTCGAGAGAGCGACCTGGCGGCTGCTCGCTCGCGTAAGCGGCAGATATCCGCTTGCCCGACGTGAGACGACGAGCATGGCCAGGAACACAATCAGCAGTCCGACGCCGGTGCACAGAAGAAGACGGAGCGCAAAAGCCCACTGCGGCGCGGTCGAGAACCGGAACTTGCGCCACGTCTCGGGCGGGCGTCCCCGTCATCGCGCAGACCGGAAGGAAGTCGTTGGTCGCCAGCTGCGACGCCCAGACCTGGACGCGGTCCGGGGGACTAGGGGCGGGCGTCCAAGCCAAGCAGCTGGTCCAGGCCGCGGTAGAAGCGCGGCTCGCTCGTGACCCTGCGAATCGCCAGCAGCACGCCCGGAACGTACGCCTCGCGGCTCGTGGTCCGGTGGGCGATTGTGAGGGTCTGGCCGGGCAGGCCGAAGATGACCTCCTGGTCGGCGACGAATCCGGGCAGGCGAACGCTGTGCACGGCCACGCTTCCCTCCTCCCCACCTCGTGTCCCCTCGAGCGTCGTCTTCTCCGGCTTCTGGTGGCTGAACGGCTTGCTCCCCCGCCGGGCGGCGAGCCGCTTCGCAGTCGACAGGGCCGTGCCGGAGGGGGCATCGAGTTTGGTCGCGTGGTGCATCTCGATGACCTCCGCCGCCTCGAAGTGCGGGGCGGCGATGTCCGCTAAGTGCATCATCAGCACGGCGCCGATGGCGAAGTTGGGCGCAACGATGCCGCCCAGCTCCTTGTCCCTGCATGCCGTCTCGAGCTTGTCGAGACCGTCGGCCGATATGCCTGTGGTGCCGACCACAGGCGCAGCCCCGGCGGCGACCGCGGCGAGCGCGTTGTGCAGTGCGACCGCCGGGCGCGTGAAGTCGACCAGCGCCTGCGGCCTCTTCTCCCTCAGAAATGCGGCGAGGTCGTCGGCGCCACCGATGCCGCCCACGTATTCGATGTCGGGCTCCGCCTGAAGCGCCGCGGCGAGCACGGAACCGACCTTGCCGCGGTGGCCGGCAATCGCGACCCTGATCCGATCAGCCGGCATTGCCGGGCCTAGTCTCTACGCGGACCGCGGCCCCGGCCGCCCCCATTGCGGCCTCCGTTGCGACCGCCCCGATCGCGGCCGCCGAAGCCGCCCTCGCGAGGCGCCGGCGGCGTTGACAGCGCCGCTGCCATCACATCGGGGTTGATGTTCTCCTCGATGGGAAGGCCTTTCGCGGTCAGCTCTTCGATCGCGGCCTGCCGGCTGAGATTCAGCCGGCCCTGGCTGTCGATCTCGACCGCCTTGACAACGATCTCGTCACCGACGTTGCAGACCTCTTCCACGCGCTCCACGCGGTGGTCGGTCAGCTTGGAGATGTGCACGAGCCCGTCCTGGTTGGGGAGCACCTCGACGAACGCGCCGAAGGGCATGATGCGCACCACTTTGCCCTTGTAGATCTTCCCGATCTCGACCTCGTCGGTGAGGCCCTTGATCCAGTCGATCGCCCTCTTGCCGCCCTCCTGGTCGACCGCGGAGATGAACACCCGACCGTCGTCCTCGACGTCGATCTGCGCCCCGGTCTCCTCCGTGATCTTGCGGATCATCTTTCCTCCCGGGCCGATGATGTCGCGGATCTTGTCGGGGTTGATCAGGATCGTGGTGATCCGCGGCGCGAAGGAGCTCATCTCGCTGCGCGGCTGCGGCAGTACTGCGAGCATCCTATCGAGCACGAAGAGCCGTGCCTCGCGGGCCTGCTCCAAGGCGTGCGCGAGGATCTCGTGAGTGAGGCCCTTGATCTTGATATCCATCTGCAGCGCGGTGATGCCGTCTTTCGTGCCCGCGACCTTGAAGTCCATATCGCCCAGCGCGTCCTCCACGCCCTGGATGTCGGTCAGCACGGCAAACTTTCCCTCGCGCGTCACGAGGCCCATCGCGATCCCTGCGACCGGGGCCTTGATCGGCACGCCGGCGTCCATGAGCGCCAGCGTCGAACCGCATACCGACGCCATCGACGTCGAGCCGTTGGAGCTCAGGATCTCCGAGACCAGGCGCATGGTGTAGGGCCACTCCTCGACGGGTGGCACGACTGCGAGCAGGGCGCGCTCGGCCAGCGCTCCGTGGCCTATCTCCCGGCGGCCGGGACCGCGCAGCGGGCGTGTCTCGCCGACTGAGAACGGCGGGAAGTTGTAATGGTGCATGTAGCGCTTGAACTCGTCGGGTGACAGGCCGTCGAGCTTCTGCTGATCGGACATCGAGCCCAGAGTTGCGATCGTGAGCGCCTGGGTCTGGCCGCGCGTGAACAGGCCCGAGCCGTGGGTCCGTGGCAGCACGCCGACCTCCACAGTGATCTGGCGCACGTCTTTGAGGCCTCGGCCGTCGGGACGAACGCCTTCTTCGACGATGCGCTCTCGAACGCGGTCCTTGAGCTTCTTGTCGAACAACCTGCCGAAGATCTCGATGTGGTCGGGGAACCTTTCCCCGAGCTCAACGATCGTCTGCTTGCGAAGCTCGCTCACACCCGCCTCGCGGGCGGTCTTGTCAGGGCTGAACGCGACCTGGTCGAGGCGCAGCGCGAGATACTCGCTGACGATCTCGACCGCCTCGGGCGGATTAACCGGAGGTATCCACTCGGCTTTGGGCAGCCCGATGTCCATCCGCAGCTCGTTCTGGGCCGCGCACAGCTGCTTGATGGCCTCATGCGCCATCTCAAGCGCGTCGAGCACGACCTGCTCGGTCACGCCCTTGGCCCCGGCTTCGACCATCAGGATCGCGTCGGCCGTGCCGGCGACGACCAGGTCGAGCTCCGACTCCTCGATGCGCGACATTGGCGGGTTCACGACCACCCGGCCGTCGAGGTATCCCATGCGGACAGCTCCGACAGGTCCCTGGAACGGTATGTCCGAGATCACCAGCGCAGTCGAAGCGCCGTTGATGCTGAGGATGGTCGGATCGTTCTCCTGGTCCACCGAGAGCACGGTCGAGACGACCTGCACGTCAAGCCGGAACCCATCCGGAAACAGCGGCCGGAGCGGCCGGTCGGTCAGCCGCGAGGCCAGGATGGCGGCCTCGCTTGGACGGCCCTCACGGCGCATGAAAGCGCCCGGGATCTTGCCGGCTGCGTAAAGCCTCTCCTCGTAGTCGCAGGTGAGCGGGAAGAAGTCGATCCCCTCCCGGGGCTCCTTGGACATGACGGCCGTGCTGAGCACGACGCTGTCGCCCTGACGGAGCACCACTGCCCCATTCGCCTGCTCGGCCACCCGGCCGGTTTCGATCGAAAGGCGCCTCCCGGCGACTTCTACGTTTTTCGTGACTATGGCCACGCCGTACCTCCATTGGGAGGTTGCCCCAGGCGCGTCCTGGGTCAGGTTCCTAGCAGCTGCCGCTGAAACGCACTGCCTCAGTGAGAGCTTCTAAGAGCTGACCCGCGCCGGAGTCCTCCCGATTAACTTCTACGAACGCCGCCAGGGCGCCCGCGCTATCTCCTGATCCCGAGCTTGCCGACGAGCGCGCGATACCGCTCGACGTTGGTGTCCCTCAGGTAGTTCAGCAGACGCCGTTGCTTGCCGACAAGGAGGAGTAGGCCGCGGCGCGAGTGGTGATCCTTGGCGTGGGTCTTCAGGTGCTCTGTCAGCTCCCGGATCCGCGCCGTCGAGAGCGCAATCTGGACCTCGGGGGAACCCGTGTCCTTCTCAGCACGCCGGTAATCGGCGATGAGCTTGCTCTTGACTTCCGTCTCTTCTGCCAAACCGGAGCCAAGTATACGGGGCTTCAGTCCGGGCCCGTCAGCTGGTGAACTCGACCGAGCCATCGGAGCGTGGATCCGAACCCGCTCGCCAGCTCGACGGGCCGTCGACCACGATCGCATGCGCATGGCCCAGGGTGTGATTTCCCGGCGGCACCAGCTCGATCGGAAGATCTGAGCGCCGGAGCTGTCGCGCATGCGCGTGATCGGCCTCGACCGAGATCACGGCTCCGCCAACTCTGATGCGAATGCGCGGGCGGGCAACAGCCTCAGCAGGCTCGAGGCCGCGGTCGACGAGATTGATCAGCACCTGGGTCTGGAGCTGCGGCTGGCCGTCGCCCCCCATCGAGCCGTACGCGATCGCCGGGCGGCCGTCGCGAGCCGCCATGGCCGGGATCAGCGTGTGCATGGTGCGCTTCCGTGGCTCGAGGCGGTTGACGTGGTGCGGATCGAGGCTGAAGTACGCGCCGCGGTTCTGCAGCAGCATCCCGGTGCCCTCCGCGACGACGCCAGACCCAAAGCTGTGCGAGACGCTCTGGATCAGAGACACGAGGTTGCCATGCTCGTCCGCGGCACACAGGTAGACGGTGTCGCCGCCATCCACCCCGCCTCCATGCCGGAGCGGCACATGCTCGGGGTCGAGAAACGGCTCCAGCGGCGCCACCGCGAAGTCCGGATCGGTGATGTAGCGGTCACGCAGCGCATAGCACTCGTCGCGGATGCGCTTGAAATTGCGTACGAACTCGACGCCGTCGTCGGTGAACCGCGGCAATCGGTCCAGCCGCGCCAGCATTGCGAGCGCGGCCAGCCCCTGGGTGGGCGGCGGTAGCTCGTACACGCCGACGTCGCGGTAGCGCGCGCTGACCGGCTCGACCCACTGGCTTCGGTGAGTCGCGAGGTCCGTGGCGGTGACCAGGCCGTCGCGGCGATGGATTGCCGCGGCTATGGCCGCCCCGACCTCGCCGCGATAGAAACCGCCGATTCCGTTGCGACCGATATCGCGCAGCACGGCGGCGAGGTCGGGATTGCGCAGGCGCATCCCCGCCTCCATCGGCGGGTAGAGTGCATGCGCGGCCGGCTCCTTGCCGAGCAGGCCGGCGCGCGACTTCAAGAACTCCGAAAGCCGCTCGGTGATGGGATAGCCGTCTTGCGCTAACGCTGCCGCCGGCTCGACCACCGCACCCATGCCGATCGTGCCGTACCGCTCCAGCAGCCGGCCCCACGCCTCGACGGTGCCCGGCACAGTGACCGTGAGCACGCCACGTTCCGGCATCTCCTCGAAGCCGCGCGCACGCACAGCGTCGATCGTCGCCAGCTCGCCCGAACGGCCTGCACCGATCAGTCCCACCGGCGAGGCAGCTCCAGCGGGCCAGACCATCGCCATCAGGTCCCCCGCCAGCGAGGTCATGTGCGGGTACACCACGCACAGCACGGCGTCAGCGGCGATGGCGGCGTCGATGGCGTTGCCGCCATCGCGCAGTACCTGCGCGGCAGCCTCAGAGGCAAGCCGGTGCGGAGTCGCGACGACTCCTTTGGTCACACCCGAACTGTAAGGGGGTCTATCTCGGCGTGATGAATTCGATCGCGCTCGGCTGGATCTCGAACAAGGCCGGCAACGTCCCTGGCTGCTCGCCATCGAGGTCGATACGGACCGGCTTGGAAGAGGCGATGCCGATGCGCTTGCCGTACTGGATCTGGATCTTCGGGTTGTGCTCGTCGAGGTGCGTGCCGTTGCGGATCGTGCTCAGGCCGCGGAGAAACTCGATCTTGCCCGCATTACCGACGACGATGACGTCGAAGACGCCATCGGTGGGTGACGCGGTTGGGGCCATGCGCATCCCGCCACCGAAGTACTGGCAGTTCGCGATGGCGATCATCGAGGCGACGACCTCGTGGCTGACTCCGTCAATCGTCACGGTCATCGGCTTGTTTTTCCAGGTCAGGAGCGTGCGCAGCGACGCCACGGTAAAGGTGGCGCTGCCCAGCATCTTGCGCCCGGAGTTGACGCGGTGGACAACGTCTCCGCCGAAACCGGCGTCGGCGATGTTGATGAAGTGCCGGACTGCAGTGCTTCCGTCATACGCCCTGTAGGTCACGCAGCCGGCGTCGAGGCGCCTTGAAAACCCAGTCTGGATCACCTGCACGGCAGCCCGATGATCAAGCGGGATCTTGAGCGTGCGGCGGAAGTCGCCGCCGGTGCCTACGGGCACCATCGCCAGCTTTGTGGTCGTCGGGATCGGAGCGCCGTTGTGAAAGAAGCCGTTGACGACCTCGTTGAGAGTGCCGTCGCCTCCAACCGCGACCACGACCGGGCGCGATTGCCTCACCGCGCGCTCGGCGATCTCGGCTGCTTCCATCGGCCCGTTTGTCATCACGGTCTCGAACTTCAGGCCCGTGCTCGGCAGCCATTTTCGGTCGCCGCCCATTCGTGGCGCCCACGGCCGGCGCCGGACATGGGGTTGATGATGAAAAGGACGTCCGACACGCTACTGCGAGCCTCCGACGGCTCGCGGATTCATGATCTGCGCCGGGTCGATGCCGGCCCTGATGCTGCGCCACACGTGAACCCAACCTCCTAACTCATCGCCCACCCAGCGTGCGCGAACTTGACCGGTGCCGTGGTGATGGCTGATCGTAGCCCCAAGCTCGATGGCCGCAGTCATGGCGCCAGCCCAGGCGCCTTCGTACGCTGCACGAGCCTCGTCCTCCGAATCCCTCGCCCCCGCGAACGAGAAGTACGCGCAGCAGCCCTGCTCGTAGGCATGACTGAAGTGGCATAACGCCAGGCCACCGACCGCTATTGCGGCACGAACCCGCCCATAGAGCTCAGGGAGCAACGTCCATGGCGCCGCGAGCTCGATGGTGTCGACGTAGGACGCCGGCGGCTCGAGGAGCCCTTTGAGCCGATCGGCGGAGAGATCGAAGCGATGGCGCTGCCAGCGCACCCATGGCTCCTCCCCGAGCTCGGCGGCCCCGCTTGCGAAGCGACGGATTGCCTCCGCCTCCGCGTTGGCGACGCCCTCGACCCCGGCTGTGGCTGCGACGAGGAGGCAGGCCCCAGCCGCCAGGTCGTACCCGTTGAACGCTGTGTCTTCAGGGTCGTAAAGGCGCATAACCAGCGGCCTGATCCCCGCCTGCATCACCGCTCGCATCGCTTCGAGACCGGCGGCCAGGTCCGTAAACGCATAACCGCGCCCGACCACGGACTCGGGCATGCGGTGGACGCGCAGCACCGCGCCGAGGATGACTCCGAGCGCACCCTCCGACCCCAACCACAGCTCGTGAAGCGCCGGCCCTACCGCCGAGCGCGGTCCTGGCCGTGGAGCGGCGAAAGTACCGTCGGGCAGCACCACCGCCAGGCCCATGACCATGTCCTCGATGCTTCCATAGCGGCTCGATTCCTGGCCCGAAGAGCGGGTGGCGCACAGGCCGCCCACCGTCGTCCCGGGCAGCGAGCTCGGGAAGTGCCCGAGGGTCAGGCCGCGGTCGTTGAGGTGCTTTTCCAGGGCCATTCCGTTCACGCCCGACTCGCAGCGACAGATGAGGTTGGTTTCGTCGAGCTCGAGGATGCGGTCGAAACGCGTCATGTCGAGCACCAGCTCGCCCGCCCTCGGCGAGACCGCCCCGCAAACCCCGCTCCCTCCTCCCAAAGGCGTGACCACGACCTGGTTGGCGGTCGCCCACTGGAGGATGGCAGCGACCTGCTCGCGGCCGGACGGGCGAGCGATCAGGACCTGGTGACGGGCGTGTCCGGCGCGCTCCTTCATGATCGCCAGGGGCCACAGGTCGCGCACCGGCCGCTCATCGAGCGCCGCCGCACCGACGATGGCCTCCAGGTCTTTTCTGACGAGGGTCAATCTCGAGCCTTTGCCGCGTAGCGACCCGCGAGCCAGCCGGTGAGGATCGGCACGCCAAACCCGCACGCGCCGGCATAGTCGTAGCCACCGAGCACAGCGCCGGCGGCGTAGAGATTCGCAAACGGCACGTGGCCTTCGTCGTCCAGCGGGTGCAGCTGGCGGTCGGTCAACAGGCCGCTGCGCATCCCGGCGGCGGCGTCGACGTACTGCAGGTGCTTGAGGCGCACTCCACCCTGCGCCGCCGGCTGGCCGTCGTGGTAAACGCCAAGGCCGAACAGCGGCTCCCTAGTTGCACGGCCGCCCTCGATCCCGCCACCGATGTGGTGCCCGGTCGCCAGGATGAACGTGTCGCCGTGAACGGTGCGATCTCCGGCGCTCACCGATGAGATGCGGCCACCAGAGGACTCGAATGAGCGCACATCCGCCCTGATCGAACCCATCCCGATCGCCTGCTGCAGCCTCCAGCCATGCGGCGAGGGTGGGGCTGCCAGCAGCTCGAAGGCCTGCTGGCCCAAGGATGTGAACCCGGGCGGGTAGGCGATCAGCGCGCCTCGGGCACGAGCCGCGGGTGCACGACGACCGTACAGGTCGGTCAAGGAGGCGGACTGCGGAAGATCGCTGATGGTCACTTCCTCGGGAAAGGCCTCGACGCCGTGCAGTTCCTTCAAGGCCTGGGCAGTGGAGGCTGCGTCGTAATCGCCGATCTCGGCCACGCCGACCACCGCGACCCGCCGCCCGGCGAGAGCGCCCAGCTCGCCACCGGCAACCGTCGCCGGCACCAGATTCGCGGGCCGGGCAAGGCCGTGGATGTCCGCATACAGGCCTCGCGTGCGCCAACCTCCTTCGAACTTCAGCCCCTCTTTTTCGAGCGCGAGGCGCAGGGCGCTCGTCGCGTTGTCGAGCTCCGTTGCCAGCCCGACCGAGTCGATCCCCAGGCGGCTGAAGGGATGCAGGAGCTGTGTTCTGAGGATCGAGTCGAGGTCGTCGACGATCTCCATGCCGCCGGCGTAGAGCGCTGTGGCTCCGGGCGCGCGTGCCACCACCGACACATCGGCTCCTTCCCGGCGGGCGCCGAGCGCGGCGCAGTAGCCGGCGATGCCGCCGCCAATGACGACCACGCGGCTCATCGCCCTTCGGTCACGGCTTCACGATCCGTCGCGTGTCGGCCACGTCGCGCCGCAGCTGCTTGACCAGGTCGGCGATCGTAGGAAATGCAATGTCCGGATGGAGATATTTCACGAACCGCAGCTCCAGCTTGCGCTGGTACAGGTCCCCTTCGAAATCGAGGATGAACGCCTCCACCCGCAGCTGCGTCCCCCCGAACGTGGGCCGGTAACCGACCGAGAGGGCGGCCACGAACTGGCCCTCTTCAGAGATCGTTCGGCCGGCGTACGCGCCGAGTGCGGGGACCAGCTTGTTCGGCTCGATCGCGATGTTGGCGGTCGGGAAACCAAGAGAGCGGCCGACCTTGTCGCCGGCCTCCACCGGGCCGGACATCGAGTACTCGCGGCCCAGCAGCTCGTTGGCCTCTTCCATCTCGCCGATCGTGACCAGGCGCCGCACCTCCGAGCTGTGCAGCTCCTTCCCATTCACAAGAAACGGCGGCACGACGTCGACGGCCTGGCCGCGTGCACGGAGCCAGTCAGCGCTGCCCTCGCGCTGGCGTCCAAAGGCGAAATCGAATCCGACCACCCACCGGCGCACGTGCATGGTTTGCGCCAGCGAATCGACGAACTGCTGAGGCCCCAGCGACGCAAGCGCGCGGTCGAAGCGCAGAACGATCGCATGCTCGATCTCGTGGGACTCGATGAGCGCCAGCTTTTCCTGCAGCGTCGTGATCGAAGACGGGCAGTTGGCGGGATCGAGGACGCATCGCGGGTGAGGCTCGAAGGTGATGAGCGCCGGCGCTGCATTCGCCTCGCGTGCCGCCTCGACGGTCCGCCTGATAACCTCGGCATGTCCGCGATGGACTCCGTCGAAGCTCCCGACGGTTAGGGCGACGGCACCGATCGGGCTCGACGGCGGCCCGAGATGTAATTTCAGCTGAGCACCTTTTCCGGCACGAACGTGCGGCGGAGCGGATCCGTGTGCCCGAGGGCGACGAGCCGTCCTTCTGCATCGTGCGCGCGAAGGGGCCCGGGCCCGGGCTCCGGCAGCACCCGCACCGACCGACCCTGGCGGACCATCGCCTCCTGCTCGACGTTGAGGCGCACCCGTTCCATCGCCGGCAGTATGACTTCGGCCGGAAGCAGCCGGGCCCGGACGTCGTCCGCGGTTGCGAGCGATTCCACCTTCACCGCGGCGTCGACGCCGAGCGGACCATATGAGGTCCGCACAAGGCGGCCAAGGTAGCCGCCCACCCCCAGTTTCCGGCCGAGGTCTCGTGCGACCGAGCGCAGGTAGGTGCCGCTGCCGCACCGGATCTCCACCCGAGCCACCGCCTCGGGCCCGGGAACAAAGCTCAGAAGCCTCACCTCGTATATCTCCACCTCGCGCGCCCGAGGTTGGGGTTCCTCGCCGCGCCGCGCCAGCTCGTAGGCGCGGCGGCCGTTGACCTTGACCGCCGAGAACGCGGGCGGCTGCTGGAGGATGCGGCCCGCGAACGCCTCCAGCGCCTTGGATAGGTCTGCCTCGGTCAGCCGGCTCGGATCCGCGACCGGTTGGCTTTCAGCTTCGGCGTCGTCCGTCGCGGTCTCAAAACCGAGATGGATGTCGGCAACGTATGTCTTTTCGAGGCGCAGCGCAAACTCGGCGAGGCGCGTCGCGGATTCGAAGAGGATGGGCAGCACGCCAGTGGCGAGCGGGTCGAGCGTCCCGGCGTGGCCGACTCGGCGCGCACCCGTCAGGTGACGCAGCTGCCTGACGACGCGGAAGGACGTCTCGCCGGCGGCCTTGTCGACGTTGAGGACTCCGGTTATGAAGCGAGCCGTTTCAGCGTTTGGTTGAGGCGGCACCGATCGCCTCCTTGGCCGCCGTCAGCACCAGCCTCACCGCCTCTTCCATTGGCTTCTCGATCTCGGCGCCCGCGGCACGGATATGGCCGCCGCCGCCAAACGCCGCGCACATCGCAGCGGCGTCGACGCCGCCTCGGCTGCGCACGCTGATCTTGGTCAGGTCCGATGAGACCTCCTTGAAGAGGATGGCCAGCTCCAGGCCCGCGATGCTGTTCAGGGTGTCGATGATGCCCTCCGACTCGGCCATGACCGCGCCCGCCTCGCGGAGCATTCGGCGGGTGACCTTGGCCCACGCGAGCTTGCCCTCGAGGTCAACGCGCATCGTCGCCAGCGCAAGACCGCTCAGCTTGAGCGTCGTCTCCGGGCGCATCTTGTAGACCATCGTTGCGATCTGTCCGGGGTCCGAGCCAAGGCGTGCGAGCCTCGCCGCGTCCTCAAGGGCGCGGGGCGTGGTGTTCTCGTGGCGGAACCCGCCGGTGTCGGTGAGAAGCGCGACGTAAAGGTTCTCGGCGATGGTTTTGGTGATCGGGTAGCCGAAGTGGTCGAGCATGTCCATCACCATCTGCCCCACAGCCGACGCCTCCGGGTCGATCACGTTGATGTCTCCGAATCGCGAATTGGACGGATGGTGATCGATGTTGACGATCGTGGCGTGGGAGGCAATCCGCTTCACGCTGCTCCCCGATCGCTCCAGGTTCCCAGAGTCGAAGAAGAAAATGAGCTCGGGGTCGACGTTGGTGGGAGGCTCGTCTCGGATCTCGCCGAAGCCGGGCAGGAACGCGTACATCTGCGGCAGCGGTGGGGGGATGAGCACCCAGACGTGCTTGCCCGCTGAGCGCAGAGCCTCGGCCCACGCCAGGCTGCAGCCAAGGGTGTCGCCGTCGGCGTCCTTGTGCCCGAAGATCAGGATCTCGTGGTTCGCGTCGACGAGCTCTTTGATCTCGTCGTAGTGATGAGCGGATTTGCTCCTGGCGGTGGCTATCTCGCACCCCCCTCATCACCGTTGTCGGCTGTGGCCGGGGGCAGGACCTCTTTGAGCAGCTCCGCGATGTGCACGCTGTACTCGATCGACGGATCGAGCTCGAACCGGAGGTCGGGCGAGAACTTGAGGTTCTCGAGGCGGCGCCCGAGCTCGTGACGGATCAGACCCTTGGCAGAGTCGAGGCCTGCGATCGACGCCTTCTGCTCATCGGGGTTTCCGAGCACGCTCACGCGCACCCGGGCCTGGCGCAGGTCGGGTGACATCCTCACGGCTGTGATGCTCACGAACCCAATCCTCGGGTCTTTGAGCTCGCGCCGGATGATGGACATGATCTCCTCGCGCACCTGCTCCCCGACCTGATCGGCCCGGTGGCTGGTCATAGCGACCTCCGCAGCCAGCAAGCGCTGGCTAAATTTCTTCCCGCTCGAGGCGATACGTCTCCATCACATCCCCCGCCGCGAAGGCCTCGAAGCCCTCGAGTCCGATTCCGCATTCCTGCCCCGCCGCCATCTCCCTCACGTCCTCTTTGAAATGCTTGAGGGAGTTGATCCGGCCTTCCCAGATCAGCTGTCCATTTGCCGGGGTGATGGCCCGCGACTCGCGCGTCGACCTGGTGGCTGTGGGGGTGGTCGGGCGGAAGAGCTTGACCTTCCCGCCGCGGCTGACCTTGCCCTCGACGACGCGGCTGCCGGCGATGATGCCTAGTCGCGGAATCTTGATGGGGGTGACGACGTCGACAGTGCCCTCGCGGATCTCCCTGTAGGTCGGCTCGCGCAGGCCCTTCGCCGCTCGCTCCACATCCTCGGTCAGCTTGTAGATGACGTCGTAGTAGCGGACCTCGACCTTGGCCCGCTCAGCCGCGGCCACCGCCGCAGGGGTCGGCTTGAGGTTGAAGCAGACGATGATCGCGTTGGACACGCTGGCGAGCAGCAGGTCTGAATCGCTGACGGCGCCCACGCCCTGGCCAACGATCTTGATCGCGACCACAGGGTCCTCGATCTTCTGCAGCGCGCTGAGCACAGCCTCGAGCGTGCCCTGGGCGTCGGCCTTGACCACGAGGCTGAGCTCCTTGACCTCGCCTTCCTTCGCGCGGCGAGCAAGCTCCTCGAGCGTGATGCGCGGAGCGATGTCCTTGGCGGCTTCGATGGTGCGCTTCTCCATCAGTTTTGTGAGCGCGATCTGGCGCGCCGCCTTCTCTGAGCCGACGACCTGGAAGATGTCCCCTGCCTGCGGGACCTCGCTCATGCCCGATACCACCACAGGTGTCGCGGGAGGGGCGTCGGTGACGCTCTGGCCTCGGTCGTCGCTCAGCGCTCGCACGCGCCCGTAGATGTGGCCGCACACGAAGTCGTCTCCAACTCGAAGGGTGCCCGCCTGCACGAGGACGGTGGCGACCGGGCCGCGTCCGCGCTCGAGGTGAGCATCGACGACGGTCCCGATTGCGTTGCGATTGGGGTTGGCTTTGAGCTCGAGGATGTCCGACGAAAGCACGATCGTCGTCAGCAGGTCATCGATGCCCTGCCCGGTCTTGGCGCTGAGGTGCACGCACTCGTGCTCGCCGCCGTAATGGCGGGTGACGATGCCCTGCGCGGCCAGCTCCTGGTGCACGCGCTCCGGGTTGGCGTTCTCCTTGTCCATCTTGTTGATGGCGACGATGATCGGCACCTTGGCCGCGCGCGCGTGCTGAATCGCCTCGACCGTCTGTGGCATCACGCCGTCGTCGGCGGCGACCACGAGCACAACCAGGTCAGTGACCTGCGCACCGCGTGCGCGCATCGCCGTGAAGGCCTCGTGGCCGGGGGTGTCGATGAACACCACCGGGTGGCCGTCGGCCGTTTCGATCTTGTAGGCCCCGATTCGCTGTGTGATTCCGCCCGCTTCGCCGGCCGCCACGCGCGTCTTGCGGATTGCGTCGAGGATCGAGGTCTTGCCGTGGTCGACATGGCCGAGGACGGTGACGATCGGTGGGCGTGTGACCAGCTTGGTGGGGTCTTCGTTGGCGAGTGAGAACAGCTCCTCGCGGGAGGTCGTGACCACGTCGCCCTCGCCTTCCGTGGACTCGACGGCGATCACGTCTTCGCTCGACACCGGCTCGACCGTGAAGCCAAACTCGTCGGCCACGATCTCGGCCGTGGCGAAGTCGATGACCTGATTGATGGTGGCCAGGATCTTAGATGCCATCAGCTTCTTGATGACCTCGACTGGGCTCACACCCAGCTTCTCCGCGAGATCCTTGACCGACAGGCTGGGCGGCAGGACCACCTTGCGCTCGCCGTTCGGCTCGATCTTGACCGCCACAGAGGCCGGCTTGAAGGCTGAGCGGGCGGCCTCGATCGCACCCGGCGCCAACGGCGCCGCGGCGTTCTTGAGCGGCATCCTCCGTTGCTGGAGGAAATTCACCAGCTCTTTCTGGCTGATCCCGAGTTCCCGTGCGAGTTCGTGTGCCTTCATGCTCGAACAACTGATTATGCCGTTCGCGCCGGATTTGAAACTTGGCGCGCCCGGGCTAGGTCTCGAGCTGTGCCCAGAATTCGGGCTCGACGGTCGCCCTCAACGCGCGCTCCAGGGCCTTCCTTTTGCTCGCGATCTCGATGCAGTCCGGGTCGCGGTGGAGGTAGGCCCCGCGGCCCGGCGCCCGTCCCGTACGGTCGACGGCGGCGCGCCCATCCGGCCCTCGGACGATGCGCACAAGCGTCGGCTTGGCGGCCTCCTGGCGGCAGCCAAGACACGTGCGGACCCCCACCCGGCCGGAGCGCTCGGCGCTCGGGCCGACCTCCCCGCGCAGCGGGGAGGTGAAATTACGTGGTGGCTTCGGTGTCGCCGTGGCCCTCAGCCTCGCCGGCTTTGATGTCGATCCTGTAGCCGGTCAGCTTTGCCGCCAGCCGTGCGTTCTGGCCATCTCGACCGATGGCGAGCGAGAGTTGTGCTCGGGGGACCATCACCGTGGCGGTGCGGCTGGCGCGGTCGATCGTGACCGACTCTGCCTTGGCCGGGCCGATCGAGGCTGCAACGAAAACCTCTGGGTCGTCTGACCAGGGGACGACGTCGATGTGCTCTCCGGCGAGCTCGCTGAGGATGGCGCGATGGCGCACACCCTTCGGGCCGACGCAAGCGCCGACGGGGTCGAGCCCGGGTTCGCTCGAGGAGACCGCGATCTTTGTGCGCAGGCCAGGCTCGCGTGCGATGGCGCGCACCTGGACGGTGCCGGCCTTGATCTCGGGCACCTCGGCTTCGAGCAGGCGGTGCACGAACATGCGCGCCGCCCGGGAGACACGGACCTGCGCCTGCCGCGGGTTGCGCTGCGCGTCCAGGATCACCACCAGCACCGGCCGGCCCGGATGCAGCTGCTCGCCGGGGATCTGCTCCTCAGGCGGCATGACGCCCTCGGCACGTCCGAGGTCGATATACACGGTGCCGGCTTCGTTTCTGTCTACGACGCCAGTGGCGAGCTCGCCTCTGTGCTCGGCGACGTCACGAAGTACTTTGTCGCGCTCAAGGTCGTGGATGTGGCGCAGCACCGCATGCTTGGCGGTCTGGGCGGCCATTCGCTTGAAGTCCTCTGCAGGCAGCGACTGCGTCGATTCGGAGCCGTCGGCCCGTACGACCCGGCTTGTGACATGGAGCGCTCCGGTAATCGTGTCCAGCTTCACGCTAACGAGGCCGGGGGGGTTGAAGGCGCGCACGTAAGCGGCGGCGAGCGCGGCTTCGACGGTGTGCAGCATCTCCTCGAAAGGAATGCCGACCTCCGCGCAGAGCGCCGTCAGCGCGTCTGCGAGGCTTTCCGTGGACGGGTCAGATTGCGACCGCGAGCCTGCCCGAGACAACGTCATCCCATGCGATATGCACGATCACCGGTGCCCTGCCGCGAGCTCCCAGCGCCGAGACTGCAATGCCGGCGCCATCCACCGCTACCAGCTGGCCCTCGACAACGGTGTCGGAATCACCGCTTCGGTAGCGGACGTTGACCCGCCGCCCGTGGAACCGCTCGTAGTCCTTTTTCTCTCGCAGCGGGCGCTCTGCGCCCGGCGACGAAACCTCGAGGTAGTAAGGACCATCGATGATCCGCGAATGGTCGATCAGCGGACCGGCCACACGGCTCACACGCTCGCAGTCTTCGATGGTGATGGGCTCGGCGTGGTCGATGGAGATGCGCAGCGTCCGCCCGGACTGTCCGGATTGCTCCAGCGCATAGAGCTCGAAGCCCATGTGGTTGAGCGTGGGCTCCAGCAGCTCCTTGATCGTCGGTATTGGCCAGGTCGGCATGTCAGGGCGTAGGAGTCCACCTTACCGGAGAGGCTGGAGCCTCCGCCAGACCACCAGTAGAGGCGCCGCGTTGAAGATGGAGCTGTACGTGCCGGAGACGATGCCGATCAGCAGCGCCAGCGCAAAGCCTTTGAGGGTGGGGCCGCCCGCAATGAGAATCGATACGAGTACCAGGACGACTGTGAAGCTCGTGATGATCGACCGCGCTGCGGTCTGCATGATGCTCAGGTTGACGACCTGCTCGAAGGAGAGTCGCTGGCTGACCCGCAGGTTCTCGCGGATTCGGTCGAATACCACGATGGTGTCGTGCACGGAGAAGCCGACCACGGTGAGCACGGCGGTCACGAACAGGCTGTTGATCTCCCCGATCTTTAGATCGAGGCCCATGCCGAGGATCGAGAAGATGCCGGTGAGCAGGAACACGTCGTGCAGCAGCGCGGCCAGGGCGGAACCGCCGAACTGAAAGCCCGCTCGCCAGCCTCCCGGCACGTTGCGGAACCGGATCGCCAGGAGGAGGAGGATGGCGACCGCCGCGAGGACCACGGCCAGGAGCGCGAACTCGATCGTCTCTCCGGCGATCGTGCCACCCACCGCTAGCACGGAAAGCTGGCTACGGTCGATCGGACCCACTCTGTTCTCGAGGTCGTTGACGGTCTGGGTTTGCTGAGCCGGCGTGAGAACCGGGCCGCGGACGATGTACGTGCCCGGGCCGGCGGAGATAACCGAGCCGCCGAAATTCTCGGCATCGACTGCGTTCTCCACCTGCGTGGTGGTCGGGTTGTTCTGGAAATGGATGGTGAACTCGGTGCCGCCGGCGAAGTCGATTCCGAGCAAGAAGCCCCTGGCGACCATGAAGTACATGCCAGGAACGATGACCAGGAGCGACAGCAGGAAGAACCAGTTGCGGCGGCTGACGATGTCCAGCTTTCGAGGGGTTGGCGGCGGCTTCGGCGCCTCGACCTCGGCGACGGCCTCAGCTTCTTCCTCGGGCTCTTCCTCGTCTTCAGCCGGCTCGGTGTCCACGCTCCCCGCGCGCTCTTCGTCAGACAGAGCGGACACGGTCGACCCCCATGAGCGCAGGACGCCGGAACCCGCTGCCAGTCATGACTATCGCCAGCAGGTTGTGGGTGACGATGATCGATGAGATCAGGCTGGCGACGACCCCGATTCCGAGCGTCACGGCGAATCCTTTCACCGGTCCAGGACCGACGAAGCCCAGGATCACGCACGTGATGAGCGTCGATGTGTTCGAGTCACGGATCGCCGGCCAGGCGCGCCTCACCGCGGCGTCGACGGCGGCCGGGATGGTCCGGCCCGCCCTTACCTCTTCCTTGAAGCGTTCGAAGATCAGGACGTTGGCGTCGACGGCCATGCCCACGGACAGGATGAAGCCCGTGATCCCGGCCAGCGTCAGCGTCACCGGTACCACCTTGAAGATGGCAAACACCGCCCCCGCATAGAAGATCAGCGCAAGGCTCGCCAGTAAGCCGGGAACCCGGTAGTAGGTGACCATGAAGATGACGACGATCGACAGGCCGAGCAGGCCGGCGGCGATGCTCAGCTTCACCGACTCGGCGCCCAGGGTCGATCCGACCTGCGTCACGTCGAGCACCTGGAGGTCGACAGGCAAAGACCCGGAGTTGATGCCGGTCGCCAGATCCTTGGCGCTGTCCTGGGTGAAGCCGCCGCTGATCTGCGCCTGCCCGCCCGCGATCTCCTCGCGGGTCACAGCGTCGACCAGGAGCTTGGGGCAGACGGTGGTCGGGCCGGCGGTGGCCAGGCAGCCTGTGTCGTAAGGCTGCGAGATCTTGCCGATGTATTCGGCGTTCTCCCAGTTGTCGATGTCCTTTTGCGTGAGGTCGAGCCAGATTGTCAGGTGGCGCCCCGCGCAGTTGGCGTTGGGATCTGTGTTCGAGTCGCCGGGGCAGGCGGCGACATTTTCGCGTGTGAGCTTGTCGAAGAGATCCGCGCCGCGCGACGTGAAGGTCACATTGACCACCCACGAGAGCCCACTCTGATCGATGGATGCGCTGGCGCTTGCGATGTCATCGCCGGTCAGCCCCGTGAACGCCGGTTTGTATCCCGCCTGCGGCCCTGCCGTGACCTTGTCGTCTTTGACCCATTTTGTATAGACCAGCTTGGACACGGCGCCGATTACCTTTTGTGCCTGGTCTGCGGTCACCCCCGCGAGGTCGACAGTGATGCGGTCGTTGTTGGAGCCTGCGCCGCGGATCTCGGGTTCGCTCACGCCCAGGGAGTTCACGCGCTTGGAGATGACGCTGATGGTCCGCTGCTGAACGTCGGAGCGAGACTGCCCAGGCGGAAAGTTGGTCATCAGATAGTCGATGTGAGTACCGCCAGCAAGGTCGAGGCCGCGGTGCAGGTACAGCTGCCAGCCGCCGAAGTTGGGCGGCAGACCGGGCACGTTGCCGGTCAGCGGGTAGTGGTTGGAGATTCGGTAGATGTAGCCCGCTCCGTCGACGAAGAGCGAGAAGGCAAGGATTCCGACGACGAGCAGGCGAACCGGCCAGCTGAGGACTAACTGCACAGCCGGATCAGTCTAAGTAATACGCAAAGTCGGCCTGGCTACCGCGATCGGAACAGGAAGTTCAGCACGACGGTCAGGATGATCGACAGGATGATGCTGGTCGCGATCGGGATGTAGAACGTGACGTTCCCGCTCCGGAATGTGAGGTCGCCTGGAAGCTGGAAGCGCCCGAAAAGCAACAGCGCACCGCCCACCAGGGCGAGCAGGATCCCGACCAGCAACAGCATCCGCCCCGCGTCTGCCATACATCAATTCTGATCAGGAATGAGACCAGGCCGCTAGGGCGGGACCGCTACCAGCTCGCCTTCGGCGCCCCACGATAGCCGCCAGCCCTCTTCATGCACCCGGTAATGGTGTCGAGCGCACAGCAGGGCCAGGTTGTAAGGCAGCGTTGGACCGCCATCCGCCCAGTGCTTGA
>DASXTG010000219.1:0-3295 GCA_036505515.1 Candidatus Dormiibacterota bacterium | reverse complement strand
GAGCCCGAGGCGGCGCAGCACCGCGCCGTGGCCGAGCTCCTGGGAGCGATGCGAGGCGATCATGTATCCGGTTGCACCTGAAGCAATTCGCGCCGCGACCAGCGCCGCTGCGCTCGAGATGAAGCCGTCGATGACCACCGGCCGCCGATGCGTCGCTGCCTCCAGGATGATCCCGACGAGGCCGGCGATCTCGAGTCCGCCGACTGCGGCCAGTGCATCTATTGCGCCCTGCGACAGGCGCGTGCCGTTGACCGCGAGCGCCTTTCGAACCGCGGCGCGCTTGCGCTCGAGGCCGGAGTCGTCGACCCCAGTGCCGCGGCCCACGACGTCCTGAGGGTCGAGCTCGGTCAGCGCACAGATCAGGGCCGCCGAGGCGGTCGTGTTGCCGATGCCCATGTCGCCGGTCAGGACCACGTCGAGGCCACGGGCGATCTCATCCCGCACCAGCTGCCGCCCGTGCTCGATCGCCTGCTGTGCCTCAGCCACCGACATCGCAGGACCGCGCGTGATGCTCGCAGTGCCGCGCCGCACCTTGAGCGTGCGCAGGTTGGGATGGCTCGGGAGGTCGGCATCGACTCCGAGGTCGGCGATCACCACCCGCGCATTCGCCTGGCGCGCGAGCACGTTGATCGCGGCGCCGCCGCGCAAGAAATTGAGCACCATCTGCGCTGTGACTTCGCTTGGATACGCGCTCACGCCCTCGGCCGCGACCCCGTGGTCTGCGGCCAGCGTGAACACGACGCGGTTCTTCAGCGGCGGGTCGAGCCGTCCTGTCATCCCGGCCAGGCTTATCGACAGCTCCTCCAGCCGCCCGAGGCTGCCGGCGGGCTTGGTCAGGCGTGCCTGGCGCTCCGAGGCCAGACGCATGGCATGCTCGTCGAGGGGTGGGATCACCAGCTCCATGGTGAGGCGCGAATGTTAGCCGAGGTGCGTTTGATGACGCCGTGACGTTCGATCAGTTCCGGCGGCTGTGCCTGGCGATGCCTGAGAGCGAAGAGCGTGAGACCTGGGGCGAGGCGACATTCAGGGTCCGCGATCGCATCTTCGCGATGGGCTCGAGCGAAGGCGGCTTCGTCTCGGTCAAGGCCTCTCTGGACGACCAGGCCGGCCTGCTGGAGATGGACCCGAAAACATTCTCCGTCTCCGCATACACAGGTCGTTTCGGATGGGTTCGGGTGCGGCTGCGCGGAGTGGGAGCGGAGCTTGCGCAGCAGCTGGTGGCCAACGCCTGGAGGCGGAGCGCCCCCAGGCGTTTGCTCAGTCAGTACGCGACGGTTGGGACGGCCCCTAAAAAGCCCGTCGCTGGGAGCCGCGGAACAGACGCACGATCAAAAGCAGGACCACAGCGCCGACAAAGGCGATGATCATCGCGCTGATGATGGGGTGGCCAACGATATTGATATTGAAATGGAAGACGCCCGCCAGGAAGCCACCCACGAATGCGCCGATGATTCCCACCAGCACGTCACCAAGTAGCCCAAGGCCCCTGCCCAGCGCTACGTGACTGGCGAAGAATCCCGCGACCAAGCCGATCAAGAGCCAGATCAGGATCGTGTCGAAGTCGAGATTTACAGTCATTTACCTGTTCACCTCCTTTGACAAGGAAACGCCCAGGTCAACGGCGCTACCGGCGCCCTCTAACTAGCCCTTCCGGCCGAAGCCGAGCAGCCTCAACACGAAGAGCAGGATTACGGCCCCCACGAACGCGATGATGATCTCGGTGATGATGCGGTGCCCGCTCACCTGGAAGTTGATATGGAGGATGTCGGCAAGGACCCCGCCAAGGAAGGCTCCCAGCACGCCGGCCAGAAGGTCGCCGATCAAACCGAGGCTGTGGCCCAGCGCCACCCGGCTGGCCAGTGACCCCGCCACCAGACCGACGAGAACCCAGATCAGCACCGTGTCCAGGTCGAGGCGGATGTCGATCACTTTGCTGACCCTCTTGTATCACTAACGACCTCGATCCGGGCGGGCTTACACCCTTCTTATGCCGCTTTCCGGGCGAGCTCCTGAAGCGCCGCCCCCAGCACCCGGTTGAAGGCAGGGAAGGGGTGGATGACATCGGCCAGGTTGCGCAGCGTGGTGCCCGTTTTCACGGCCAGCACCAGCTCGCCCAGGATCTCACCGGCCCGCGGGGTGACCAGGGTCGCGCCGACAAGGACCCCGCGGCTGCGGTCGCCGACCAGCTTGAGCGCCCCGCCGTGGAAGTCATGGATGTAGCCGCGCGAAGCCTCGCCGGGGTCGGTCGACGCCGTGACCACGTCCAGGCCATGCTCACGCGCCTGCGCCTCCGACAGGCCGACCGAAGCGACCTCTGGATCGGTGAACGTCACTCGCGGGACCGCGACATGGTCAGCCATCGCGTCCTCGCCCCGAATGCGGCGCGCGACGATCTGGCCGTGGTAGTGGGCAAGGTGGGTGAAGCCCCCGATGCCAGTGATGTCCCCAGCGCCATAGACGCCGGGCGCGGCCTCCAGGGTGGAAGGCTCGACCTGCAGCCAGCCACGGGCGGTCCTGTTGAGACCTGCGCCATCCCAGGCCTCGAAGTTCGCCCGCCGGCCGGTCGCGACCAGGAGCCGGTCCGCAATGACGGTCGCTCCCGACTCCAGGTGGAGGATCACGCCCGAGCCCCGCTTCTCAAGCCCAACGCAGGGGTCGCCGGTCATGATCGTCATCCCGTCCTTCTCCAGGTGTGGACGGAGAGCTGCGCCCGCCTCAGGCTCCTCGAGGCCGAGAAAACGAGGCCCTGCCTCGACCACCGTGACCCTTGAGCCGACGCGTGCGAACGCCTGCCCGAGCTCGACGCCGACCGCGCCTCCGCCCAGGACTGCGAGCGAGCTCGGCAGCTCGCGCGGAAGCGTTGCCTGCCTGTTGGTCCAGTAATCGACGGTGTCGAGCCCAGGGATTTGAGGAATCGCCGCCGTGCTCCCGTTGGCGATGACGACGGCACGTCGCGCGACGATTCTCTCAACGCCGACCTCGACCGTTCGCTGGTCGATGAGCTTGCCGGCGCCTCGAATCAGCCTGGCGCCTGTTGCCTCGAGCGCGGCCGCGGGCCGTGTGTCGTCGAGGTCTCGCGCCATCCACAGCACGCGCTTGGAGATCTTTGGGAAATCGACGTCCCAGTCCACCCTCGACGCCGCCAGGTTGCGCGCTCGCCCCGCCTCTTCGAGCGTTTCGCCGGAGCGCAAGAACGTCTTCGAGGGAATGCAGCCCCAGTAGGCACATTCGCCGCCGACAAGCTCGCGCTCGATGACGGCCAGTGACACGCCGCTGCCCTCAAGGCCGCCTGCGA
>DASXTG010000218.1:0-2449 GCA_036505515.1 Candidatus Dormiibacterota bacterium | reverse complement strand
GAGAAGGCGGCCGAGCTCGCTCCCGATGACTCCGAACTCCATGCCGCCCTGCGTGACGTTTACATCAAGCTCGGCCGGATGCGTGAGGCGTCCAAGGTTCAGGATCGCATCGACCGCATCCTCGAGCGGCAGGGGGATATTGAAGCCGCTGCCCCAGCGGACACGGCGCCCAGTCCGCCACCTTTGCCGCAGGCCGCGCCGCCTGCTCCGGCGCCGGCGGGTCCCAAAGCCGCCGCCCCGGGGCCGGCCGCGCCGCCCAAACCTGCCGGCTCTGCCCCGGCTCCCACCGCGCCGGCTGCCCCGGTTCCCGCCGCTCCGGCTCCGGCGCGAGCAGCCCCCCTGGATCAGGCCGCCGCGGTCGAGAAGCCGGAACCTGCCCGGCCCGGCCGCGCACGCGCGGAATCGCTGGGTCAAATCATGCTCGACGAGGGGATGGTGACCTCCGAGCAGCTGGAGAAGGCCATCCAGACCCAGCAGCGCAGCGGCGGCCACCTCGGCAGTGTCTTCGTCGAACAGGGAGTGGTGACCGAGCAGCAGCTGGCACGGGCGCTGTCGATTCAGTGGGGCCTGCCTGTCGTCGAGCTGGGCGGACTGGAGATCGACCCCGACGACGTCAAGATCATCCCGCATCACCTGGCGCTGCGGCACAAGGTGCTGGCCATCAGCCGCACCAAACGGAGAGTCAGGCTCGCCATCGCCGACCCGCTGAACGTCGTGGCGCTCGACGACGTCCGGCTGGTCACCGGCCTCGAGCTGGAGCCGGTGGTCGCCGCGCCGGAGGACATCGTCGCCGCCATCAACCGCTATTACAGCGGCGGGGCGAATCTCGAAGAGGCCATGCGGCAGGCGATGGGGACAGACCTCGAGGTCGCCGAGGACCGCGGCGAGGAGATCAGTCTCGAGAAACTGCGCACACTCGTCGACGAGGCGCCGGTGGTGCGCCTGGTCAACCTCCTCATCAGTCAGGCCATCGGGGACGGGGCGAGCGACATCCACGTAGAGCCGCACCGCCGGACGCTGCAGATCCGGTACCGCGTGGACGGTATCCTGCGCGACGCGATGGCGCCGCCGAAGGCCATGCAGCAGGCGATGATTTCGCGCATCAAGATCATGGCCAACCTCGACATCGCCGAACGCCGGCTGCCCCAGGACGGGCGTATTCACGTCGTGATCGAGGGCCGCGAGTACGATCTGCGCGTCTCCACGCTGCCGACCGTGTTCGGCGAGAAGGTCGTGATGCGCATCCTCGACCAGTCCACCGCCAAGCTCACCCTGGGCAAGCTGGGGTTCGCCTCGCAGATGCTGGAGACGTGGAACGAGCTGACCAGCAAGCCCTACGGGATGATCCTGGTCAGCGGGCCGACCGGGAGCGGGAAAACGACTACCTTGTACGCCACGCTGAATAAGCTCAACACGATCGACAAGAACATCCTCACCATCGAAGACCCGGTCGAGTACCAGCTGGCGCGCGTGAACCAGGTCCACGTGAACCCAAAAGCCGGGCTGAACTTTGCGAACGGGTTGCGGTCATTCCTGCGCCAGGACCCCGACATCATCATGGTCGGCGAAATCCGCGACCGCGACACCGCGGAGATCGCCATCCAGGCGTCGCTCACCGGCCACCTCGTGCTCTCGACGATCCACACCAACGACGCACCGAGCGCGACGACGCGTCTGCTGGACATGGGGATCGAGCCCTTCCTCATCACCTCGTCGGTCATCGGGGTGCTGGCGCAGCGGCTGGCCCGGACGATCTGCTCGCACTGCAAAGAACCCTACACGCCGCCGGTGGAGGCGCTCCACCGCCTGGGTCTCAGCGTCCAGGGGGGCGAGGAGATCGTATTCTACCGCGGGAAGGGGTGCGACCGCTGCAAGGGATCCGGGTACCGAGGCCGCACCGGCATTTTCGAGTTGATGGTGATGACCGATCCGATCCGCGAGCTCGTGCTCAAGGGCGGCTCGACCGCGGAGGTCCGCGCGCGGGCCGTCGCGGAGGGGATGCGCCTGCTCCGTGACGACGGTATTCTGAAAGTCCTGGAGGGACAGACCACGGTCGATGAGCTGCTGCGCGTGGTCTTCGTCGAAATCTGATGAGCATGGCAGAGATTCCGTTCGGACGTCACCGCCGCAGACTGGGCGAGATGTTGCTCGCCGAGTCCCTGATCACGCAGGATCAGCTCAACCGGGCGCTGGAGATCCAGCGTGCGACGCGGGAGCCGTTGGGCCGCGTCCTGCTGAACATGGGCGTCGTCGACCAGGAGCACGTGGCGCGGTTCATCAGCGAGCAAATCGGCAGCGAGTTCGTACGGCTGGTCGGGCTGCCGCTGCCCGATGACCTGCTGTCGCTGCTGCCCGCGTCGGAGGCCGCGCGGCTCCAGGCCATCCCCATCGCCCAGGAGGACGGCACGCTGACCGTGGCGATGGTCGATCCGTTCGACGTGATCGCCGT
>DASXTG010000217.1:0-4596 GCA_036505515.1 Candidatus Dormiibacterota bacterium | reverse complement strand
AGCGCCGCGGATCCGCCGTGGCGACCCAGGAATATCGGCAGCAGCGGCAAGAAGAACCAGACGCCGATCGCGTCCAGGAAGTTGCAGCCGTACAACGTCCACAGTGTTCGCCGGTTCATGTGCATCAGCGCCGGGCGCGCGCAGGGCGCACTTCGATAGATTCTGGCAGAGCCTTGGCGCCCATCCCTCTAGCTGATTTGGAGTGGGATCTAATCGCGGCAGCGCCGCAGACGGCGCACATGCACATGGCCCTGGATGAGGTGCTGCTGAATCGGGTCATCGCAGGCGAACGGCCGCCGACCCTGAGGCTGTGGGAGTGGATCGAGCCTGCGCTTGTCATCGGCTCGCACCAGTCGGTGATGAACGAGGTCGACCTGGTTGCCACCCGTGAGCTCGGCTTCAAAGTGACTCGGCGCATGAGCGGCGGCGGCACCATGCTGTGCGAGTCCGGACGCACGATCACCTACTCGATGTACGTGCCGGACTCTGTGGTCGCCGGCACCAGCTTTCGACATTCATACGCCGTGCTGGATGCGTGGGCGGTGGAGTCATTCGTCGCGCTGGGAGTGCCCGCGAGCTATCGCGAGATCAACGACATCATCTCCCCGCGCGGCAAGATCGGCGGCGCGGCCCAGGCGCGCCGCAGAGGCCACGTCCTTCACCACACGACGATCGCGCACACCCTCGACGTGGAGCTCGTTCCGCGGCTGATCCGCGTCGGGCGCCACAACATCTCTGAGCGCGGCGTGCGCAGCGCGGACAAGACGGTATCGCCGCTGGCCTGGTTCACGCCCATGAGCTGCGCCGCTGTGGCCGCTCACATGGCGAGCTCATTCGCCGGCTCTTTCAACGTGCACGAAAGCGAGGTGTCGGCCGATGAGCTGCATCTTGCGCAGGAGCTCGAGGCGACCAAATACGGGACGGCGGCCTGGGTCAGCCGGATCCCTTAGTAAGTGAGGCGCCCTAGCGCAGGGATCGCCACTCGGCGACGAGCTCCGGGCACTGCTGCACGTGCTCGCGGTAGTGCTCGCGCAGCCATCCGATCACGTCCTCGGGACTCGTCGGGAAGGGATCCTGTCCGTCGCCATAGACGACTGGAGCTTTTCGGCTCCATTCATCCGGCGAAACCGCTCCCGCGGCTTTTCGCACAGCTGCATGCAGCTCCGCCATGTCATCGAGAGCGACGCGTCGTTCCCTTGCTTCGAGGCCGGCCCGCGCCTTGCTGTTGACCGCCTCCACCTCTGCGGGCGCGTCGAGCGGGTCCACCGGCGCGCCATTGCCCGCGATGAGGGCATCGAGGATTCGGCGGTAATGCGTCAGCACCCAGTTGACGTGAACCTGCAGCCCTCCGACGGCATAGACATCGCCGCTCTTGAGGTAGGCCAGGGCGGCGTCCGGCACCTGCGCGAACACGCCTTCCCATTCCACGCGCGCCGCATCAAAGTCGGCCAGCGCCGCGTCGCGATCCACCTGTCTAGGTCAGAGACTAGCTCGAGTAGTTGTTCTTCTGCAGCCAGGCGGTGGCGACAGCGTCGGCGTCCTGGTGCTGGAGCGACACCTGCGAGTTCATGGTGGTGAGATCTGCAGTATTCAGCTTCGCGCTGATGCTGTTCAGGACTTTCTTGACCTCATCGCTGGCGGCTGCCTGGCGGAGGATCGGGACGACGTTGTCAGCAGCTTCCAGGTGCTTGTCGTCCTGCAGGACGACGAGGCCAAGCGAATCCAGGTCGCCGTCGCTGCTGAAGACCAGACCGACGTCGATGGTGCCGTTCTTGAACGCGGCCCGGGTAGCCGGCCCATCCGTGTCCAGGGCCTTGAAGGCCTTGAAGTGCAGGCTGTATGTCTGCTGCAGGCCTGGCAGGCAGTATGGCCGGGTCGGGCACTCCGGGCCGGCGCCGAGGACGAGCTTGCTCGCGATCGGCGCGAGGTCGGACAGTTTGGTCAGGTTGTACTTCGTCGCCGTGGCCTTCGTGACAGCGAAAGCGTTCTGGTCGACGGCTGCCGACGGAGTGAGCGCGACCAACCCCAGGGGTCCGAGGCGCGAGTTCAGCTTCTCGGTGGTCGCTGCGGCGTCGCCCGTGGCCTCTCCGGCCTTGTTGTTGTAGAACTCGAGGTCGGTCGCCGCATAACCGGGATACATGTCGATCACGCCCGACTTGATGGCCGGGGCGACCACCTCGCGAGTGCCGAGGTTGGGCTTGTACTTGATCGTGTAGCCGTCGTGCGCCAATGCCTGGCCATAGATCTGGGCCAGGATGCTGCTCTCAGGGAAGTTGAAGCCCGCGATGGTCAGCGTGCCTTTCGAAGAAGTGCCCGGAGTCGTTGTGCCACCGCAAGCGGCGGCCACCAACACCAGCGCCATGAGGGCGACCAGCCGGCGCGCCCAGTTCGGTTTCGGGTTCATTTGAGTCACTCCTAACACCTATCGGGTACGCCGATGCAACCCCGGGGCGCGCGGTGGTTGTTCCATCAAATGCATTTCCCCCCGTGGACGGAGGTTCACGCCGTCTTGAAGGTGGCGGCCCTCTGTGCGGTCGGCGTTCTCAGGAGGCGCATGCCGCGCGGGACCAGGAGGCGCTCCACTGCCGCCAGCGACAGCTCGGTGGCCGTGGCCAGGACCGCGACCAGGACCGCGCCCGCGAACAGCTTCGTGTAATCCTGCTGTGCGAAGCCGTCGATGATGTAGCGACCCAGGCCGCCACCCGCGATGATCGCGGCCAGGGTCGCGGTGGCCACCACCTGGACCGCCGACGTGCGGATGCCGGCCATGACAAGGGGTACCGCCAGCGGTAACTCCACCCTCAGCAGCAGTGCCAGCTCGCGGTAGCCCATGCCCCTCGCCGCCTCTTTGATGTCTGGATCCACCTCGCGCAGCGCGACGTAGCTGTTTGTGACCATCGGCGGAATGGCTAGGGCGGCGAGAGCGATCACGATCGGAAGATCTCCGAGCCCAAAGATCTGAAAGGCGATGACGAGGATGCCGAACGACGGCACCGCCCTTCCGACGTTGGAGACGTTGATCGCCACGTTTCCAAAACGGCCATAGTGGCCGAGGGCGATCCCCACAGGAAGCGCGATCAGCGCACCGACCGCCACGGACTCCGCCGACAGCTGCACGTGCTCCGCGAGCCGCTGGACGATGCCGTCAGGCCCGCTCCAGTGGCCGGCTTCTGTGAACCACGTGACGACGCTGCCCAGGAAATCCACGGCTATTCGGCGCGAGCCCACGGAATGGCGAGCCGCTGCGCGCCGGCGAGGGCGAGATCTGCTACGAGTGCCAGCGCTATGGAGAGCACAGTCGCCACCACCAGCGGCGTGTGGAAGTTCTCGATGAGGCCGCGCAGGATGAGCTGACCAAGCCCACCCAGGCCGATGATCGCCGTGATCGTGACGAGGCCGATCGTGGTCACGGTGGCGATGCGGACGCCGGCCATGATCGCCGGCAGTGCGAGGGGCAGCTCGATGCGCAGGAGCCGCGCCAGCGGTCGGTAACCCATGCCGTCCGCGGCGTCGAGGACGTCGGCCGGAACCGACTCCAGGCCGACGATCACGTTGCGGACCAGGATCAGCACCGTGTAGCCGATCAGGCCGACCTCAGCCGTCGTCTCGCTCAGCCCGGTGTACGGGACGAGCAGCGCGAAGAGCGCAAGTGAAGGGATTGTGTAGAAGATGCCGAACACCCCCAGCACCGGATTGCGCAGCGTCCGCCAGCGATGAGCGGCGACTCCAAGCGGCAGCGACAGGATGAGCCCGCCCACGATCGCGATCGCGGTGAGCGTGATGTGCTGCTGGAGCGCATCAGCGAACAGCGGAACGTGAGTCGACAGCCACGTCCAGTTGATCCACGGGTCAGCCACGTCCAGGAATAAGGCGGCCGGCATTGAAATAACGTAAACGACACCGTGATCCGCCTGGAGAACGTGAGCAAGGGGTTTCCCGGGGGCTCCAATGCCGTCCTAGACCTGACCATCGACATCGCCGGCGGTCAGACTTGCGTGCTCATCGGCCCATCGGGCTGCGGGAAGACGACAACGCTGCGCATGATCAACCGGCTCATCGATCCCGATCGTGGTCGCATCCTCGTCAACGGGGAGGACACCAGCGGAGTCGATCCCGCGCGGCTGCGGCTGAAGATGGGCTACGTCATCCAGCAGACAGGGCTCTTCCCCCACATGACCGTGGCCGACAACGTCGGCACAGTGCCGCGCCTGTGGAACTGGGATAAAGCCCGAATCAACGCACGTGTCGATGAGCTGCTCGAGCTGGTCGGCCTCGACCCGCGTGAGTACCGCGACCGCTATCCGCATCAGCTCTCGGGCGGTCAGCGCCAGCGCGTGGGCTTCGCGCGAGCCCTGGGCGCGGACCCGCCGATCCTACTCATGGACGAGCCGTTCGGCGCCGTGGATCGCATCACCCGCGAGCGGCTGCAGAACGAGTTCATCAGCATCCAGCGATCGGTGCGCAAGACCGTTGTTTTCGTGACGCACGACATCGACGAGGCGGTGATGGTCGGCGATCGCATCTGCTTGCTCCAGATGCAGGCGAAGATCGCCCAGTACGACACACCGCAGGTCATCCTGACCCGGCCCGCGAGCC
>DASXTG010000216.1:0-4910 GCA_036505515.1 Candidatus Dormiibacterota bacterium | reverse complement strand
GGTGGGTGTGGATTCCGGCATCTCCGCGCTCGAGCTGGGGATGCGAGGGCTCGGTATCGGTCCAGGTGACGAGGTGATCACTCCGGCCGGCTCGTTCATCGCCAGCTCGAGCGCCATCTCGTTCACCGGCGCCACGCCGGTATGGGTCGACATCGATCCGCACACGTACAACCTGGATCCGGACGGACTGGAGGCCGCGATCACCCCGCGCACGAAGGCGATCATGGCCGTCCACCTGTACGGCCAGCCGGCGGACATGGATCGAATCCTCGCCGTCGCCGGACGGCACGGCTTGCCCGTCATCGAGGATGCGTGCCAGTCGCATGGGGCGCGCTATAGAGGCCGCCGGACCGGCTCGATGGGAACCTTCGCCGCCTTCAGCTTCTACCCGAGCAAGAACCTGGGCGCGTACGGCGACGCAGGCGCACTGACCACCAACGACTCGCAGCTTGCGGAGAAAGTGCGCACGATGCGGAACTACGGGCAGCGCGCGAGGTATGAGCACGTGCACCTGGCATGGAACCGCCGCCTCGACACCATTCAGGCGGCGATCCTGCGCGTAAAGCTCCGTCATCTGGATGCGTGGAACGAATCCAGGCGGCGCATCGCTTCGATGTACGACGAGCTGCTGGCCGGAACCAACGCCGGCCTCCCCCACTCCCTACCGGATGTAGAGCACGTCTATCACCTGTACGTGATCCAGGTCGATGAGCGCGAACGGGTGCGGGCTGAGCTCGAGTCGCGCGGGATCGGCACCGGCATCCATTACCCGGTGCCTATCCACCTCCAGCCGGCCTATCGCAGCGCAGGCTTTGGTCCAGGCTCTTTTCGTATCACGGAGGCCGCGGCCGAGCGCGTTCTCTCTCTGCCCATGTACCCAGAATTGACCGACGCCGACGTGCGCCGCGTCGCGGGCGCAGTGGCCGCGCTGGTCAGCTCCTCAGCCCAAGCCTGAGCAGCAGCACCGGCCGGAAATAGCCCCACCAGTCGACGACCGGCCGCGCCCGGGTGTAGGGCCGGCCGCGTGGACCGTACGTGATGTGGACCGGCACCTCTTTCCACCTGTAGCCGCAGAGGAGCGTTTTGGCGAACAGGTACGTCTCCACCTCGTAGCGGCCGAGCCAGGGCTGGTGGATGTTGACCCGCGGATCATCCAGGACGCTCAGGCGGTACGCCTGGAAGCCGCCGGTCGCGTCGGTGACCCTGCGGCCGACCAGAACCGAGAAAAGGACAGTGAACAGCTCGATGAGCAGGAGGCGATGCCGTGGCATGTTGACGTGCCCACCTCCGGCCAGGTGCCGGGAACCACGCACGAGGTCGAGGTTATCGTCGGCGAGAGGGCGGATCAGATCCGGGAGCTGCGCCGGGTCGTGCTTGCCGTTGGCGGCCATGACGGCGGCGATGTCACAACCCTTGGACCGGAGCATGTCGAGCCCATCCCTGATCGCAGGACCTGGCCCGCCGCGCAGCGTGCGATCGACGACGGTCGCGCCGGCGTTCTTCGCCGCCTCTGAAGTGCCGTCGGTCGATGCGTCGTTGACGACTACGACCAGGTCGCACAGATCGCTGGGGAGCCTGGGCAGGAGCCGCTCGAGGGAAGCGGCCTCGTTGTAGGCGGGGATGACGACGCCGACCTTGAGGTTTGCGATCACTTGCGAAGGCCGTAACGCACGAAGAGATAGTCTCCGTGACGGCGCGCGCTAATGAGCCGGCTCCAAACCCCGGCCTTCGGGAGCAGCTCGACACCTTCGACCATGCCGAAACGCCGTTCATTGTCTCGACCCGCAAGTACGGGCGAGACGGTGAGGAAGATCTCGTCCAGCAGCCTGGACTTGATGAGCTCGCCGGTCAAATGCGGCCCGGCCTCGCTGCAGACCACATCGAGCCCACGGCCCCTGAGCTTGGCGATGACCCGCGCCAGGTCCAGTCTCGCACCCCTCCCCATCACGGCCAGGTCGCAAGCGGGCGGCAGCCTGCCGCCGATTTTCCTGGCGCCGGCCGCGGTGGTCAAGATCGTGGCCCCTTTGACAAGGGCTGGATGCTTGACGTCGATCTTGCCGCTTGTGGTCAGGATCACCGTGCGCGGTTCGGGGCTCCGGCCGAGGCTTGCGCGCAGGGCGGTGAAGCCGGGCGCGAGGTCAGGAAAGACGTGGGCGGGCGTCCATAGGTGTCCCGGGGTCGCGCGCAGCGTGCCGGCGCCGATCAGGACGGCGTCGGCGCAAGCTCGCAGCAGGCCCATCAGGAACCGATCAGCGGGCTGCCTGCCGCTGATCACCGAGCCGGCTGAGAAGCCAGACCCGAGCGTCGCCACCCCGTCCAGCGACGAGACGAAGTTCGCGTAGAGGATCGGGGTCTTGAAGCCCAGCCGCCCGTACAGTCGCTGGAGGACGAACGGTAGCGGGTAGTCGGGCACGTCCCCTTCGAATAGGACATCGAAGGGCTCGAGCACCAAGTTCAGCGCGAATTCTGGGCGACGGCCTGCAGGAACTCGGTCCTCAGCTGCGGGTTGCTCTCGTAGTTTCCACGCCAGAACGAGGTCCACGTACGCGAGTGACCCTCACGCACACCCCGCATCTGCGTGCACAGGTGAGTAGCGGACAGGTGCACGGCGACACCATGCGGCTGGAGGACTCGGACCAGCTCATCTGCGATCTCGACGCCGACGCGCTCCTGGACCGTGAAGCGCCGCGCGAACAAGCGAACCAGCCGGGTGAGCTTGGAGATGCCGATGATCTCCTCGTGCGCGATGTAGCCGATGAACGCGTGGCCGTGAAAGGGCAGCGCGTGGTGCTCGCACAGCGAGAAGAACTCGATCGGTCCCTCGATGACCTGGCTGATGTTGCAGTCAGGTCCGCCGTCGCATTCGGTCGGAAAGGCGGTCAGGAGCTTGGGGTCGCCCTCGTAGCCGGAGGTGGCCTCAAACAGCGAGTGCAGGAAGCGACCCGGCGTGTCCTTGGTTCCGGGTGTGTTGAGGTCCATCCCGAAGGCTTCGAAGATCTCGGCCGCGTAGCCCTCGAACCGCTTCCACTGGTCGGGGCTGATCTCGCGCGGCGCCGTTTTTTCCCATTGCGTGGTCTCTTCGGGGTCGGAGGCGAGGCTCGACATTTCCTGACTCCTTGCTCTGTTCATGTGCGCACCAATGTACGGGGTTGAAGGCAGCAAGGAGGCCAGGAGCTACGGGACCTGGATGTCGACCACCAGTCGGTTCGGGTTGGTGAGAATGAAGGCGCGGTAGCACGCCGGCTGCGCCAGGCCGAGGCCCCACTGGACCTTGCCTTCGAAGTCGCCCGTCTGGCGCGCCTCGAGCAAGCCCGGGTACGGCGGCTTGAAGTCGTAGGGGCCGCTGTACGCAGTGTGAGCGTCGGCGCCGTCGATGATCACCAGTAGGCCGTAGCTGCCCTTCAGGGTAACCGGCTGGCCGCTCGCATCCTGGATGAACGTGGCGCCATTCTGGGTCCGCAGGTTGATCGTGGCCGGCAGCTCACCCTTGAACTCGATCGTGATCCGGTCGTAACCGGCGTGCGTGCCGGTTCGGACCGCGCTGATCTCGGCCACCGCAGGCGCGCCGGCCGACGTGATCCGATAGGCAGAGCCACAGTCGAAGGCCGGCAGGCTCGGCGACGGCGAGGCGGATGGCGAGGGGCTCGGGCTCGGTTGGCCGACTGAAACCAAGGGCTGGCGGTTGAACGGGTGGATCACCACCAGGACCCCGATCACGATCGCGGCGATCAGCGCTGCGGCAAGTCCCGCGACCCAGATCGGTGCCCTCTCCTGGTACGGCTCGTTCAGGGCCGAGCGCACGCGGTCGGGAAGCGACGAGCTCGGCGGCCCGGCCATGTTGTCGAATGCACGGCGCAGCTCGCGCCGGAAGCTCTCGCGGTTCACGTCAGGTCACCTCCTCGAGGGTCAGGTCTGATCGCAGCCGGTGCGCGGCGCGGTAGATCCGTGCCTTGGCGCCGGAGGGAGTAATGCCGAGCGTTCGCGCCACCTCTTCCAGTGGCACGTCGAGGTAGAAGTACAGGACCAGCGGCAGCCGCTCCTTCGGACTCAGGCGAGCCACCGCGCGCTGAAGGTCCGTGATCGTCTCGGAGGGCTGAGCGCCAGCCGAGGACGACGATCGAACCTCGGCTACCCTGATCACCGACCACCAGCGCTTGCGTCGCGTCATGCGGCATTCGTTGGCGACGATCGAAAGAAACCACGGGCGGAGCTTCTCAGCATCGCCTCGCAGCTGGCGCACCTTGCGCCAGGCCTTGATCGAGGCCTCCTGAACGGCATCCTCCGCCGCAGGGCGATCGTTGAGCATCACCGCCGCCAGCCGGTAGGCGGGGTCTAGCAGGGGCTGGATCAGATACGAGAAGGAGTCGGCGTCTCCCTGGGCCGCACGTGCCAGCGCCCCGGGTCGCTGCTCCATCACTGCGCTCACCATGTTGCTGCCTATGCGATGCGCGCTGCAGCAATGCAGTTGCAGGCTCGGCAAAGAAACAGCGCCGGGCTCTATGCCGCCCCGGCGCCATCTGGCGTGGGAGATGAAGGGTTACGGAGCCGCGATGAAGCGAAAAGTGAGGCTGGACTCGTCGGCGGCGACGTTGGCACAAGCCGGCCCACTGGTGCCTGCGGCAAAGGTCACGACGCCTTCAAAGTCTCCGATCTTGCTCGCCTGGAGCAGGAGCGGACCGGTCGAGCGGAGGTCGGTCTGCCCGATGTAGTTGCTCATGTCACCTCGGAATCCTCGGAGGACGATTCGCACGCCGGCGGTGCCGGGCAGTTGCATCGGCCGGCCGCTGGCGTCCGCCACGAACTGCGCGCTTGCCTGCGGCACGACTTGATACTCGGGGGTGCCCGCTGTGAAGCTGAGCTTAAGGACGTCACCTGTCACAACCGCCCCCACGATCGACGGCGATCCCGAA
>DASXTG010000215.1:0-14132 GCA_036505515.1 Candidatus Dormiibacterota bacterium | reverse complement strand
TGATCAGCTATCGCGCGCCCGTCGAACGCCGCGCCTTGCCCCGAGTGATGGCGGCTCTCGACGAGCACGACGTGGCGCTGGTCAGCGACGCGGGCTCGCCCACGCTCTCCGACCCGGGCCAGGTCCTGGTCGCGGCGGCGTGGGCGGGCGGGCACACGGTGGTTCCGATCCCTGGTCCGAGCGCGATCACGGCGGCGCTGTCGGTCGCAGGCTACGAAGGTGCGGGATTCACCTTCGTGGGCTACTTGCCGCGCAAGCCGGGCGACATGCGCCGCCTGCTGGCGACCCTTGCCGGCCAGCCACGCCCGGCCGTCGCTTTCGACTCACCGCACCGCATCAAGAAGTCGCTCGCGCTCATCGCCGAGGCGCTGCCCGAGCGGCAAGTCACCATGGCACGGGAGCTGACGAAGATCCACGAGCAGGTGCTGCGCGGAACGGCAGCGGAGGTCGCGGCCGCGCTGGGCGACGTCGTCCGTGGGGAAGTTACCCTGGTCATCAGTGGTGAGTGAGCAACGAACTGTTCTTGTCGCGCCTGCATGGCCGTATGCCAACGGGCCTCGTCACATCGGCCACGTAGCCGGCTTCGCAGTGCCGGCCGACGTGCTGGCGCGCTTCGAAAGGCTGCGGGGCTCGCGTGTTCTGATGGCGAGCGGGACCGACGAGCACGGCACTCCGATCACTTATGAGGCCGACAAAGCCCGCGTCCCGCCTCGGGAGTTCGTCGACCGCAACAGCGCGCTCATCGTCGACGACCTGCGCCGTCTGGGAATGACCTACGACATCTTCACGCGGACCACGACCGCCAACCACTACCGCGTCACGCAGGACTTGTTCCTAAAGCTCTTCGAGAAGGGCTACCTGGTCAAGCAGAAGCAGATGGGGGCTTTCGATCCCGCGACCGAGCGTACGCTGCCCGACCGCTATATCGAGGGCAAATGCCCGATCTGCGGCTTTCCGGATGCACGAGGCGACCAATGTGACAACTGCGGCAACCAGCTCGATCCGATCGACCTGATCAATCCGCACCAGCGTGGAAGCGATGCGCCCGTCGAGTTTCGAGAGACGGAGCACTTCTTTTTCGACCTGCCCGCGTTTGGGACGCAACTGATGGAGTGGATCACCCAGCACGAGAACTGGCGGCCCAACGTGCGCAAGTACTCGCTCGAGTTCGCCCGCAACCTGAAGCCGCGCGCGATCACGCGGGACCTCGACTGGGGCGTGCCGGTGCCGCTTCCGGGCTGGGAAGACAACCCGCACAAGAAGATTTACGTCTGGTTCGACGCCGTCATCGGTTACCTGTCCGCGTCGATCGAATGGGCTCTGCAGCGAGGCGAGCCGGACGCGTGGAAAAACTGGTGGCAGAACCCCGACGCCTGGCACTACTACGTGATGGGAAAGGACAACATCACATTTCACACCGTTCTGTGGCCCGCAATCCTGCTCGGCGCCGGCGACCTGGAGCTGCCCGATGACATCGTCGCGAGCGAGTTCCTCCACATGGAGGGCAAGAAAGTGTCGACCAGCCGCGGGCAGGTCATCTACGTGAAAGACGTGCTCGACCATTACGACCCTGACGCTTTGCGCTACTACCTGATGATCGCCGGGCCTGAGAACCAGGACACCGACTTCACGTGGTCGGAGTTCGTGCGCCGGAACAACGACGAGCTGGTGGCGACGTGGGGCAACCTGGTCCATCGCACGCTGGTGAACGCGCATCGGAACTTCGGTGGCGTGCCGGATCCGCTTGAGCTAACCGGCGCCGACAAAGCGCTCATCAAAGAGGTCGAGGCCGCCCTCGATTACGTCGCACAACAGCTGGGTCAGGCTCGATTCCAGGTGGCCCTCAAGCACACGATGACGATGGCGGCCAGGGTCAACGTCTATCTGGGCACCGAGCAGCCCTGGCACACGATCAAGACCGACCGCGCCCGCGCCGGCACCGTCCTCTATGTCGCCCTTCGGTGTGTCGACAACCTGAAGACGATGCTGACGCCGTTCCTGCCGTTTTCCGCTCAGCGCCTGCACCAGATGCTCGGCTACACGGACGTCATCGCGCCGCAGCCGGAGGTGCGCGAGTTCGCCGAGGATGGCGTGTCGCATCAAGTGCTCGCGGGCGACTACCCGATCGACAACCGCTGGCTGCCTTCCCAGCTCGAGCCGGGCCGGAAGCTGCCGCCGCCCGAACCGCTCTTCAAGCGCCTCGACGAGGTGGTTGAGGAGGAAATCGGATCTTCGTAGATACCCACCTCCACCTCGAGGAGCTCGGTGATCCGGAAGAGGTGGTGGCGCAGGCATCGGCGGCCGGCGTGATACGGCTGATCGCGATGGGTGTCGACCTCGAACGCAGCCGGGCCGCCGTTTCGCTGGCCCACCGTTTCGGGCAGGTTTGGGCCGGAGTGGGACATCACCCGACTGAGATCGCCGACCCCGAGCTGGGCGCCCTGCGCCGCCTCGCGGCCGATGCACGCGTCGTGGCTGTCGGCGAGGTGGGCCTCGACTACGAGCACGAGCCCAGCCCGCCCCGCGACACCCAGATTGTCCGGCTTCATCAGCTGTTCGACCTTGCCGTCGACCTCGATCTCCCGGTCTCCATCCACAATCGCGCCGCCGCCGCGGACCTGGTGGAGGCGATCACTGCCCATCGCGGGCTGCGCGGCGTGATGCATTACTTCGCCCTGGAATGGGAGTGGGCGGCGCGCTTTCTCGACCTGGGTTTCCACCTTTCGTTCGCCGGGCTGGTCACGCGGCCCAGCCGCCACGCGCTCCGCGACGTCGTCAAGAGCTGTCCGGCTGATCGCCTGCTGCTCGAGACGGACTCGCCCTACGGCAACGCGCAGAAGCGGATGGGCGTGCCCAACCGTCCTGCCTACCTGATCGACACCGCGACGCTGGTGGCAGAGCTGCGCGGGATCAGTCTCGACGAGCTGGCTGACCTCGAGCAGGCCAACGCGCTTGCGCTGTTCAGCAGGATGGAGTGATCGACCCCGCCGACCCCGCGCAGCTGGCGCGGCTACTGCGCCGGCATCGTGTCGATCCCAAGCATTCTCTCGGCCAGAACTTTCTCGTCGACGCTGCGATTCGCGACCGCGTTGCGGATGCCGCCGGCATCACCGATGACGACGACGTGCTGGAGGTGGGGGCGGGGGCCGGCTCGCTGACGGTCGCCCTGGCCCCACGGTGCATGAGGCTCGTGACGGTCGAGATCGACCGCCGCCTGACCCCTGTCCTGCGCGAGGTGCTTGGAAGCGCATCCAACGTCGAGATTGTGGAGACGGACATCCTCAAGCTCGACATCGCAACGTACTTCCCTCAGGGTGCGCATGTCGTCACCGGCAACATCCCATACAACCTCACCGGCGCCCTCATCCGAAAGCTCCTCGACCACGAACCGCGGCCTCGCCGACTCTCTCTTGTGGTCCAGAAGGAGGTCGCCGAACGATGGACGGCATCGAGTGGCGGCAGCCTGGCCACGGTCGCTGTCCAGGTCTTCGCGGAGCCACGCTTCCTGTTCACCATCCCTGCCGCGGCCTTCAACCCCCAGCCGCGGGTCGACTCCGCATGCGTGGTCCTGGATGTGCGCGGCTCACCGGCGGTGGACGTGGACGACATGGACGCGTTCTTCAGGCTCGTGGAGGCCGTGTTCCAGCTTCGCCGAAAGCAGCTGGGCGGAACGTTGGGCCGGATCAGTGGCCTGGGCAGCACCACTGCAGCAGCGCGGCTGCGCGAAGCGGGCATCGATCCTGAGCAGCGCCCTCAGACCCTGACGCTGCCGGAGTGGCAGGCGGTCTACGAAGGCTTCGGTCCTGTGCCACATCGCTAAGCTCTGACGGCGGTGGAGGCGCCGATCAGGTTCCCGGTCGAAGGGCCAGGTGGCTTTCGAGCCGTCTTGCGCTACACGGCTTTCAGAAACATCTGGTTCGCACAGCTGGCTGGACAGCTGGCAGACAAGTTCCTTCTCTTCTCGCTGATCATTCTCGCCTACCGCATCTCAGGGGGCAGCACTGCGGTCGCAATCACGCTTCTCGCGTTCACCGTCCCTGCGGTCGTGTTCTCGCCGCCTGCTGGCGTCATCGCGGATCGCATCAATCGCAAGCAGATCATGATGTGGTGCAACTTCGGTCGCGCTGCGGTGGTGGCGCTGATTCCACTGGCCGCGCTCGTTCCCGGCTTGAAGGACGACTTTTTCCACCTGCTGATGATCACGCTCGTGTTCTCCGCGGTCGGTCAGCTGTTCGCTCCAGCCGAAGCCGCCGCCATACCCACGGTGCTCCCTCGCTCGGCGCTGATCACCGCCAACTCGATGGCGCTCCTGACCATGGTCCTGACCCTGGTGGTCGGGGGATCGCTCGCGCCCATCGTCTCGCGCATCGATCTCTACGCGCCGTATTGGATCGCGGCCGTCCTGCTCGTCATCGCCGGCACGCTTATATTCGCGTCTGACATCCCGCCGCTGCCGAAGGCGACGGAGCCCCCCGTAAAGGAGGGCTACAGCCGGTTTCGTCGCCTGCTCGTCGACATGAAAGAGGGCGTCGACGCCCTGCGTCGGTCCAGCGGCCTGATGCTCGCGTTCGGCCAGGTGAGCATCGCGGTCCTGGTGCTCTTCATGCTGTTCACGCTTGCGCCCGCATACGTGAGCCAGGTCATCGGCATCGCCGCCCAGGACAGCTACGTGATCCTAGGCCCCGCCACCATCGGCGCGATCGTCAGCGCCGTGCTGCTGGGACAGTTCCTGAGGAACATCGATAGGTGGCGAGTCCTGGTGTGGTCGCTCGTCGCCAACGGAGTGACGCTGCTGGCGCTCGCCGCCGTTCCGCAAGCGATGACGCAGCTGCCCGACCTACACGTACATGCCCGCATCACCGGCGCGGCGTTCAGCCTCCTGCTCGGGATCGAGTTCGGAGCGATCATGATCCCCGCGATCACCTACCTGATGGAGACGACCAGCGACGAGATTCGGGGTCGGGTCTTCGCTCTCCTCTTCATGGTCATCAACGGAGTGACCGCAATCCCGGTGTTGGCGGCCGCCGGGCTCGCCGACCTGATCGGAGCCGGCCACGTGATCGGAGGCCTGGGCGTCCTGCTTATATTTGGCGCCGTTGCGTTCGCTATCGCCGGGCGGCGCGCCTTCCAGCTAGCAGGGCGATGACGATAGCGAGAATCACGAGGGCGAGGCTCCCAAGACCGACGTCCTGGACTACGCTGCCGATCAGCGAGAGGTTGCTCCCCACCACATAGCCGGCGATGCCTATGATCCCCGCCCAGGCAAGGCCGCCGAGCGCGCTGTAGATCTGGAAGCGCCAGAACGGCATGCGCGCCATGCCGGCGAGCATCGATCCCCAAGTACGCAGGCCAAGGATGAAGCGCGAGGCAAGGATCGCCTTGTCGCCGTGGCGCGCGAAGAACATCTCGGCGTGTGCGATGTGCTCGGGCCTGATCCGGAAGATGCGGCCGAAGCGCTCGACGAACGGGCGGCCTCCACGGTGGCCGAGGTAATAGCCGAGATCGGCGCCGGCCGTCGCCCCGACGAAGCCGAAAAGAATGACCAGCGCCAGGCTGTGATGACGAGTCGCTGCCCACGCCGCAGCCGCCAGCAGCAGCGCCTCGCCCGGGAAGGGCACGCCCGCGCTCTCGATGAGGATTCCGAGCCCCGCGGTCGGATAGCCGAGGGCATCGACGATCGCGGTCGGATTCACGCCGGGGAGCTGAACAAGCCGCTCATATACTGACGACCCTATGGCGGAGTACGGCGATCACGAATCCAGCGAAGATCCACTGCACGTGCTGCGGCATTCCACCGCGCACCTCCTCGCCGCCGCGGTCACCGAGCTCCACCCGGACGCCAAGTACGGGATCGGCCCGCCTGTTGAGGACGGCTTCTACTACGACTTCGCCTTCGGCAAGCCAATCTCCGAGGCGGATCTCGGCGCCATCGAGTCGCGCATGCGGCGGATCGCGCAAGAGGACCGGCCCTTCGAGCACTTGACGATGACGCGGCAACAGGCGCTCGACGAGTTTCGCAAGCGTGGCCAGGACTACAAGATCGAGCTCATCAACGACAAGGTCGAGGGCGACGAGGTCAGTCTGTACAGCGCGGGGGACTTCCTCGACCTTTGCCGTGGACCGCATGTGCGCTCGACGAAGGACCTCAAGGCGTTCAAGCTGTTGCGGGTCGCGGGCGCTTACTGGCGCGGCGACGAGAAGAAGCCGCAGCTGACACGCATCTACGGCACCGCCTGGCCATCTCAGAAGGAGCTCGAGGAGCACCTCAAGTTCCTGGAAGAGGCGGAAAAGCGAGACCACAAGAAGCTCGGAAAGGACCTGAAGCTCTTTATGGTCGACGAGCGTGTGGGCCCAGGCCTGCCTCTGTGGCTGCCGGCCGGCGCCACCGTCCGGCGCGAGCTCGAACGGTTCATCGTCGACGAGGAGCTCGCTCGAGGCTACCTTCACGTTCGGACGCCCGACGTGGCGCGGCTCGACCTCTATCGACAGAGCGGGCACGCACAGCTCTACGCCGAGTACATGTACCCCCCCATGAAGTTCGAAGACGGGGAGGAGCTCGAGCTGCGGCCCGTCAACTGTCCTCACCACATCGTCATCTACCAGTCGGAGCTGCGCAGCTACCGCGACCTCCCGATGCGGATCGCTGAGATCGGCAACCAGTGGCGGTACGAGCGCTCGGGCACGCTCATGGGTATGAACCGCGTCCGCGCGTTCGCCTTGAACGACGCGCACATCTTCTGCACTCCCGAGCAGCTGATGGGGGAGGTCAAGTCGGCGATCGAGCTCGCCCTCTACTTCTCGGACGTGCTGGGGATCGAGGACTTCTCGTACCGCCTGTCGACACGCGACGACGTGAAAGAGAAGTGGCTGGGCACCGAGGAGCAGTGGGACCGCGCGCAGGCGGCGCTCATCGAGGCTCTCGAATCGATGGGACAGACCTACCAGGTCGGAGCGGGGGAGGCTGCGTTCTACGGTCCGAAGATCGACTTCCAGGTCAAGGACGCGCACCGTCGTGAGTTCACCAACTCGACGGTCCAGGTGGACTTCCAGCTTCCGGAGCGGTTCGACCTCGAGTACGTCGCAGAGGACGGGTCGCGCAGGCGACCGGTGATGGTGCACCGCGGCGCGGCTGGCGCCATGGAGCGGCTCTTCAGCTACCTGATCGAGCGCTATGTCGGGGCGTTTCCGACCTGGCTGCACCCGGTGCAGGTGGTGGTGGCCCCGATCAGCGACGACCACAGGGCCTACGCCGACAAGGTGGCCGAGCGCCTGCGGCGGGCACGCCTTCGCGTTGAGGTCGATGGGCGGTCGGAGCGGGTAGATCGGAAGGTCCGCGACGCCAAGCTCCGGAAGGTCCCCTACATCCTGGTCGTCGGCAGGCAGGAGGTCGAGAGTGGAGGCGTGTCGGTGAACGACCGCGCTGGCAAGCAGACGCGAGAAACCCTGGAGCAGTTTGCGGATCGCGTAGCGCAGGAGGTCGCGGAGCGCCGCCGTTAAGGCGCGGCCTCTCAGCTGTCGAGCTGGATTCGGATCTCGGTGTGCTCGCCGCGGCCGAGCAGGTCGAGGATGCCGACGGTCGCTTGTCGCGACACCCGGTGAAACTGGATCTGCCCGCCCTCACGGATGAAGGCCGTCACCTTCCAGTCTCCGGAGTCGAGCTTTTCCGCGTAAAACGCGGTGACGGTGGCGACGTCGTCATTCGACTGCAGGGTCATCTGACATCTTCTGGAATCGCCAGGAGCGACGTTCGAACCGACGTAGGTGTTCTCGCTGGTAACGCTCACGCCGGGGTAGGCGGGAAAGTCTTTGGGCAGGCAGCTGAAGGCACCTCGCTGGAAGCTGTTGGCCAGCGAGTAGATCCCGACTGCACCCCCAACCAGCCCGATGAGAAGGAGCAGGGCACAGCCTCCAGCCAGCCACCAGACCCATGCCCTCGAGCGACTGGCCGCCGCCGCACGTTGAACTGACGCTCCTACCGGCAGCCACTGAACGCCATCCCAGCGCCACACGCCGTCGGGCGAGAGCTGTCCCGGCTGAACCGGCGGGCCAGAGGCCATGCGCCTATTGTGCGGAGACGTTCACCTTTAGAGACCGCCCGGGACCCGGCCGGCGCAGTCTCCCTGAGCGGAGATCGGGATGATCGTTCCTGTTGAGATGTCACCGATTCGGGGCTGGTGCTGCGCGTCGCCACCGGTGAAGACGTGCGCGTCGTCGATCCATCCGCACGCCTGCATCCCCGCGAAAGTGCGCGACGTCCCATCGAAAGTGGTGTCGGCAGCGGGCACCAGCGCGACCAGACGGCCGTCCGGCGAGATCAGGGCCGGAGTCGGACCCTGGATTGAAAAGGAGTGCCTCGTGACCGCCGTCCAATCGACCACGTTCGCCTGCGCGAAGGTATTCCTGACTTCGCAAACCACACCGGCTTTTGAAGGAGGCCCTGCCAGCACACAACTCGAGCTCCCGACCGTAAATCGGCGGATCGCGGTCGCCGGGTCGACGAGGTGGAACTCTTGCGGGCCGCAGCAAAATGGCCCGCCTCCCTGGGTGCAGGCCGGCACCTTGGCGAGCACAAGGCTGCCGCCATGCCAACCGGTCGGCCACACGATGCTGCCGCCGGTCTGGCTGTAGACGAGGTGATGAGCGGCGCTCGCGAGATCATCGACGTACAGCCTTGTCGATGCGCCGGTGGCCGTGAAATCGCTCACCACAACAGCGATCCGCGTGTCATCGGGACTGACCGCGAACATGCTCCTGCGTGCGCCGCCGGTCGGAAGCGTGGCCGCTCGCCCAGTCTCACCCTGCGGGGTCAAGAAGCTGACCACGCCCTGGGCGTCCATGTAATAGACCCGAGAGTCGCTGGTGCTGATCGGCTGCGGCAGCACGGCACTCGCGATGCCTCCGCACGTCAGCGCCCCGCCGAACCCCTTGGCCTGGGCGCTCGCGACCACCTTGCCGTCGACAGCGACCAGGCTGACGGTGTAGGACTGCGCATACGCCGGAGTCACCAGCACGGCGAATGGGCCTGCCGCAACAGGTGACGCGACCGCGGACGGGGAGGCGGAGGGAGTCGTCTCGGGCGAGGGCGACCTGGGCGCCTGAGATCCCTGTCCGCCGCAAGCGATCATCAATGCCGCGACCGCCACGGCACAAGTCTTGAGCTTCACCGTCGGGATGTTCTGTCTCAATGCTGCTTTGCGCCCCTTGTTACGTTTCAGGTACCATCCTGCATCTAAAGCAGGGACCGCCCCTCACCCCCAGGGCACGCGCTCGAAAGGGTAAAAGATGACGGACGGCGCCTGCTGTCCGTTTTGTTTCATATAGGCGTCTGGAGGAAATAGTAAGAACACTGAATTTGGCCGAGGGTTTGTCTCATCTCGTTTAAGGAGCTAAGGATCAACGATCAGATCCGCAGCTCTGAGGTGCGTCTGATCGATGACCAGAACAACCAGCTCGGAGTGGTGTCGCTAGACGCCGCTCTGCGCATCGCCAACGAGAAGGGACTCGACCTGGTCGAGGTGGCGCCACAAGCCAACCCGCCGGTCTGCCGGCTGATGGACTACGGACGATTCAAGTTCGAGACCATCAAGCGGGAGAAGGATCAGCGGCGGAAGCAGAACGTCATCAAGCTCAAGGAGATGAAGCTTCGGCCCAAGGTGGCTGAGCACGATTTTCAGACCAAGTTCAAAGGTTTGAGGCAGTTCCTCGAGGCGGGCGAGAAGGTGAAAGTGACGATCATGTTCCGCGGTCGCGAGATGGTGCACCAGGACATCGGGAGGAGGATCCTCGACCGGGTGGCCGATGACGCACGCCCCTTCGCGGTCGTCGAGCGCCCTCCGCTGCTCGAGGGCAAGAATCTGTTCATGATCCTTGCGCCGAGCCGCCAGAGCGCCGCGCAGAGCGCGGTCAAGGAGACGGCGTCGAGTGCCTAAGCTCAAGACCCGCAAGGGCTTTGCGAAACGGATCAAGGTGACCAGAAACGGCAAGCTCCTGCGCGCGAGCGCCTGGAAGAGCCACCTCCTGGAGCACAAGTCCCAGAAGCGCAAGCGAAACTACGAGAACAAGCAGGCGGTGTCCAAGTCCGACCGCAAGGCAGTGCGCCGCGCACTGGGTATTTGAGATGGCACGAGTAAAGAGAGGCGTTCCGGCCCACAGGCGCCACAAGGCGATCCTGGACCGCGCCAAGGGCTTCCGGCTCTCGAAGAAGCTGCTCTTCCGGCCTGCCAACGAGGCGGTGCTGCACGCGCTCGCCTACGCCTACCGCGACCGGCGCAGGCGCAAGCGCGAGATGCGCCAGCTGTGGATCGCGCGAATCAACGCCGCCTCGAGACAATCGGGGCTGCCCTACAGCAAGCTCATGCACGGCCTTCGCCAGGCCGGAGTGGAGATCGACCGCAAGGTGCTGGCTGACCTGGCCGTGCGCGACAGCGGTTCCTTTGCTCGGCTGGTGGAGGTTGCGAAAGACAACCTCTGACCAGCAGCTGATAAGCAGCCCGGACAACGAGGTCGTCCGCCGCCTGAGGCGCCTCGTTCGCCGGCGCGAGCCAGGTTTCGTCCTCCTGGAAGGTCCGCGCGTGGTCGCGGAGGCGGCGGCAGCCGGAATCCCATTGGAGCTGTTGGTCGTGCGAGAAGGTGACGATTTCGACATGGAGGCAGCGCACCGGGTGAGGTTCACGCGCGGTCTGTTCGCATCCATCAGCCAGACCGTCACACCGCAGGGCGTCGTCGCCATAGCCAGCTTGCGCGAGTCCAAGCCGGAGGACGCGGTCGCCGCGGCGCGGGGAGCATCCTGGCCCCTGGTGGTGCTGGATCGCGTTCAAGACCCCGGCAACGTCGGCGCTATCTGCCGCACAGCGGCTGCCGCCGGCGCGCCGGCGCTGGTGGTCCTCCCGGGCTGCGCGGACCCCTACGGCGCCAAAGCCGTGCGGTCCTCAGCGGGCAACGTTTTCCGCCTCACGGTGGCACGCTCTGCCTGGGAAGACCTCGGCGCCATCGATGGATATGGCGCGGCAGCATCAGGCGGGACTCCGCTCGATCGGGCGCCCGTGGAGAATGCCGGCATGATCGTCTTTGGCAGCGAGGCGCACGGCATCTCCCGCGGCGATCTCGAGCTCGTCTCCATCCCGATGAGCGATCGTGTCGAGTCGCTCAACGTGGCCGCGGCGGCCGCCGTGATCCTGTTCGAGATCAAGCGGAGGAAGGCGGCATGACCCATCACACGCTCGGCGAGCTGCAGGCGCTCACAGAGCCGGCTGAGCGCGACATTCAAGCCGCGAACGACCTGGCCGACCTCGAAGCGCTGCGAGCGAAGTACCTCGGACGGAAAGGGCTGCTCTCAGAGCGCCTGCGGGGCATCGAGCAGATGCCGCCCGAAGAACGCCGGGCCTACGGCGCTGCGGCCAACGGCTTCAAGGAGTGGCTCCACAAAGCGATCGAGATGCGTCGTGCCGCGATCCAGGATGCGCACCTCGCCGACATCGCGGAGACGGAGGCGATAGACATCACCTTTCCCGGGCCACCACTTGGCCGGGGTCATACCCACGTGCTCACGCTGGTCCAGCGCCAGATCGAAACCGTTCTGGAGTCGCTGGGCTATCAGGTGGAGCTCGGGCCGGAGGTCGAGACCGAGTGGTACAACTTCGAGGCCCTGAACATCCCGGCCGGACACCCGGCGCGGGAGAACTGGGACTCCTTCTACTTCACCCCGGATCTTTTGCTGCGGACGCATACATCGCCCGTGCAGATCCGCGCTATGCAGCGCATAAAAGAGCCTCCCATCTACATCATCACGCCAGGTCGCTGCTACCGCCGCGACGCGCCAGAGGCGACGCGCGTGCCGTACTTCAGCCAGGTCGAGGGCCTTGCCGTCGACAAAGGCCTCACCGTCGGAGACATGAAGGGCACGCTCCTGTACATGATCCAGTCGCTCTATGGCGAGGAGCGAAAGGTGCGCGTGCGCCCGAGCTTCTTCCCCTTCACCGAGCCAAGCTTTGAGTTCGACGTTTCATGTGGCATCTGCGCCGGCGCCGGCTGCAAGAGCTGTCGCTACAAGGGCTGGCTGGAGGTCGGCGGCTGCGGCATGGTCCACCCGCAGGTGCTGCGCAACGGCGGAGTCGATCCGGAAGACTGGAACGGCTACGCGTGGGGCTTCGGCATCGAGCGCATGGCCATGCTCAAGCACGACGTCGACGACATCCGCCTCTTCTACGAGTCCGACCTTCGATTCTTGGAACAGTTCTAGCCGAGATGAAGATCTCCTACGAGTGGCTCGGCGATTTCGTGGACCTCGAGGGCGTGACCCCGCAGGACGCCGCCGACGTGCTCACGCGCCTCGGTGTCGAGGTCGAGGCGCTGACGGTCAGCGACCTTTCGGAGATCGTGATCGGCAAGGTCCTCGAGCAGGTTCCCCATCCGAAGTCGCGCAACCCGCTGTGGATCCACCAGGTCGATCTCGGCGGGAGGGTCGAGCAGATCATCGCCGGCGCTCCGAATGCGATTCCTGGATCGCTGGTGCCGGTGGCACTTCCGGGAACGACCGTCCCCAACGGCAAGGTGGTCAAAGACATGAACATCGCCGGCTACAACGGCCGGGGCATGATGTGCTCGGCGTCGGAGCTCCTCCTGGGTGACGACCACTCCGGAATCCTCATCCTCGACGCCGGCAACCCCGGCGATCCGCTGACGTCGGTGATCCCGAGCCAAGCGATCATGGACGCGGAGGTCACGTCCAACCGACCCGACTGTATGGGCCACCTGGGCGTGGCGCGCGAGCTCGCAGCGGGGTTGGACCGGCCCTTGAACGCGGATTTCATGCCTGCCTTCACCGGCACCGCCGGTCCTCCTGGACGAGAGCTCGTCAAGGTCTCGATCGACGACGAAGATCTCTGCGCTCGGTACATCGGAGGCGTCATCACCAAGGTCGCCGTGGGGCCCAGCCCTCAGTGGCTCCAGCGACGCCTGCGTGCATGCGGCGTGCGGCCCATCAACAACATCGTCGACATCACCAACTACGTGCTCCTCGAGTACGCGCAGCCGCTGCACGCGTTCGACCTCGCCAAGCTGGAGAAATCCGAGATTCACGTGCGGCGCGCGATGGCCGGCGAGAAGCTCCTCTGCCTTGACGGCGTCGATCGGCAGCTCGAACCGGAGATGCTCGTGATCGCCGATGCCACACGGCCGGTCGCCATCGCCGGCGTGATCGGGGGCGAGGAAAGCGCGGTCATCGGCTCGACGACCGACATCCTTCTGGAGGCCGCGACGTTCAACGGTCCGAGCGTGCGCCAGACTGCGCGCGCATTTGGACTCCGCACGGAGGCCTCGGCCCGTTTCGAGAAGGGACTCCCGGCTGAGCTCGCGCTGGCCGGAGCGCGACGGGCTGCCGCTTTGATCGGGGAGATTGCAGGCGGGACCGTCCACAAGGAATGGGCCGACGTCTACCCGAAGGCCCAGGAGCCGGTGCGGATCCGGCTGCGGCCGGCGTTCGTCGACGAGGTCCTCGGCCTGCACATCCCGCTGGAGAGCTCCGAGTCGATCCTCAAGCGCCTGGGCTTCCACGTCCGCCCGCTTGACGACGGCGCGTGGGACGTGCTCCCACCGGTTTTCCGGCTCGATGTGACGATCCCCGAAGACCTCGTCGAGGAGGTGGGTCGCGTGTACGGCTACGACCGCGTACCGCCCACGCTTCCAGGGCATCGCCGCGACCGCTGGACGCCGTCGCTTCCCAGCCAGGGGCGCCGCCTCGACGCCGCCCGCGAGGTGCTCGCCGGAGCCGGCTTCACGGAGACGTGGAATCCGGCGCTTGTGTCGGGCCGCGTGCTGGACCAGATGCGGGTCGGCGCTTACGCGCTTCGTGTCTCGAACGCGCTGTCAGACGACATGGACACCCTGCGCACGTCGCTGCTGCCCTCATTGCTGGGTGTGGTCGCGATCAACCGGGACCGCGGTCGACCCGAAGTGAAGATCTACGAGATCGCAGCTGCTTTCGTCGCCCGCGTGGGCGACAAATCAACACAGCCGGAGGAGCCGCTGCGGCTCAGCGTGGTGGCCAGGGTCGGCGGCACCTCAGAGGCAGGTCGGCAAGGTTTCTACGCGATGAAATCGGTGCTCGATGCCTGCTTGCGAGCGCTCGGCGCTCC
>DASXTG010000214.1:0-2591 GCA_036505515.1 Candidatus Dormiibacterota bacterium | reverse complement strand
CGTCACCTCCGGCATCCCGTGGTCGATGGACGCCGGAATCAAGTGCGTTCCGATCAGCCCGTTCGTGCTGGCGCCGCAGATGAAAAAGCTGCTCGCCAGCAGCCAGAAGTTGCGGTTGCGCACTCCCATCGCCAGTCCGCCGAGAGCGGCCCGCACGGGATTCCGCAGTGGCGGCGCCGGCTCGTCGGCTTCGGTCGCGCCATACGCGCGCAGCCCGACGTCGGCCGGGCGATCGCGCATGAGCAGCGCGACCAGCGGTATCCCGAGCAGCGCAGCGCCTGCGACCAGGAGCGCGGCCGCTCGCCAGCCCGTGTTCACCGCAAGCCAGGCGAGCGAAGGCAGAAAGATCAGCTGGCCGGTGGCGCCGGCCGCGGTCAACGCCCCCAGGACGAGCCCGCGACGCTGGACGAACCAGCGGTTGGCGACGATGGCGGCCAGCACGGTGGCCATGGATCCGGTGCCGACGCCGACGACCACCCCCCACAACAGGTCGAGCTGCCACGGCTGGCGCATGAAGACGGTGAGGCCAGACCCTGCGGACACGGTGAGCAGCGCGCCGATCACAACCCGGCGCACTCCGAAGCGCTCCATCAGGCCGCCCGCGAAGGGGGCGAACAGACCGAACAGCAGCAGGTTGATGGAAACCGCCAGGGAGATCGTCGCCCGCGTCCAGCCGAACTCCTGCTCGAGCGGGACGATCAGGACGCCGGGTGTGGATCGGAAGCCGGCCGAGGCCAGCAGGGTGATCCACGTGACCGCGGCCACGACCCAGGCGTAGTGGAGACGCTTCACCAGAATCCCCAACACGACACGCGGCGAGGACTATTCCGCACAGCGAGGCAGCGTACGATCGTCGGGCGTTGCCAAGCCGGTCCGGGACCAGCGTCCACCTGGGTGCGGTGACCGTCCGATACGTCTACAGCGAAGCCGCCCGTCCTTACTCCCTGATCGAGTGGATCGCGCCGGCGGGAACCGAGAGCCCTCCGGTCCACATCCACCATCGCACAGACGAGGGCTTCTACGTCCTCGATGGAACTTTCGGGTTTCTTCTCGACGACCAGAGGTTCGAAGCTGCCGCCGGCAGTCATGTCTTCGTGTCGAGAGGACATCCGCACACCTTCTGGAACTCGGGCCGCGAGCTCGCCACCTGCCTGATCGTGCTGTCACCCGCCGGCTTCGAGGAGTACTTCCGCGAGCTCGCTGACGGACTCGCAGCGAGCGAGTCAGACGACGCGGTGATGGCGGTGCGGCGCCGGCTGTCTTCCAGGTATGACATCGAAGTGGTCGGGCCTCCGATACCGGCTCGCTGACAATCGAGTCTCGCCGGCGATTCGCGGCTGAAAGAACCCACGCGAATTCGCGTTTAGAGTTGAGGAGTGCGCAGCCTGGTGGGCAGCCTGATCGGGGCCGTGATCCTTTTCCTCTGCTTCCTGCTCGGCCGCCGTGTCGACAGGAGCACCGTCCCCTGGCTGGATGGCCCGACCGGTCCGCCACGCATCGGCGCGGGCTTCCATCGCTCCGTCGCCGCCGAGGCCGGTCTCGAGGTGCGGACCGGCCCCGACCTCGGGCTGCTGCCCGACTGCTCATCTCTTGATGGCGACGGGTTCGACTCCGGCCGTCTTCATCAATCGGTGCGCGACTTCTACGAGCACACCGGCCGCTACCACCTCGACGTGTGGTCGCAGTGGTCCCCGTTGTTCTGGCCCTTCGGCTGGATGCTGATCAATTTTCTCAGCCGCCGTATGGAGCAGCTCAACTTTCCGATGTATCCGCTCGAGACGGCCCGCGGCATGACAAGCGAGGTCGAGCAGCTGGTGGATGCGGCGGGACGCGTGGCTTTCACGAGCTGGCTGCGCCGCAACCTGGGCAGCGGCATGGTCATCTACTCGGGCTTTTACTCGACTGCCACGCCGCCACGGTCCGGACCTTGCGTGAAGACGGTGTTTCCTGTTGTGCGCGGCAACGCGACGGTGCTGCTTCGGCCAGAGGCTCAGGCGGACGGTTCATTGAAGCTCGTCTCTTCTGGGCAACGGTTCGGGGATCCCGGCTTTTATCGGATCACGGAAGCAGGACCGGGGCGCATACGAGTGTGGTACGTGCGCCCGCTCAAGGAAGTCTTTCACGTGTATCCCGAGATCGACGGCTCGGTTCGCACCGACCACTTCGTGCGTTGGTGGGGACTCTCAGTACTCCACCTGCACTACCACATCACGCCGGCGCCAGAGCCAGAGCCAGAGTCACTCGCGCTGCATGAGGCTCAGCCGAACAATCCGCGCCGCCTGAACAAGACGAGCTGAATCAGCACAGTGACGGCCATCGCGCCGACAGCGGCGGCGAAGACACCGAACGATCCGATGTGGTCCACGAGCCAGCCGAAGTTCATGCCGAAGAAGCCGGAGAGAAATGTGAGGGGCAGGAAAAGGCTCGCGATCACGGTCAGCTGACTCAACGTTTGGTTCAGGCGCGTCGACGTCGATGAAAGATGGAGATCCATCGCGTTGGTCAAGATCTCGCGGAAGCGGTACACGTCGGAGATCACTTTCAGCAAGTGGTCATTCACATCAGCCATGTACTGGGCGATGGTCTCGTCG
>DASXTG010000213.1:0-11632 GCA_036505515.1 Candidatus Dormiibacterota bacterium | reverse complement strand
TGGTCGCGGTCGCGCTCGGGGCGTGCACGGGCGGGGTTGGGCAGAACGCCAGCCCCACGCCTCCGCACGTCTTCGCGATCGTCATGGAGAACAAGTCCTACGAGCAGGCGCTTTCGGGCGGGTTCACAGCGTCGCTGGCCTCGAGGTACGGCCTCGCGACCAACTACCACGCCATCACCCATCCCAGCGTCCCGAACTACCTCGCAATGACCTCAGGTCAGACCTGGGCGGTCACCGACGACAGCCATCACGTGCTCCCAAACCGGGACCTCGGCAGTCAGCTGACGGAGGCTGGCGTCACCTGGCGCGCATACATGGAAGGCCTCGGACCAGCGGGCTGCCTCGACAGCCCGCCGCCTTATGACCCTGGGCACAACCCGTTCGTCTTTTACGGTGGACAGTGCCCGCCGAACGTGGTGCCGTTCACCGAGCTGGCCAGTGACCTGGCCGGCGAGCCTTCTCAGTTCATCTGGATCACGCCGGACGACTGCCACAACACGCATAACTGCCCCGTCTCCGATGGAGACGTCTGGCTCCGCGAGACGGTGCACTTGATCATGAGCTCAAACGCGTGGAAGACAGGTGGGATCCTCTTCATCACCTGGGACGAGGACGACGGCAGCAGCCGCGACAACCGGATCCTGACCCTGGTCGTTACGCCCACTCTCGGCCACAGGGTGAGCAGCCTGGCCTACGACCACTACTCGCTGCTCGCCACCATCGAAGACCTGCTCGGCGTTGCGCGTCTGGCCAATGCAAGGGACGCGCGCACCATGGACGACCTGGTCCGGTAACTCGAAACTGGCGGTGGGACGCCACCCTGTGTCATGGTGGAGATGGGTTTTGGGTAGGGCAAGCGTCCCCTTTGTTCTTGTTCCTGCAAGGAGGTTGTGGTGAGACCATCTCGTTTAGTCATCGTCGCCTTCGCCGCGGTGATGGCCTTGGGCCAACCGCTGGCAGCCGCTGCGGAGGACCAACCTGTTGACTTCACGCACAACGTGAAGGACGCGCCGGCGCCGGTCACCGATGCCGTTTTTGGGACATCTCCGGCGGTAAAGACCGGGACCGCCATCTGCACGACCGCGACCCAGCTCACAGCAAACGTCAACACCGACTGCACCGAGCCGTCGGTGGGGCCGCACAACGAGACGTCGATCGCGGTCAACCCGACGAATACGAAGAATATGCTCGGCGGGGCGAACGATTACCAGCTCGCCCTCAACCCGGGCGGCCAGGTGAGCGAGACCATTCTCTCGCGCGCACACGTCACCTTCGACGGGGGCAAGACGTGGTCCCTGTACCCGGTCAACTCCAGCTCGACCTACCAGGCCACCGGCGACCCGGCAGTGGCATTCGATGCCTCCGGCCGCGCCTACTACGCCACGCTCGGATTCCGCTTCGTCGGGCCGACCAACGCCATGAATCCTGACGTTCTGGTCTCAAGCTCGGGCGATGGAGGCAAGACCTGGGACGAGGCTCGGGTTGCTTCGGGGAGCGGCGTCTTCTCGAGCGTGGGCGACCTGCTCGACAAGGAGTACATCGCCGCCTGGGGCAACGGCAACGCGATAGTGACCTTTGGCGACTTCCGTCTTGGTCAGCAGGGCACATTCATCTCGGCCAAGATCTTCAGCTCGGTCACCCATGACGGCGGCTTGAGCTGGTCCGCGCCGACATTGATCTCCGGTGCTCTCGACCAGGCCTTCGTGGCCACCCCCGTGGTCGCCGCAAACGGTCGCATCTACGTCTCGTTCCTGAACACCACCGACCTGACCACGGGCCGCGACGACTACGAGGTGGTCGAGGTGAGCCCATCCACGGGCGCGCGCCTCGCCGGGCCGTTCAAGGTCGCGACCACCATCGACGGCTTTACCGACTACCCGCTCGCCTTCGGCCGGCAGACCTACCAGGACAGTGTTTTCCGGACCTGGGCCGCCGGCAACATCGCCGCGGACCCTACCAACAGCGCGCACCTCGCGGTGGTGTGGTCTGACATGCGCAACAGCACAACGCCGGCCCCAACCAGCCCGTACGTGGCCAAGACGAACTCCGACGTCATCGTGAGCCAGTCGTTCGATAACGGCCACACGTGGTCGGCAGCCACAGCGCTGACACTCTCGGGCGATCAGTTCATGCCGTGGAGCGCGTATGACCAGTCGGGCCGCCTGCGCATCGGCACCTTCGACCGCTCCGCGGACTCCGCCAACCACAAGTACAACTATTCGCTGGCGACCGAGAACGCGCCTGGGACGCTGACGTTCACCACTGCACCGGTCTCTGATGTGCAGTCCGATCCCACAACCGGCAACCGCTGGTTCGCCCGCACCGTCAATGCAAACTTCCCGCGGGCAACCGCATTCATCGGCGACTACAGCAACATCGCGATCATGCCCGATGGCAGCGGCGTGGTCGCCCTGTGGACCGACCTGCGAAATAACGCGACGTTCGCCGGCCGCACCGGGCACGGTGAGGACGCCTATTTCGCGAAGGTGATCTAGCCCCGAACCCAACTTGGGCCGGCGTGCCCAAAGGCCGCCGGCCCACCACTCTATTGAGTTGACATAGAGCTCGGGCCGCGGCTATGGTCAGCAGACTCTACGTCCGCTGAAGAGCCGGGTATCTAAGGGGAGGGTGTCCATGAGCCTACGCAGCCGTTTGCTGTCCGCCACCGCCGCGTCGGCCGTTGCGCTTGCGATTGCTCTGCCGGCCTATGCGGCGCCGTCGGATCGCGCCAAGCTGGCCGGGAGCGTGCCCTCGTGGGCGAAGTCGGCGAGCTTCAAGGGCGCGGCCAGCCAGTCTGATCCGATCGGCTTTCGGGTTTACCTCGGCTGGAACAATCCCTCCGCCGTGGAGGCCTTTGCCAAGGCCGTGTCCGACCCTCGCAGCTCCTCGTACGGCAAGTATCTGACGCCGCAGCAGTTCCGGCAGCAGTTCGCGCCGTCGGAGCAGCAGGTGGCCGCGGTGCGCTCATGGCTGAGCGGCCAGGGCTTCACCATCGACTACACGCCGCTGAACAACCACTACGTCGTCGCCGAGGGGACCGTCGCGCAGGCGGCCGCCGCCTTTGGCACGACGTTCGGCATGTACGCGGTCTCCGGGCTTGTCCTTCGCTCGCCGACGTCCGAGATTTCAGTGCCCAGCTCGCTGGCGGGGGTGGTGAGCGGGGTGCTGGGGCTTGACCAGTCCGCCGCCCTCGTGCACAGGGACATCGCCAGGGAGCCCGCCGCTCCTCCGGCGCCGGCGTTTGTCAGCGCCCACCCATGCTCGACATACTGGAACGAGCTGTCGACCAGCAACCTCAGCGTGCCGATCACGAACGCCCCGGGCGCTCAGGGCGAACCTGGCTACAACCTGCCGATCCCGCTGGCGCCGTGCGGCTATCTGCCCAGCCAGATCCGCAGCGCTTACGTCGGAAATACGGCGCTCGATGGGAGCGGCCAGACGGTCGCGATCATCGACGCCTACGCATCGCCCACCATCCAGCAGGACTTGGACAGGTGGTCGGCCATCCGCAACATCCCTTCCACCAGGGTCATCCAGGTGGTGGCGCCGGGGACGTTCAGGCACCCGGAGAAGGGGAACTTCCAGGACCCGCAGGGGTGGTATGGGGAAGAGACCCTCGACGTCGAAGCCGTCCACGGCATGGCGCCGGGGGCGACCATCGTCTATGTCGGAGCTCCGAACAACTTCCAGGACCTGGACGCTGCGCTCAATCACGTGGTCGACCGCCACCTGGCGTCGATCGTGACCAACTCGTACGGCTTTCGAACCGAGCTTCTCCCGGCGGGCTACATCCTGCCCTATGAGGAGACCATCCTCCAGGGCGTTGCCGAAGGCATCGGCATCTACTTCTCCTCGGGCGACGACAACGATGAGTCGCTGGTCGTCGGATACAGGACGGTCGACTGGCCGGCATCGAGCCCGTTCGTGACCGCCGTCGGCGGCACGAGCCTGGGCGTTGGCCAGAATGGGAGCCGCATCGTCGAGACGGGCTGGGGCACCTACACCGCCAGCCTTCGCAGCGACGGAACGTGGACGACACCGACGTGGCTCTACGGCGCAGGCGGGGGCGTGAGCCGCATCTTCGCCGAGCCCTCTTATCAGGTGGGCGTGGTGCCGAGCAGCGTCTTTGCGGCGCAGGGCCGCACTGGCCGCGCGGTCCCGGACATAGGCGCTTTCGGTGACCCCAACACCGGTTACCTGGTCGGGCAGACGCAGACCTTCCCCGATGGAACGGTGAAATACTCCGAATACCGTCTCGGTGGCACCAGCCTGTCGTCGCCGATCATGGCCGGGATCATGGCCCTGGCCGACCAGAAGGCTGGCCACGCGCACGGCTTCGCGAATCCCCTCTTCTACGCGAGCGCCGGCGCGTTCTACGACGTGCTCGCCGTGCACGCCGCGGTGGTTCGCACCAACTACAACAACAACGTCGACGCGAGCGGCGGCTTGTCGTTCCGCCTGCGCACCTTCAACAACGGCCTGAGTCTGCAGACCACACCCGGTTATGACGACCTCACCGGCATGGGCACCCCGGGCGCGAGCTTCCTCAGCATCATCGGCAGCTGAGCGCTGAAATCGACAGGGGCCGCCCCGACTTGGGGCGGCCTCTTTCTTTGTTGGGCCCGTCTACCTTTATTCGCATGGCCCTGCTGATCTGTGACGTCGGACCACGCGACGGGCTGCAGAACGAGGAGCGCCTTCTCGATCCCGGCGTGCGGGCCGAGCTCTGCGACCAGCTTGCCGCCGCCGGCATCAGGCGAATCGAGGCGGCGAGCTTTGTCAATCCGAAGCTGGTGCCCCAGATGGCCGGAGCCGAAGAGGTGATGACTGCCCTTCATCAGCGTGGCGGCACCGCCTATGCGGGATTGGTTCTCAACGAGAAGGGCTATGAACGTGCGGTCGCGGCCGGCGTCGACGAGGTGCACTACGCGTTCGCGGCCACCGATGAGTTCGGGCGCCGCAACCAGAATGCAGCCACCATGGAGGGCTTGCAGACGGCGCTTGCGCTGGTCACACGAGCCAGGGCGGACCGGATGGCGATCACAGTCACCATCAGCGTGGCGTTCGGCTGTCCGTTCGAGGGCCCGGTGGCGCCGGAGCGTCTGCTGGGGCTCGTCGAGCGCTTGATGGCCATCCCACCTGACGAGATCTGCCTGGCGGACACGATCGGAGTCGGCGTGCCTACGCAGGTCAAGGAGCTCGTCGGCGGGGCAATGCGGCTGGGGGCCAGTGTCGGCGCCCACTTCCACAACACGCGCAACACGGGCTACGCGAACTCGGTCGCCGCGCTGGAGGCGGGCGCGGTTTCCCTGGACGCGTCTGTGGGTGGTGCGGGCGGCTGCCCGTTTGCCCCCAAGGCCACCGGCAACATCGCCACAGAGGACCTCGTCTACCTGCTGCGGGGCCTGGGGGTCGACACCGGGATCGACCTCGATGCGCTGATCGCCTGTTCGCAGTGGCTCGGAGGGCAGCTCGGCAAGCAGCTCCCGGGCATGGTCGCGCGCGCGGGCGACTATCCTGCCAAAGCGTAGACATGCCGAAGAAAGCCCTCCTGTGCATGCACTCGCGGGTTTGAAGGCGTCGCGATTCCCGCGTGTGCATGCACTCGCGGGTTTCCTACCTTTTGCCTAGCGGCGCCTCCAGGCCGTAAAGGGAGCCGAACTTCCGCCGCACGTAAGCGATCCAGGGCTCCGGCGTGAGGGAACGCCCGGTCACGCGCATGAGCAGCTCGTTAGGCGTGAACTTCCGCCCGTGCTGGTAGACGTTCTTGCTCAACCACGCGAGCAGCGGCGCGAACTCACCCTTCTCGATCTGGGCGTCCAGGTCGGAGATGTCCAACCGAATCTTCTCCATCAGCTGCGCCCCGATGATGTTCCCAAGCGTGTAGCCGGGGAACTCCGCAAAGCCGACGAATGACCAGTGGATGTCCTGCAGGGCGCCCTCGCGGTCGTTGGGCACGGCGATGCCCAGGTAGGACTTGATGCGTGCGTTCCATGCCTCGGGCAGGTCGCGCACCTTGAGCTTCCCTTCCAGCATCTCGTTCTCGAGCTCGAAACGCAGCAGGACGTGCAGGTTGTAGGTGACCTCGTCCGCTTCCACCCGGATCAGAGACGGGTATGACTTGTTGACCGCGCGGTAGAAGGCTTCCTCGTCCACTCCCTTGAGCGGCTCCGGAAACGTCTGTCGCAGGCTGGGGAAGAAACAGCGCCAGAAAGCCTGGCTGCGCCCGACCAGGTTCTCCCACAGCCGCGACTGGGACTCGTGAAAACCAGGGGATGCGCCGTCGAACAGCGGCGTCCGGTCGATGTTGGTGCCCAGGCCCTGGAAGTACATGCCGTGTCCCGCCTCGTGGATGGAACCGAACAGGCACTCGTTGAAGAATTCCCTCGACACTCGCGTTGTGATGCGCACGTCGCCGGGTCCGAAAGAGATCGAGAACGGATGCGTCGAGATGTCCTGCCGTCCTCGCTCGAGTTCGTATCCGAGGCGCGCCACGAGATGAAGGGCGTACTGGACCTGCCTGTCTGGGTCGTAGCCACGGTGGAGCACGCTGTCATCCACAGCGTCGGTGTGCCGCGCGATGTCGGCGACCAGCGGGACGATCGCCGCTTTGAGCTGAGCGAAGGTCGCCGCGAGCTCGTCCGTCGTGAGCCCGGGTTCGGTGCGGTTGAGCAGGGCATCATACGGCCGCTTCTCGTAGCCGAGGGCGTCGGCGACCCGACGGTTCAGCTCGACGTTGCGCTCGAGGTAGGGCGCAAAGAGGTTGAAGTCAGCGTCCTCACGCGCCTTCTGCCAGAAGGGGCGCGACGTGGAGCCGGCGTGCGCGATCTCCGCGACCAGCTCGGCCGGCAGCTTGCGCGCCAGCTCATAGTCGCGCCGCGTGACACGCACCAGGCTGGCGTCATCGGACTCGAACGGCTGCGATGCCACCTCGCCTTCGAGCTCGTCGAGCAGGCGCCCGACCTCGTCCGAGGTGAACCGGACGTGGGCCAGCTCGGTCAGCGTGGAAAGCTGCTCCGCGCGACCCTGGACGCCGCCGGGCGGCATGTAGGTCTCCTGGTCCCAATCGAGCACGGCGGTCGCTCGATTGACGTCGGCGACCACAGCCAGGATCTTCTTCAGGGTCGTCATCGCGTCGGTCATGGTCACTCCTCAATCGCGGTGTACGAATTGCGGAAAGCGCCCCGCATCCCCGGTGCCCCCCACGCGTATTCTCTCGGATTGGCGCGACCGCCCCGCTAGCTCAGTGGATAGAGCATCTGCCTTCTAAGCAGAGGGTCGGGGGTTCGAATCCCTCGCGGGGCGCCTAGCTGCTCGCCACCCAGGTCAGTGCCGCCTCTACTGAATCGAAGGTGTGGGTCTCAAAGGTCTCGTCCTTGAACCTGCGGATTATCCCTTCGCTCGCAGTCGTGACCAACCCTTCAGGCGCCAACACCACCGCAATGCGCTTCAGCCCGGAGGCCACGGCCATCGGAGTCCAGCTTTCATTGATCCAAACCTGATCCTGATTCGCGATCATCTCCAGGTGCCGGTTGTCGCTGAGCAGCGACGCGGCGTGTCTGTCTCGGATGGCCCTCAGGATTTCCAAGGTTCCAGAGCGGAGCTGCACGCTGTCGGGACGACCCGTCCAGGCGGCGTGGATGCACCGGTGGTCTTCGTCCCAGCGAATCGACAGCCACGGTTCGTCCAGGTAGACATCGCGCGATTCAGCCTTACTCATTCTTCGCCTCGGAGCTTCCCACACCCGCCCCGGCCATGCGTCGAGGTCGGGGCCTCTGATGGGTTGCCCTTCGCTCGCGTCTCTAGCGCCTGACGCGCCGTCGTGTGCCTTTGGCGGGCGTCCTCCACCGGGCGAGCCAGGTCTTGCCCAACACCGACATTCGCGCCTTGCCCAGATTGCTCTTCATCACCCAGGCAACGTCGGGGTCGCTCGACTGCATCCATTTCTCGAGCAGCCGGCGGCCCGCCTCGGGATTCGCCGCCGCTGCAACGCTCCAGCAGTACGCCATGGCCTTGCGGAGGGCTCGATAGGCCTCGTGCTTGCGGTCGCGGGTCGCAGCCATCGACCGCGTGATGTGGTCGAGGATCTTCAGCACACGGTTGACCTCGGCCGGCTTCTTCAACAGCGCCGGCTCGCAGAGCGCCGCCGCCGCCGCACGCTGCACATACGGTCCGCCCCGCGACCACTTCTCCATCTCGTCGATCAGCCGGGGCATGCTCTCGCGCCCCACGCGCTGGAGGGCGATGGCCACGCCCTCTCGCACCCGCCATCTCGGGTCTGCGGCCAGCTGCTCCAACCACGGAAGGACGGTCTCAGGCTCGCCGATGGCCAGCCGGCCGAGCCCGGCGGTGCCGCACAGAGCAAGAAACTCGTCGCTGGATGCTGAAAGCCGCCACAGCGTGTCGGCGTCGCCGGCGTCGCCCACGGCTTCCACCAGCTCCAGGTTCGCGCGCGGCCCGGGCAGGCCTGAGTGAGCCCTGAGGTACGCGTCCCAGTCGGTGCGCAGCTTCAACTCCGCCCGGTACTGGTCGACCTTGCGCGCCACTGCCGGCCGATCGTAGCCCGATAATCGCCACCACAAGCTGATGTTCAAGAAGATCCTGGTCGCGGTGGGTGGATCGGAAGACGCCAGCCAGACCGTGCCAGTCGTCACCGACCTGGCCACGGCATTCGACGCCGAGGTCCTGGTCGTTCACATGCGAGAGCGCATTGTCACCTCGGCGGCCACGCTCGAGAAGGAGACGATTCCGGAGTCGTTTCGTTTTGGCGAAGCCGTGGCACGCAGGTTGGTCAAGGCCGGCGTCAAGGCCCGGTCCGACATCGACAGCCACAGGCCCGATCACCTGGCCAAGTTCATCCTGGACAAGGCCGAGGAGTTCGAGGCCGACCTCATCGTGGTCGGCAGCCATCATGCGCACGGACTCCGCGACCGCATGTTCGGTGACATCGGCAAAGCGCTCGCGCATGGCTCGCAGTGCCCGCTGCTGCTGATGCCAAGCGGCCCGGATTGATGGCCGTCGCTGAACGTGCGACGGCTCTCAAGTGGGGAGTCCGCCTCGAGATCCTGACCGTCGTGTGGATGGCGGCAGAAGCAGCGCTGGCGATCGGCGCCGGCATCGCCGCCCGCAGCGTGCTGCTCACGGCGTTTGGCTTCGACTCGGTCGTCGAGCTCCTCAGCGGCATCGTCGTCCTGCGGCGGCTGGGCCTGGAGGCAAGGGGTGCGACGGCTGCGAGCACGGAGCGTCTTGAGCTGGTGACCACGCGCATCGCCGCCGTGCTCCTCGTCCTTCTATGTGCATACGTAGTGGCGACATCGATCGCCGGCCTCGCCGTGGGCCTGAAACCTGAGAGCTCGGTTTTGGGCATCGCCGTCGCCGCCATGGCCGTGATCGCCATGCCCCTGCTCGCGCTGGCCAAGGCCCGCGCCAATCGCACCATCGCCAGCGCGTCCCTTCGCGCCGACATCGCAGAGACCGTCACCTGCGCGTACATGGCCGGGGCCACGCTGGCCGGCGTTGCGCTCAGCGCGTTGCTTGGTCTCTGGTGGATCCAGTACCTGGCAGCGCTAGCGCTGCTGATCTGGCTGATCCCCGAGACGCGCGAAGCAATCGAGGCGGCGCGCTCCGGACACGAAGAACCACATGACTGACGAACCACCTTGGAGGACAGGCCGCATGCCAGTGATCGATTTCGTCCACCAGCCGCACCCACACACCGAGTCCAGACACCTCACCCGGCCGCCGAAGATCGCTGATGAGCACGTCGGCTTCAACGGGCGGCTCGGCGCGGCAATCACCCGCCACGTGGGGACGATGTGGGCGTTCTACATCGCGATCGTGATCATGGGGACCTGGATCCTTCTGGCCGGACTGGCCTTCGGCCCCCTGCACCGCGTCGATCCCTATCCGTTCGCGTTCCTGCTCTTCCTGGGCAACATCGTCCAGCTGCTGCTGATGTTCGTGATCATGGTCGGCCAGCAGGTGCTGGGCGCCGCCTCCGACAAGCGCGCGGTCGTCACGTACCAGGACGCGGAAGCGATCCTCCACGAGTGCCTTCAGATGCAGCGCCACCTGACCGCGCAGGACCATGCAATCGAAGGCCTGATCCAGCGCCTCGAGGACATGGAGGCCCGCCTGTCCAAGTAGGCGGATGCAGTCCACTCTCCTCCCCGGCAGCGCCCTGCGGGCGCGGCCGGACCTCCCCACATGGTGTGGAGGGAGAATAATCGCCGGGGACTCATGAGCGAAAGCACCCACGACAAGCGGCGCGTCATGGTCACTCAGCTGTTGCGCAGCCCCGTCGTCAACCCGGCCGGCGACGAGGTGGGCAGGCTGGAGGACCTCATCGTCAAGCTCGCCGACGGCGGTTACCCGCCCGTGACCGGCATCAAGGTTCGCATCGGCGCGCAGGACGTATACGTCGGCACACAGGACATTGCCAAGCTCGCGCCGGGCGAGGTTCGGCTGAAGAGCCACTCTCTTCACACTGGCGCGTTCCAGAGGCGGCCGGGCGAGGTCCTTCTCGCGGCCGACGTACTCGGTCGCCACCTGGTAGACGTGGCCAAGGGCCGCATCGTCCAGGCCCACGACCTGGTGCTGGGCCATGTCGATGAAGACTGGCGCCTGCTCGGCATCGACCGGAGCCCACGCGCGATGCTGCGCCGGCTGATACCGCGACGCGCCCGCCCCGACCTGCGCCGACACGCGATCCTCGATTGGAAGGACGTCCAGCCTTTCGTCGGTCACGTCCCTACGGCCAAGCTGCTCATGCCCCTGCAGCGTTTGCGGCGGCTTCATCCGGCCCAGATCGCGGACCTCGTCGAGGGCGCCTCGCACGAGGAGGGCGAGGAGATCATCCACGCTGTCGAGAGCGACGTCGAGCTTGCGGCCGACGTCTTCGAAGAGCTCGACACCGAGCACCAGGTCGAGTTCCTGAGGTCGCGCTCAAACGAAGAGGCGGCCAAGGTCCTCGACCGGATGGCCCCGGACGACGCCGCCGACCTGCTCGCGGAGCTCGATCAGGAGCGACGACTTCCGATCCTGAACCTCATGTCGAGTCACCAGCAGCAGAAGCTGCGCAAGCTCCTGCAGTACCACCCGACCACGGCCGGCGGGCTGATGAATCCCGACTTCGTCGCCGTCGTGCGCGGCACGACCCTGGCCGCCGCTCTCGAACGGGTGCGCACCGAAGACAAGGCGCCTCGCCAGCTGCTGAGCACCGTTTTCGTGACCGAGGACGACGGCCGCCTTGTCGGCAGCGTCGCGGTCTTCGATCTGGTGCGCGGCGACCCTGCCGAGTTGGTTGAGAACGAACCGCACCTGGTCGACGAGCGCGTCATGGCGGGCGCCGACATCGTCGACGTCACCCTCATGATGGCCGACTACAACCTCACGGCCCTGGCCGTGACCGACGCCGCCGGCATCCTGATCGGCGCCATCTCAGTCGACGACCTGATCGAGTCGCTGGTCCCCGAAGGGTGGCGCGACCGGGTCGAGGCGAGCACGGGCGTATGACATTGGCCCGCCGCGGAAGTTCCACGCATCTTCGCGGCCTAGGCAACCGGGCGCCTGCGGCGCTGAAGCCTGCGTCAAGGGGCCCGTCGGCGCGTTGTCACGCATCGGTCGATGCGCT
>DASXTG010000212.1:0-9299 GCA_036505515.1 Candidatus Dormiibacterota bacterium | reverse complement strand
GATTGGGCTCTGACGCCGCTCGATTACAAACTGCTGATCGGACAACAACGACCGCCTGACACCCCCTCCTCATCGTGAGCATCGGCCCCGCATGGGCCGATCAACAGATGAGGAGACGCACATGAACCCCTTCGCAGCCATCGCCGTCAAGACTGTGGGCGCCGGCACCACCGCCGCCATGCTGAGCCTAGGTGTCGCGGGCGCGTTGGCACAGGCAGCGCCGAGCCCGTCGCCATCGCCGACTGCCTCTGCCAATCAGCCGAAGGCCGACGCGCATCGGGACCGTCGCCTGGTCTTCCGCGCCATCTTTGAGTCGGAGGCGGACGTCCTGCACATCAGCGCGGGTCAGCTCCGTGAAGACCTCAAGCACGGCCTGACCATCGAGCAGCTGGCCAAGACGCAGGGCATGAACAAGGAGCAGTTCGCCGCTCGCCTGGTGGTCAAGCTCAAGCCACGCCTGGAAGACCTCGTCGAGCACAAGGTGATCACCAAGGCGCAGGCGGACAAGGTCCTGGATCGGATCTCGCACGGCTACATCCCGTTCTGGAACGGCATCCCGCACCGCACCGCTGCCTCTCCAGCGCCGACCAAGTAGAGGCCTTTCCTCCCCGAAAAGGGCCCGGATCGTCCGGGCCCTTCTCTATTTGCGAAGGAGCTTGGTTCGCGCCCGGTTGGCCATGGCGATCTGTTTCCATTTGCGCCTGCCTTCGGCACGGAGGCGCTCGTCGCTTCGCGCCGCGACCGCCCGCAGCTCCCGCTGCAGCTTGCGATAGCTCTCGAGGCGCTCCACGTCGAGCTCGCCGCGCGCGGTGGCAGCCTTGATGGCGCAGCCGGGCTCGCTGCGATGCTCGCAATCGCTGAACCGGCAGCCCAGCGCGATCTGCTCAACATCCTCGAACAGGTTGCCGAGCGCTTCCTCGCCTTTCCACAGCTGCGCCTCACGGAGCCCAGGCGTGTCGATGATCATCCCGCCGTCCGGCAGCTGGATCAGCTCTCGGTGGGAGGTCATGTGCCTCCCTTGTCCCGAGCTGGCGTGCACCTCGCGGGTCCTCAGGAGCTCGGACCCTGCCATGCGGTTGATCAGCGTGGACTTTCCGATTCCTGACGGGCCCAGCAGGACGCCGGTTCGGGATGGGCGCAGCAAATCGGACATCGTGTGGATGCCTTCACCGGTCACCGCGCTTGTGATCAGGACCGGTGTCCCCATCGCGACAGATTCGAGCTCGAGTCGAACGTCCTCGGTCGAGTCGGCGAGGTCCGACTTGGTGATCACCACGACTGGCGACGCGCCGCTCTGCCAGGCCATGGTCAGGTAGCGCTCGATGCGGCGCGAATTCACGTCTTGAGCTGAGGCAACGACGAACGCCACGTCGACGTTTGCCGCCAGGACCTGCTCTTTGGTTTCGACAAACGCGACCTTCCGCGAGAACACGGTCTTGCGTTCGACGACACCGTGCACGGCAGAGATCGGATCTCGACGAAGAAGCGCCACCCAGTCACCGACGGCCGGCAACTGCCCTCCGCCGTTGCGGAGATGCTTGCCGGCAGCCGCACGCAGTGCGCTCGCGCCGTCGTGCACCAGGTATTCGGCGCCGTAGTCGGCCATGACGCGGCCTGGGGCCAGCGCCTCAGCAGCGAAGGCCGCGAAACGTTCTATGAACCATGAGTCCCAACCCAGCGCTGCGAGCCGGGAATCGATTTGGTCGGACAACTCGAAATCCTCCGGAGAGACGGGTGGGCGGTATCGGTCCGCCCGACGGAGGTTCGGTTAGAGGATCGCTCCGGAGGCGGCCGACGGCCGGGAAACGTTCAATGCAAGCTCAGCCACGGAATGCCACCTCCTATCTGTGATACGCGCGGAGGAGCCTACCACGTCTCATCGGCCCTTGAATTCCGGTTTGCGCTTCTCACCGAAGGCTTTGATTCCTTCCTCGGCATCCTCGGACACGAATACACGGCTGATCGCCTCGCGCTCGATCGCAAGTCCGAGGTCGAGCGGGGCGCCGAAGCCCTGCGTAACGGCGAGCTTCGCGTGCCCGATTGCGACGCTCGGCCCCGCGGCGAGCTTCGCCGCGTACTCGATGGCGCCCGCGCGGCATGCCGCCGCGTCCGGAAAGAGGCGGTCGACCAGCCCGAGCTCCTTCGCCTCCGCCGGCTTGACGGTCGACGCGTTGGCGATGAAGTCGAGGCCCTTCGACAGCCCGATCAGCCGCGGCAGCCGCTGCGTGCCGCCGGATCCTGGAAACAGGCCGAGGTTCACCTCAGGCAGGCCGATCTGGTACGAGCCGTCGGCCGCAAATCGAAGGTCGCACGCGAGGGCAAGCTCGAATCCTCCGCCAAGACAATGGCCGGCGATGACGGCGATGAAGACCAGCGGCGTGTTCTCCATCTTCCGAAACGCCTCGTGGGCCATGATCGCGGTCATCAGGCGCGAGCGCGGTGAGCCCGAGGCGAACGCGCCGACATCCGCGCCGGCAGAGAAGAACTTCTCAGATGCGCTCGTGACCACGACCGCGCGAACGTCCGCGTCGTTGCGCGCGTCATCGATGGCGCCGGCGAGAGATCTCAGGAACGTGTAGTCGTAGCTGTTCGCCGGCGGCCGGTCGAGGACGAGAACTCCGACGTGGCCTTCCTTTTCGAGATTGACGCCCACCATTACTCCTCCAAACGGCCCGCTGCCGACGACACGGATAATTATCGAAGTAGGCAAGAACGCATAAGAGGGGTGCCCAATGGCGACGATGATCATCGAAGGAGAGCGGACCAAAGCCGCGTCCGGCAAGACATACGAGGTCCGCAACCCGGCCACCGGCGAAGTCGTCGACGAAGTCCCAGCCGGTGGGCCGGCCGATGTCGACAAGGCCGCCCAGGCCGCGGCGAAGGCATTCGCAACATGGTCGAAGCTGCCTTCCAACAAGCGCCGCGAGATCCTTCAGAAAGCCGCGCTCCATATGCTGGAAAAAGTCGAGGAGATCGCGCCGATCCTGACGAGGGAGCAGGGCAAGACGCTGCTCGAGTCTCGACTCGAAGCGCGGCGCTTTGGCGAGAACATCGCGTGGTTCGCTGACCTGGCGGACAAAGTTCACGGTCAGTATGTCCGGCTCCCAGACCTAACGACCTACGGGTTGGTCGTGCGCAAGCCGATTGGCGTGTGCGGTGCGATCGTGCCGTGGAATTTCCCGCTCACGCTGGCCGCAAACAAGGTCGCTCCGGCGATCGCCGCCGGAAACACAGTGGTCCTCAAGCCCGCGAGTACCACGCCGCTTGCGACGCTGGCATGCATCGAGGCGCTCATCGAAGGCGGTCTTCCCGAGGGCGTGGTCAACGTCGTCCTCGGGCAGGCGACAGGTGAGGCCATCGTTGGACATCCGCTCATCCGAAAGATCGCCCTCACCGGTTCGACTCCGACCGGCAAGAAGGTGATGGCGAAGGCAGCCGAAAGCTTGAAGAAGGTCACGCTGGAGCTCGGCGGCAGCGATCCATGCATCGTTCTCGACGACGCGGACCTAGAGGGCGCTGCACGCGCCATCTCCGTCGGCCGCTTCTTCAACTGCGGTCAGCAGTGCCTGTCGACGAAACGGCTGTACGTGCAGGATGGCGCCTACGACGGGCTGATGGAGAAGCTGGTCGCGCGCGCATCCAAGTTGAAGCCGGGCAATGGACTTGACAAGGACAGCCGCATGGGGCCGATGCACACGGAGACACAGCGTGCCGAGGTCGAGGCCCAGGTCAAGGATGCGATCGACCGCGGCGCCAAGGTGATCTACGGCGGTGGCCGGCCGAAGGGAGCCGAGTACGAGAAGGGCTGGTTCATCGAGCCCACAATCCTCGAGGACGTCCCCGATGGCGCGCGCATGTGGACCGAAGAGGTCTTCGGGCCGGCGCTTCCGGTGCGGAGGATCAAGGATCTTGATGAGGGGCTCCGACTCGCCAACGACACCGAGTACGGTCTCGGCTCTTCGATCTGGACGAGCGACATGGCAGCTGCCCATCGCGCGGTCCTGGAGCTGGAGGCGGGTTACACGTGGGTCAACGCCCTCGTGATCGCCCACGACGAGCTGCCCTTCGGGGGCACGAAGCAGTCTGGCTTCGGCAAGGAGCACGGCGTCGAGGCCTTCCTCCAGTACACCGAGGAGAAGTCGGTCGTGTACGGCGGGGTGTAATGAGAGGGAACCGTGCCCGGTTCACTCTCATCGGGGGCGCTCGCCGGAAGCCATAAGGACGCCCGCAGGCCGTGATGCAATGCCCCGGGACGAGCGCCCCTGCTCTCCCTCCCGCCGTAGTGTCTTATCCGAACGTGCTCGCGCGGCCACCACGCTGGCGGTATGGGGGCATACGTGACGGCCGGAGTGAATCCGGCCTAGCGCTCCTCCTAGTGACGAACGAGGCTAGTAATACGTTGTGAGGGCAGGAGTCGCCGTCGTCGGGCTGCTCGTCGCGCTTGCCGGGGGCGTGTTCGCGGGCCAGGGACTCGGCTACATCCCAGGCAGCTTCATGACCGGCGACATGAAGTGGTTCTGGATCGGGGCCGCGATGGTGGCGGCGGGCGCCATCACCCTGGCCGGAGCCCTGTTTAGGCGGTCCTCCCGTTGACCCGATCCCAGTGGGACTGGCACTCGACGCATCGAGTCGCCGCCGGCTGGAACTTCAAACGGGCATGCGGGATGCGGCGGCCGCAGCTCTCGCAGATGCCGTAAGCGCCCTCCCGGACGCGCTCCAGGGCACGCTCCACCTGCTCCCGGTTCTCATCCAGGAGGTGGACGAGGAGGTCCGTCGTCTCGCGGTCGGAAAGGGCTTGCGCGAGGTCGGCGTCCTCGGGGATCGACTGGATCACCCCGCCCACACTCTCAGCGAGGGGCCGGTGGAGCCCTCCGTCCTCGCCGCACGCGCTCGCCAGCCTGGCAAGCTGCAGCCGGCTTGCCTCCAGCACCGCTTCCGGCGCTGTATCGGGCCGCCTACGAGTCGCCATTGTCAAATCCCCCTTCCTGAGATACCGCAATAGGCAACGTTTGGATTCCGTCTCACAGAACGTGCAGATGAAGCTGTCTACCCGGATGCTCACAATTAGTCGCCTGTGGCCACCGCCGTGATCAGAACAACGCTGCTGCTGCTGGCCGTGGCCCTCGTTTCGTGCCAGGCCGGTCCGAACAACCGTCCTGTGCCGAGCGTGCCACAGATCGGCGCCGACCTGAAATGCGCCGGCGGCGACCACGCCTTCGAGGACTCCCAGGCCGGCTGGGGCTTCTGCTACCCCGCCACGTGGAAGTACAACGAGCGCTCCCAGGGCAGCCAGAACCCACCTGGCCTCGACCTTACGTTCGACATCACCGACATCCCGTGCTCGTCGCCCGACCCCAGCCGGCCCAGCGCCCGGCCGAGCTGCTCTCCAGGCGCGGGCCTGTTCGCGTTCATGATCATCTCGACGTACGAGCGGGGCGACGTTCGGACGCTGGCCGCCTGGGTCGAGGCCTACATGAAACCGGCGCCCGAGCTGCTACCGATCTTCTGGGGCAACGCCGTGGAGGCGTACCGGCTGCCCGACGGCAGGCGCATCGCCCTGACCCCCAATCATGTGGTGATCCTCGACCTTCACTCCGGCCAGGGGAACCTGGACCTGGAGGCGCAGATGTCGGCCCGCCTGAACACGTGGAAGTTCACCTTTTAGCGCACGTTTGGTGCCAAACGTGCTGAATGCGATGTGGCGAAGGGCGGTTTTGGCGCCAAAAACGCGGAAAGCGATGCCCTAGCTCGGTCTCTTGAAGAGCGTCTGCATCTTGATCGCCAGGCCCATGTCGCCCTTGATCTTCAGCTTGCCCGACATGAATGAGCTCGTCGGATCCATCTTGCCGGTCATGATCTTCACCCAGTCTCCGGCGTCAGCCAGGAGCGTGACGCTGGGGTTCTCGGGCGGGTCGCCCTTACCTGACTCGGCCTTGCCTTCGTTGATCTTCACCCACCACTTTCCGCCCTGATCGCCGCTCAGGTCGAACAGGATGGTGGCCTTGGTGCTGCCTGCCTTTTCCACGACCAGGTACTGAGGCATGGCATCGACGATCTGGTCAGGCGTCATCTGGACTTCGGACATCGGCTCCTCCCGAGAAACACCGCGACAGGGGACTTTCATCTTAGACAATGCCGGGGACGTGGCTGAGCTCAACCTGAGCGAGATGGCGGCGGGCGTATTCGAGCTCCGCCTGCCGATCCCTTTCGAGGACGGCCTCGTCAACGTCTTCCTGTTCACAGACGGCGACGAGCTGGACCTCCTCGACTGCGGCATGAACTCCGAAGAATCCGTCGACGCGATCCACTCAGCCGTTAAAGCGCTCGGAGCGAAGAGCATCCGCCGCCTGGTCGTGACGCACATCCACCCCGACCACTACGGGGCCGCCGGCGTGTTCGCGGGCGATGGCGGAGCGGACCTCTACCTCCATCGGCTCGAGGTGCCGCTTGTCACGCCCCGCTACATCGAGCTCGACCAGCTAGTCAAGGAGGTGCACAGGTACCTCCTGGTCAACGGCGTGCCGCCGGACGAGGCCGAGGTGTTGAGCAATTCCCAGCGGGCGCTGAGCCAGGTGGTGACGCCCGCCGAGCCCGCCGTGCAGCTCGACGGCGCAGAGACGCTGACCATGGGTCGCCGCAGGCTGCGGGTGGAGTGGACGCCAGGGCATTCGCCCGGCCACATCTGCCTGTACGACAGCAAGGAGAAGCTGCTCTTCGCCGGCGACCACATGCTGCCGGAGCTCTCACCCAACATCGGCCTGCACCCGCAGAGCACGCCGGACCCGCTGCATGAATATCTCGAGGGACTGTCGCGGCTGGCGGGCTACCAGCCCAACACGGTGCTGCCCGCGCACGGACGGCCTTTCAGAGATGCGCCTGGCCGGGTGGCGAGCCTCGCAACGCATCACCGGAGGAGGCTCGATCAGATCATAGAGATCGTTTCGGGCGAAGAGCAAAGTGCCTGGCAGGTAGCGCTCGAGCTTTGGGGCCGGCGAGAGAACCTGTACGAGAAGCGTCTTGCGCTGCAGGAGGGCCTGGCTCATCTGCAGGCGCTGGCGGTCGACGGTCGTCTCGAAAAGCTGGTCACGCCCGAGGCCGTGCGCTGGCGCATCGCCGCTGACGGCCGCGAGCATCTCGAGGCTCCGCGCTTCTAGCCTTGGACTCGCTGGACGCGCGGCGCCAACCGGCGTAGGTCAAACGCGACTTTCGGCGGACGAAGATTCCCTCCGCATCCGCCGCTCAAGAAGGGGCACGGCGGCCCCAAACACATGAAGCTGCCGCACGGGATGCGGCTCGGGATGATCTAGCCGGTTTAACGTCTACCGTTCGGCAGTCGCGGCGCGAGTGGGCTTGATGCCCAGCTTGAACAGGTCCGCGGGGTAGCAGCCGACGCCCACGACGCCTGGACCACCGTGCGCTCCCACGACCGGACCGAGCGGCTGGATCATCAGGGTCTCGGCGATCGGCTCGAGCTGCCGGCCGACGCGCTCTGCGTCAGCCTCTGCGTCCGCATGGCCGACGACCAGGCAGACGCCCTGACCGCGGTCGACCGCACGCGCAAGCTCGACGATGCGATTCAGCGCACGGTCGAAAGTGCGCACGCGCTCCAACGGCGTCACCAGGCCATCGCGGATGCACAGGACGGGCTTGACCTGCAGCACCGACCCGAGCAGCGCGCTGGCGCGCCCGATACGACCTCCGCGCCTGAGAAACTCGAGCGTGGCGACCGAGAAGTAGGTGTGGATGTTGGGGCGCATCGACACGATCTTGGCCTCGATCTCACTCGCATCCTTGCCCTGCGCGGCCAGCGCCGCGGCCACGAGCGTAACGAGCCCGAGGGACATCGACACGACCTCTGAGTCGACCACGTGCACGCGCTTGGGGTCCGTCATGTCTGCGGCCTGCCGCGCCGACGCAAGCGTCCCGCTCAGCTTTTCGGAGATGTGAACGGAAACGATGGCATCGTGGTCCTTGAGCAGCGCCGAATACTTCTCGGCGAACTCGCCCGGCGACGGCTGCGAGGTGGTCGGGTGTGAGGTGGCCTTAGGCAGCCGGCGGTAGAAATCGGCCGCGGTGATGTCGACGCCGTCGAGCAGGCTCTGTCCATCGAGATTGAGCGTGAGCGGGACCACTGTCACGGACCTCGCTGCGGCCAGCGTTAGCGGGAGGTCGGAAGTGGAGTCGGTGACTATGGCGACTGGTCGCTGGCTCAAGCCGGCCAATGATACGCGGCGCTAACGCTCCGCCTCGGGTGGAGGTGGGTCGTCTCGCCGGCGGTGATGGTGGTGGAAGAAGCGCCGCTCGATCGGCCTCAACGCCACCAGGGTCACGATGACGAGAAACGTCGTAAACACGGCGATGGCGTAGAAGCCAAACCCGGCTGCCATCCCCAGGGCTGCGGCCACCCAGATCGATGCGGCAGTGGTCAGGCCGATGATCTCACCGCCCTGGCGCAGGATGGCTCCGGCGCCTATGAAGCCGACCCCGGTGACGATCTGCGCGGCGATGCGCGTCGGATCGGTGCGGATGCCAAATATTGGCTCCAGGCCAACCGCGGTGAACACGCAGGCGCCGACGCTGATCAGCCCCATCGTGCGCAGCCCGGCAGGGTGACCCTGCGTCTCTCGCTCGGCGCCCAGCGCCAGGCCGAGCACCAGCGCCACGAATATGCGCAGCGCCAGGTCGAGGTCGCCGGAGAGCGGCAGCGGCTCAGCCTCGGCCGGGCCGGCCGCCAGGCTCGTCCTTGGCCTTCGGCTCGTCCGGGAGCTCGGGCAGGTCGAGGCTGTTCACGAAGTCGCGGAATACCGCGAGCCGCTCGTCGTCGATGGGAGCCTCGCCCTTCTCCTTGTCGTCAGCCTCCTCCGCCTCGGGGATGATGCCCGCGGCTTCCATCACCTCGGTGGCGACGAAGATCGGACACTCCACCCGCACCGCGAGCGCGATGGCGTCAGAAGGCCGCGCGTCGAAGTCGAGGTCGCGCCCGTCCTGCTTGACGTAGAGCCGGGCGTAGAAGACCTGGTCGGCGAGTCGTGTGACCACGATTCGCTTCACGCTGATCCCCAGGTCGCCGAAGGCCGTGGCCATCAGGTCGTGGGTGAGTGGGCGGCCGAGCGGGTTGCCGGAGATCTTGGTGGCGATCGCCTGCGCCTCGAAGGATCCGATCCAGATCGGCAGATACCGATCGGCCTCCTTCTCCTTGAGGATGACCAGGTGCTGTGCGGTCGGCATGTGGATCCGGATGGAGTCGACCGAGACCTCGATGAGGTTCTTCATCCTCGAGCCCATTCTACTGCGGTGCC
>DASXTG010000211.1:0-1734 GCA_036505515.1 Candidatus Dormiibacterota bacterium | reverse complement strand
CGGCCTGGCGCCCATCCTCCAGGAGACGATCTTCAGCATCGTGCGCGAGATCAACGCCCAGGGCACGACCGTGCTGCTGGTGGAGCAGAACGCGACCAAGGCACTCGACGTCGCCCACCGGGGTTACGTGCTGGAGACGGGCGTCGTCGTCCAGCAGGGCACCGGCAAGGAGCTCCTCGCGTCGGAGGAAGTCCAGAAAGCCTACCTGGGTATGTAGCGCGGTTCGCAGGGGGAACCCTGCCTGTGACCCTATAGCCGTGCCAGTGGGAACCGGGCCTGACTCCGAATCCTCCAGCGCTGCGACGGCATGCCATGAACCAGACATGTCGACCCGGTCCGCCGCTGTGCCGGCCTGGGCCACCCGTTGGCTTGATAAGGAGCTTGTCCGCCTTTCGGCGTGACCCCTCACAGGATCGCCACCAGGTGGAGCCCCAGACCGACACCATCGGTCACCTTTGGTGGAGGTAACCATGACCATCTTGGCAGAGCGATTTGTGCACGTCATTGGGGTTGACACTCACAAGCGGAGCCTGACGGCTGCCGTCCTCAACAGCGTCGGCGGGGTGCTTCAGTCATGTGAGGTGCCGGCCAACGCAGCCGGTCACGCCCAGCTTCTGACGATGGCAGCTTGCTACGCGGGTCCGGTGCTATGGGCAATTGAAGGAACCGGGTCGTATGGAGCCGCCCTGACCGAGCAGCTGGTTGTCGCCGGACACGCCGTCACCGAGGTCGACCGTCCGAGGCGGCCCACGCGCAAGCACGGCAAGTCGGACCAAATCGATGCAGTTCGTGCGGGCAGGGAAGCGCTGACCATGAAGCAGCTCAACCGGCCCCGCCGACGTGGAGAGCGGGAGGAGCTCCGCGTGCTCGAAGTGACGCGGGCGGAGTTGGTGCGGACCAAAACAGGGCTCGCCAACCACCTCCAAGATCTGGTCGTGACGAGCTCGGAAACTCTGCGTCAGCGGTTCCTTGAATTCAACCCTCGCAGTCACGCGAGCGAGCGGCTGGCCAAGAAGTGCGCGAGTGCGCGCCTCAGTCGTCGGCTCACGGCCGAAGATCAAACGCGCTTGAGGACGATGCGTGATGTATCTCGCCTCATCCTCGAGCTGGGCGGGCAGGCGGATGCCTACGAGAGGGAGATGAAGCGGCTGGTCGAAGCCATGGCACCAGGCCTGCTCGGTCAGCCGGGTTTGGGCACGCTGACCGCGGCTCAAGTTCTGGTCAGCTGGTCGCATTCGGGGCGAATCGCGAGCGAAGCCGCATTTGCGAGCCTCGCTAGAGTCGCTCCAATTCCAGCCTCCTCGGGTCAGACAGTGCGCTATCGACTCAACCACGGCGGCGACCGCAAGTTGAATTCGGCGCTGCACCTGGTCGTCCTCAACCGCTGTCGATACGACCAGGCGACGCGAGACTACGTCGCTCGTCGCTCCGGCGAAGGAAAAACCCAGCGCGAGATCCGGCGCTGCCTAAAGCGCTACCTCGCTCGACAGCTGTTCAGGTTCCTCAGCGGCCTTGACAAGGGATAGGAGCGTCGGGTTTCCCCTCCGCTGGGCCGCTCAACGGCGCCTGGCGGTCATCACACCACCATCCGCATGCGCGCCGGATTCGGGGCGCGAACCCCCTCGGGAGACGTTGGGATTTATCTCAGTGCCCTGGCGCCGAGCCGCGTCTGGAGACAAGAGGCGGTGCGTGTCGCGGCCGGAGCAAGTCCGGCCGCCCGATGCAACGTGGTTC
>DASXTG010000210.1:0-2043 GCA_036505515.1 Candidatus Dormiibacterota bacterium | reverse complement strand
GCGTACAGATCGATCCAGTCGTCCTTGCGGGTGATCTGGCAGGCGGCAAAATCGTCGAGATCGGCCACGCCGCCGGTCAGGCTCGGGTCGTTGTCGGGCCAGCCATCCCGCGCCTTCAGCGACGCGACCAGGTCGGGATCGCCGTACTTCTCGGCCAGGCTCATCAGCAACGTGCGGTCGAGCTTTCGCGGATCCATGTGCTCCAGAGCCTTGGCATTGCGCCGCTCCCAGTGCTCGATCAGGTCGCCGAACAGCTGGCAGGCCCAGCCCACGCCGCCTTCGAGGAAGGCGAAGCGAAGCTCCGGGAAGCGCCGGGTCACGCCGCCCAGGAAGATCGCCTTGGAGACCGCGTGACCCGCGGCCGCGAAGTGTCCGATGTGGTTGTAGACGAAGTTTGATGGCGACAGCCGCAGGCCTTGGTTGCTGCCGGCGCTGTGGAAGGTCGGGGCGATGCCGAGCTCCTGGCACTTTGCCCACACCGGGTCGTAGTCGTGGTCGCTGTCGAGAGCGAGCACGTCGTACCACACGGCGAGTCGCGCCGAATCCGGGTCGGTGGCCGCGACCGACCCCACCCGCCGCGACATGCCGCTGCCGAACATCCCCACCTTCGCTCCGAGCTCCCGTGTGACGTATTCGAGCTCCGCGATGGCCTCATCCGGCGTGTGCATGGGAATGATCGCGGCCGGGGTCATCCGGTCGCTCAGCAGACGGAAGTATTCCGCGGTGACGATGTTGTGGGCGCGAACGACCGCACGCCGGGTGGCGTCATCGGTGATGCGCGGCAGCCGGAGCCCGGCGGTCGGATAGATGATGGCGAAATCGGTACCGAACTCATCGAGACGCTCGTAGAGCAAGCGCGGCATCATCGCGGTGGCGCGATCGAGCGTGTTCTCCGCCTGACGGCTCCAGAAGGCAGGCTGAGCGATCCGCCGCCGCCTCCGTTCGTCGACCGACATGCTCAGCGCGTCCCGCGTGGTTTGCATCGCGGCGAGGAACCCGTCGGCGGCCTTGTCGCCACCAACGTTACGCATGCGGTCGCTGAAGACCGGATCGAATTCGACCCAGTGACCATCACCGTCGATGACGGGATGGTCCAGGCGAGACCTGATCTGTGTCGGGGTCTGATGGCCATTCGCGCTCATGTGCTTTCCTCCCGGGGGCTGCCGCGTACGAGACGCCCGTGGCTCTTGGGGCCACTCTATTCCACCTCGCACAGAAGGCCAAGGCCGTTCGCGATCCGGGCGCGCCACTTCGCCGCGTCCTCACCCGCTCAGGCATGGACCCCGATGATCTTGTCCCAGTCGGTCGCGTGCTGGTAGGCATAACCGACCCGCATGAGGAGCGGATCGTCGAAGAAGCGCCCGACGAGTTGCATGCTGACCGGCAGACCAGCCGACGACTTGCCCACGGGGAGGGCGAGCGCCGGGTGGCCGGTGTAGTTGAAGGGCTGAGTGTTGCGGGAGCCGCCCCTGGCCAGCGCCGTGAGGTTGTCCTCGACGGCCTCGAGGTAGCTGTCCGGCCGGTGGTTTTTGGGTGCCGTCATGATGCAGGTAGGCATCACGAGCACGTCGACGTCCGCCAGGGCGGCGTCGTAGGCCTTGATGTAGGCGGGCCGCACGTTCTGGGCCTTGGCGTACACGCGGCCGTGGTAGTTGCGGCGGCTCAGCTCGGCAACGATGAGCGACAGCTTGGTGCGTGGTGCGAGCACATCGGCCTGGGAGGCCCACAGCTTGTTGATGGCCGCGATGACAGGGGCCGGGTAGTAGGTCCTGGTGAAGGCGCCGAAGAATCCGGTCTTGAACAGCGCCAGGGCGCCTTCGTTTGTGAGGGCAGCCTGGGCCGTGCGGATGGCATGGTGCACGGGGATGGATACCTTGGATACGTCGGCACCTGTCCGGGCGAGGACGTCGACCGCTGCCAGGACCACGTCGCGCACCTCGCTCTCAGCGTCGTCGAAGCCCTCCTGGAGCACGCCGATGCGCAGCCCGGCCACTCCGTCGGCCAGCCGGCCGAGCACATCCACGCGGGTGGGGACATCGCGCG
>DASXTG010000209.1:0-2161 GCA_036505515.1 Candidatus Dormiibacterota bacterium | reverse complement strand
TTTCAAGACCGTCGGCATCGCGCGCGGGCCGGACAAAGAGCCGCTGGCGCGGAAACTGGGGGCGCATCACTACATTGACAGCCAGGCGCAGGACCCGGCGGCGGAACTGCTCAAGCTGGGCGGGGCGAAGGTGGTTCTCGCCACGGTGACGAACGGCGACGCGATGAGCGCGGTGCAGGGCGGTTTAGGCCTCAACGGAACGCTGGTGGTTGTCGGCGCCGCGCAGTCGCTGCAAATGTCACCGCTCGGGTTGATCTCCGGACGGCGATCGGTGAAGGGCTGGTATTCCGGCACGGCGATTGATTCGCACGACACGCTCAAGTTCAGCGCGCTGACTGGTGTGCGATCCATGAACGAGGAGTATCCGCTGGAAAAGGTCGCGGAGGCTTACGAGCGCATGATGAGCGGCAAGGCAAGGTTCCGGGCGGTGCTCACCACCGGGCAGTAGGGCTGAGGTATGGCGCATAGGACGGATAGGATGAGATGATCCAGCCCCCGCAAATCAGGCCTTCAGATGGCGCGCGACTTGACGCGACGCCTCGTTGGGGTGATCCTCCATCGCATTGATCGAGGCGCCTGCCGCTCGCGTGGCATCCAACTGAAAGGGCAAAGCGAGTGACCAGAACCCGAAGGACCACGGGCCGGCCTGCCGGCTTCGCCGAGCACTTCGCCAAGGTCAACGGCGTGCGGCTGCGCTATCTCATCGGCGGGCAGGGCGGCCCGGTGGTCCTGCTGCACGGCTATGCCGAGACCGGCCACATGTGGCGCCCGATCATGCCGTTGCTCGCGCAGCGGCACACCGTGATCGTGCCCGACCTGCGCGGCGCCGGGGGATCGGCCAAGCCGGCAGCCGGCTACGATAAGAAGACCATGGCCGTGGACATCCACGAGCTGACCTCCTCGCTGAAGCTCGATCGCGTCAGCATCGTCGGCCACGACATCGGGCTGATGGTGGCCTACGCGTATGCCGCGCAGTTCCGAGAGGCCGCCGATCGGGTGGTGCTGATGGACGCCTTCCTGCCCGGCATCGGCAACTGGAAGGACGTGTGGCTCCTGCGCGACCTGTGGCACTTCCACTTCTACGGCGACGTGCCGCTGGCGCTCGTGAAAGGCCGCGAGCGCATCTACCTAGAGCACTTCTGGAATGACTTCGCCGCCGATCGGAAGCGCTCGGTGCCCGAGGCCGATCGCCGGCTCTACGCTCGGGCCTACGCGCAGCCCGGCGCCATGCGCGCCGGCTTCGAGTACTTCCGCAATTTCGAGCGCGACGCCCTGGACTTCTCCCGGATGGGTAGCACGCGGCTTTCCATGCCGATGCTGGTCCTGTCGGGCGAGAAGGCCGGGGGCACCTTCCTCATCGAGCAGGCCAAGCTGGTGGCATCCGACGTCCGCGGCCAGGTGGTCGCGGGCGCGGGTCACTGGCTGATGGAGGAAGCGCCAAAAACCGTGATCCCCGCGATCACCGACTTCGTCGGCTGAGGGATCAGGTCTTACATTACGCCAATGTAGGAATGTAAGACCTCCCATCCGAGAGGCGGATGCACCCGTTCTTGGCATACCTCTCGTGCGAGCGGAATCTGTCGCATGGGATGGGACATCTCAACCTCAGGAGCACGGGCAATGCTCGATGATCGCTTTCTGGAGCCGCGGCGATGATCGAGGAACACGACATGACCGACACGAAATACGATAGCGGGCGTCGGGATGGGCACCCGCGGGCGAGCGTGTCGGATGACCGGCTCGATAAGGTAACCCTCATGCGAGGAGCATCGCGATGATCGTCAAGCGTCCCGCTGCTGAGCGCGGCCACTTCGACCACGGCTGGCTCGACACCTCTCACACCTTCTCGTTCGCGGGGTACCACGACCCCGCGCACATGGGGTTCCGCTCGCTGCGGGTGATCAACGAGGACCGGGTCGCAGGTGGCCGGGGATTCGGTGCCCACTCGCACAACGACATGGAGATCGTGACCTACGTGCTCGAGGGCGCGCTAGCGCACGCCGACAGCATGGGCAATCGCTCGGTCATCGTGCCGGGTGACGTCCAGCGCATGAGCGCCGGCACGGGCGTCACCCACAGCGAGTTCAACCCGCGGCCCGACGAGCCGGTGCACTTCCTCCAGATCTGGCTCCTGCCGAACCAGCGCGGGCTCGCCCCGGGG
>DASXTG010000208.1:0-2600 GCA_036505515.1 Candidatus Dormiibacterota bacterium | reverse complement strand
AGCGGCGCAGTCGGTTCCCCTTTGACGTCGAGGGCAGGGCGGACTACCCTCGCCTGCGGCCGAGATTCCTACTTAGGGGAGTGGTTCTCTTGCTGAAACACTGCGGCATCATCATTGCCATCGCAACGATCGGAGCGCTAGCGCTCGCCCAGGGCGCCTTGGCGGATCCGAGCAACGCGAAGGAAGCCCTGGTGATTCCTGCGAGCTGCGACAACGGGCAGTCGTATGAGGTCGTCGTGAACGGCAACGGCGAGTTCACGCCTGCTCACGTGGTCGGAAGCACGTCGATGTTCATCCCCGAGGCGTTTGATCTCACCTTCGAGTTCACGCCCACGGGAGGCTCGCCAGAGAGCGAGACGGACACGTCCGCCAAGCACAACGTGCACGGGGACGTGACGACCTGCAGCATCGACTTCACGCAGACGTTCCCGGAGGGCAGCTTCCATCTCTTCGGAACCGTCACCGGGTTCTTCACGCCGGCCTCCTAAGCGCCGGGAAGCATCGAAGCGTGGGGGAGCGCCTCTGCCGGAGGCGCTCCCTTTGCGCGGGCGTATGACCTCCTTCGGCACGCGGATAGATGTGCGGAAGGCTTCAAACTTGACACTGATGAGCGAACTGCAACCCTTGGTCCCGAGGAGGGTTTGACGAAATAAGTCCGGTTACCTCGTCCTGGTCTGTGGGCAAGAGAGAGATGTGGCGATAACCGCACCAGGCGTTCTTGCGGCCATGCGGGTACGAGTCTCTGACGCGGTTCTGCTGGGCGACCTCACGGACTTTCTTGAAGCGGCTGAATGTCGTGTGCGGAAGGTGGGTGAGGCGACCCTTGACGTCACCATGCCCCGCGCACCGAGCGCTGAGCAGGCCCAGCGTGAGATCGACATCTACCTCAAGACCTGGCAGGCGATGCACCCCGGCTCTTACGCGCGGATCGTCAGCGAGGGCCGCGCAGACTTGTCCACCTAAGAGGGTTTGGACACACGCGACGGCGCTCGTAGGATGGGCGCGTTGAAGCGTGGGGTCCTCCCACCAGTCACGGACCCGACGGGGCTGGCCGTTTCTTCTGGACCTGTCGAGGGCATTACTGGAAGCGGAGAGGGATGCGGCAAAGGCCGTCCTTGCGGAGTCTCACCGGGCGGCCTTTTCTTTTACTCGCAGTGATCCTGTTGCCCCCCCTGGACAGCGGATGCGAGGCGGTAGAGGATGTGCGCGCCCCCCGACCGGAGGAGAAGCCGATGGATGACCTGGCCATCCGTCGACGCGTCGAGCGCACGATCGACATGTGCCGCGCGTTCGACATCGAGCCCGACGCCCGCACCGTCGCCGAGATCATGGCCGACGAGGACAGCGGGGGCGCGGTGTACGAGGACCGACCGCTCGCCTTCGACGAGTACGAGAAGGCGGCCGCCCGCGCGCTACGCAGACCCAGGGTCAATCGCAGATCGGCATAAAGCAGCCGGCACCTCGCTCGGACGAACTGCTGCCAAGTGGCGCCCGATCGCCGCGCCCGCGGACCGGGTCAAAGCTGCTGTTAACACGCTCAGGCGCTAGACGCCCGTAAACCTCCGAGCTCGGAAAAACACGGGAGGGCGGCGGCGTCCCGCCCAGACACCTTGAGCGGGATGCTGTTCGCGAACAGATGCCAACCTCGTGTAATGAATCGCCACCTGCGCGGATGTAGGGATGGAACCCCGAGCAGCGGAGGCTGATGATGAAGCGTGATTCGAGAGAGGCAAGCGGGTCCCTTGAGGTATTGGTGGCGTCTGACCCGGTCGTCCCCTCGGCGCTCGTCAGCGAGGGAATCGAGCGCGCGCTGGAGGAGATCGGTGCTGCCATCACCAGCCGGCCGCCGCGGGCGAGGCGACGTCGGTCGAGGGGTGTCCGGCGAAGGGTGCTCGTCGTGGCGGCGACGATGCTCGCCCTGGGCGCGGGCGTGGCGGCCGGCGCCGTCGTCTTCGGCGCACATACCGGCATCTTCCCGACCGAGGCGGAGCAGGAGATGGGTGGCCGCGGTGAGGCGCTGAATCCTGCTGCGCCCGATTTCCGCGCGGTCGCGCTGCAGATCGCCTCCGACATCCCCTACCCGAAGGGCTTCGCCTCCTGGCGCGAGTGGGTCCTGCGAACGCAGGTCCCGACCTCGGGCGTGAAAACGAGCCCCGGCGACTCAGACTCTCCCTTCCCCGCAGGACTGGTGTCGACCGGCGCGCTCCACGGCTGGTTCGCCGCCAGCGCCTACTGCGCCTGGCTGCAGAGCTGGCGTCAGGCGAGCATTGCCGGCGATGCCAATGCGACTGCGCAGGCCGCGCAGACGATCGCCCAGGCGCCGGGCTGGAAGGCGGTCACCGACGAGGACCCGCACCCTGACCCGTCTGCTGCCAACGATCCGGGCGCGGAGACGGGGACGCTGTTCGGCTGGATGCTGCCCTACCGCGACGCGGTCCTGGCCGGCGACCGCGCTCGCGTCGAGCACCTGCTCGCGACCGGCTATGGCGGCGGCCAGTGTTGGCTCAACGACCCGCTCTGGATGGCCCAGGTGCGAGCGCACGGCGACGACTGGGGGAGACTCTCGCAGAAGGAGCTGGCGCAGAAGTACAAGCAGTTCC
>DASXTG010000207.1:0-5154 GCA_036505515.1 Candidatus Dormiibacterota bacterium | reverse complement strand
CGCATGCACGAAGTTCCGGCGATGGTCATCCCGTGCATCGTGGGCCGCGTCGATGGACACGGCGTGACCAATCTCGAGATCGCCGGCGTCTATGGCTCGATTCTTCCCGCGGCCTGGAGCTTCATGCTCGCGGCGCGGGCTCGCGGCCTGGTCGGCGCCTGGACCACGCTCCACCTGCGTTATGAGCGCGAGGTGGCGGAACTGCTGGGAATTCCCTATGAGCGCTTCACGCAGGCGGCGCTGATCACGGTTGGCTTTCACACGGGCGGCGAATTCAAGCCCGCCGAGAGGATTCCGCTGGAACAGATCGTGCACTGGGACAGCTGGTGACGCAGAGCACGGTCCGCACGGATCCCGTTCCGCTCCTGGACCTGGCCGATTGGAGGCGCCGGGTCGGGGACCTCTATCGCATCGAGGGCCCGGCAGCGCTCGAGCGGTTCAGGTCCGGCCGCGACGACCTCTTCAAATCTCATCCGCAGTCGCCCATCGAGCCCGAGGAGCGGTCGGGATTCCGCGGTCTCCGATATTTCCCCGCCGACCCGGCTTATCGCGTTCCCGCGCGCGTCGAGACCGGCGACGGGACCGAGCTGGTCATCGACACCGGTGGCGACGACGGGGCGGTTCGTTATCGCCGGGCCGGCACGCTGGCCTTCGAGGTCGCGGGCGAGGTGTGCAGGCTGACAGTGCTGAGCCTCGTGCAGTACGCCGGCGGACTCTTCGTACCGTTTCGCGACGCCACCTCCGGCCGTGAGACGTATGGCGGCGGCCGCTACCTGTTCGACACCGCCAAGGACACCGACGGGCACGTGCTCGAGATCACACCCGGATCAGCCGAAGTGGTCATCGATTTCAACTACGCATACAACCCATCGTGCGTTTACAGCCCGCGGTGGGCATGCCCACTTGCCCCGCCGGAGAACTATCTGCGCGTCCCGGTGCGCGCGGGCGAGTTGATGTACAAGTCGGGCTAGGCGGCCGCCCGGCTTCCCGCCATCAGCTTGATCAGCTCTCCGCCAAGGGCGATCGCATCCTTGGTCGGCAAGGTCTGATTGCTCAACGTGAAGCCACCGAACCCGGCGTCGACATAAGGCTGCAGTCGCTCCGCGGCCTGCGCCGGCGTGGCCGCGATGACCATCGCCCGCCGCTCGGCGGGAATGCGGTCCAGCACGGCCTTCGCTTCGCGCTCGTGCTCGACCAGCACCATCAGCGCGCCCATGAGGAGGAGGACCTTAGAAGGGTCGCGCCCTTCGGCCTCGCAGTGGTTGAGAAAGATCGCCTTCTTGCGTTTGAGGTCATCGATGGGGCCGCCGAACCAGTGCCCGATGTCGCCATGCCGAGCCAGGAGCCGAAGGGTGCGCTTCTCGCCGCCACCGCCGACCAGGATCTTGGGACCCCCCGGCTGGATGGGATGCGGGAAATTGAGTGCGCGGTCAATGCGGTAGTGCTTGCCCTCGAAGGAGGGGTTCTCCTGCGTGAACATCAGCTTGGCGATGGTCAGCGCCTCGTCCAGGCGGTCCATGCGCTCCCCGATCGGCGGGAAATCGAAACCGAGGCCGCGATGCTCCGATTCGTTCCAGGCCGCGCCGATGCCGAGGATGGCGCGCCCTCTGGAGATGACATCCAGAGTGGTCACCATCTTGGCCAGCAGGGCCGGGTTCCGATAGGTGACGCCGGTGACCAGCGTCGCGAGGCGGATCCGGCTGGTCTTGGCGGCCAGGGCGCCGAGGGTCGTGTACGCCTCTAGCATGGGCTCGGTCTCGGGACCGATGCCTCCGATCTGATAGAAGTGGTCCATCACTGTGACCATGTCGAAGCCCGCGGCCTCTGCGGCCTGGGCCTGCTCGACGACTCTGTCGAAGAGCTGATCGTCGGGCGTGCCGCGGTGGGTGAAGTTGGGCATGTGGTAGCCGAAAAACAGAGCCATGCACGTTCCAACGATCCGCCCTGGCGCCAAATTCCCGTAACCGGCCTCAGAATTGCGCCGTTGGGCACACCATGAGGATCCCGACGCTGGCCGGCCTCGGGCTCGTCCTCGCAACGCTTGTGTACGGGACCGTGGCGGTCTTTCTTGCATTCGACCGCAATTCCCACTCCGTGAGCGACACCATCCGGCCTTTCGTGATCACGATGGCGCCGGTGTGGGGTGTCGCCATCTGGGCCAGCGTCTCACTGCTTCGACGCCATAGATAGAATTTGTCGCCACCGCGGTGGCTATAGACGATTCACGTAACGGCAAGGTCAACGGGATCCAGCTGGTCCAGGTCGAGGGCTTCCTCGAGGTGGCTCGCAGGGGCAGCGTGAGCCGCGCGGCCGAGGCACTTTTCATCACCCAGCCGACGCTCACTGCCCGGCTGCACAGCCTGGAGCGCGAGCTCGGCGCCCGCCTCTTCCTCCGCACGCCGCACGGCATGCGTCTCACCGACGCTGGGAAGGCCTGGGTCCCCTATGCGGAGAGGGCGCTGCGTGCGCTCTCCGACGGGCGCGACGCACTGGAGCAGGTGATGTCGGCATCGGCGGGACGCTTGATGATCGCCGCCGCTCCCGCCGTGAGCACGTACGTGCTGCCTCAGCTGCTCGAGAAATTCGTGGCCACTCATCCGCGCGTCGAGGTCTCGGTGCGCACCGGTCACTCCGAGGACGTGGTCGAGCTCGTCCTGCGCGACGAGGTGCAGCTCGGCCTCGGCCGCGCCATCCGTCACCCCGACCTGGAGCTCCGGCCGTTTCACACCGAAGAGCTGGTGCTGGTCTGCGCACCAGAGCACGCCTTTGCGAAGAGGCGGAACGTGACCATGGCCGAGGTCGCGAGCCAGAAGCTGATCATGTTCGACCGCACGTCGAGCTATTACGAGATCACCCAGGCCGCCTTCCTCTCGGCGGGCGCGAAGCTGCGGGGGCTCATGGAGCTCGACTCGATCGAAGCCGCCAAGAAGATGGTCGAGCGAGGGCTCGGCGTGGCTCTGCTCCCGGGCACCGCGGTCGCGCGCGAGGTCGAGGGCCGGACGCTGAGGGCGGTGCGGATGAAGGACTCCCCGCCGATGCACAACACGATCGTCGCCTACCGGCGTCGAGACGCCGGCAAGCCCGAAGGCATCGTGGCGGCGTTCCTGGAACTGCTCGGAACGACTGATTAGCCGTTCCGGGTACTCCCGAACAGCTATCGGTTTTCTTGATCATGACGATCAAATCAATCAATTTGACTTATATCGACGCGGTTGATAGCGTCGTCGCCATGGATAGAATGGATAGACACGATCAATCGCAGGACCTCGAGCCGACCGGCGAGCCCTCCCTCCACGAGTGCGAGTGCCCGGAGCCGTGCAACTGCGACCACGAGAACGAGTAACGCTCCCTATCCGGGAATCAGGCAACTGAGGAGCCATTGATGGAACTTGTCTCCACGCCCCTCCTGCCGGAGGGCTACAAAGTGCCGGCATCACGCAACGAGGATCCCAGCCGGCGCCTGCGACGCCTGCTCGCCTCCAAGCCCTACGTCTTCGGGCCCGGGGTGTACGACCCGCTGGGCGCCGAGCTGGTGATGTACCACGGGTTCGACGCCGTCTACTTCAGTGGGTACTCGTTCGCGATCGGGCATCTGGGCACGACCGATATGGACCTGTACTCGTCGGTGGAGATCGCTGACGGCGCGCGCCGAACGGTGAGCGCGCTCCGCAAGTTCCAGCTGACGATGGCGATCGGCGACCCCGAGAAGGGAGTGGCGCCGATCCACCTCGAGATCCCGCCGGTGGTCGTCGACATGGACGCCGGCTACGGAAATCTTTTCAACGTCCAGCGGACGGTCGACCTGTACGTGCGGGCAGGCGTGGCCGCCGCCCACCTCGAGGACCAGGTCATGCCGAAACGGTGCGGCCACATCGCCGGCAAGGCGCTGATCTCGGCCGCCGAGTTCGTCGGCAAGCTCAAGATGATGCGCAGCGCGGCCGATGACCTCGGCCACAAAGACTTCGTCATCATCGCGCGCACCGACGGCGTGTCGGCGACCGAAGCGCCCGAGTCAAAGCGCGGCATCCAGCTTGCGATCGAACGCGGGCTGCGATATCTCGACAGCGGAGTGCCCGACCTCCTGTGGTGCGAGTTTCCGACCGCGGAGCGCGGGCCCACAGAGGAGTTCTGCGGCGAGATACGCAAGCGCTTTCCGAAGGCGCGCTTCGCGTTCAACTATTCGTCATCGTTCAAATGGTTCAACGAGAAGAATCCCATCACCTGGGACGAGCTCGGCGAGCTGGGGGTTGGATTCATATTCATCACGCTTGCCCTCCAGCACGCGGCGGGCCACGGAATGTCCCTCCTGCTCAGAGACCTCAAGGGGCGGAAGGAAGAGGGCTACATGGAGCTCCAGCGCAACGAGTGGGCGAAGGACGCGGACATCCCGACCAAGAGCCATCACCTCTTCACCGGCGTCCCCTATCACCAGCACGTTGGCCACGAGTACGGCGCGGCGCGCCTCAGCGAACAGCTGGACGAGCACCTCGAGGTGTCGAAAGTAGTCTGAGGGCCGGACGCTCCCCACCCTGTGGGGAGCTCCCCGCCGCGCAGCGGCGGGGTGAGGGGTGCGATCACTCGGTCACAGCCTTCCAAAGCACAATAGTCGGGATCGTGATCCTCTATCCGTTCCGGTACCTCTGGTGGCTGTTCTCCAGCGTTCGACGTTCGATCGGGAAGCCACCCGAGTACGCGGTCTTCATAGTCGACGCCCCTCTCCCCGCCCTGCCGGACCTGCCCGGACCCTTCTGGCAGCGGTTCGTATCGAGGCCGCGTCTCAGCCTCAAACAGCTCAGCGACCAGTTCGACGCTTTGGCCCGCGAGCCGAGAACCAAGGGTGTGGTGCTGCACCTGCGGCCGGTGCCGATGCCGATGGCAACACTTCAGGATCTACGTGAGCTGGTCGGCAAACTGCGCGCGGCGCACAAGCGAGTGGTGGCGTGGGCCCCTTTCTACACGACGGGCACCTACTACCTGGCCTGCGCATGCGACGAGATCCTGCTGATGCCCGGCGGGATGGTGCAGCCGTTGGGTTTCGCGACGACTGGCATGTTTCTGGCGGATGGTCTGGCCAGGTTTGGGATCCAGGCCGATTTCATCCAGGTCTCGCCTTACAAGTCGGCCGGAGACATGCTCACCAAGTCGAAGATGTCA